>JAGTQO010000040.1 GCA_018396565.1 Candidatus Bathyarchaeota archaeon
TTGACCTGTTCAAGCAGAAACTCCAGCCGGTAACCAACCAAAAGGATGATGGTGTAGGCTATGAGCGGTGCGAAAAACCTTGTGGCTCTGATGCCGAAGAAAATAGAATAAAGGCCAACGAGCATGACAAGCATGTCAAATATGCCGAAGGAATTGGTGCTAACAATGTTTCTAACCAGGTTGCCAGCTATCAATAAAGCTCCCAAAATAATCTCGTAAAAACTACCTTTAGACTCCAACTTCAGGAAGTCCTCCCATTTTATGAAGAGCCAGATAAAAAATGTAAATAGTACAGCAAAGGTAAACGTCCAGCTTATGTTCAACAATAAAATGGTCAATGGATTAATTGAGGATAGGAATAATGCGACTAGAAATAAGTAGTGCTTATTGCGCAATATTTTTCTTGGAATTAGATTCAACCTACTCAACTCTTCCATATCCTGCATAAATAGTTTTTGTAGGAAGAAAGCTCGATCAATCGGGAAAGCTTTGCAAACAGTGCTTACTTTGCTAGTCGTTTTCTGAAAAATAGCATTGTGAGACCCGAGAAGACAAGCGCCAACGAGAGAGCAGGCAGTTCCGGAACATAGAATCTGTGTTCTATATCGAAGTATCGTGTCCACATAAATGGTTCCTCTTTGCCATCACTTAAGAAGATTCTCCCGTCGAAATCAACCCTATACCAGCCAGTTTTGCTTGTGTCGGGTTTTTTCGACCATCCGTCCTGATCGTTCGGGTCAAAGACAATGTCTACATAGTACCCCTCATCAGCTCCTGGATTTCCTGGATTTACACCTGGTTTTTGCACAACTATCACAGGTCCGACCCATTGGTACTCTACACCGTCAGGATCCCATACTCTTACGGCAGGCGCCGGGTAGATTCCGTTCGGCAGTTCAATTTTCCAAAGATTTGGATTCAATGTACTAGGACCTATAAGAGTCCAACTATTATAGGTGCCTGAATACCTTAGTAGATAAAAGTGGATTCTAAATGTAACTGGTTGACCCGGGCCACTGGTGATTATTGTAATCTTTGGTGCAGACCAATAACCCTCAGCCAATGCAATCGTGACACCATTTGCGATTAACACTATGCTTAACACCGCTAATATTTTTTTTAATCGTTCTCTAGACATATGTTCTCTTTTTTTACATTTCTAAGGAATGCTTATAAGCATTATGGATTTTAAATACATATCTTGACTATAAATCAATAAGTTTTGATTCTCGTTTCCTCGTGTTAAAAAACCTGTAGGGTACGGTCAGTATTAGCTTTCGCAACGGTTCCGGATATCTCATTATAGAGTCGATTGTTTTCCAATAGTCTCCACGCTCCTTGATTAAACATAAGTCGGCGAGCTCAGCCCTTTTTCTGAATATGGCAACAACCCTGTTTTCAGGAAGCTTTTCAAAAACAAGTTGGTCTTCATATTCTGTAATCCTGAAGGGGCCCTCTGTCTCTTCAGCATCCGTCAGAAGGACGAAAGGAAAGCTTTTAGAAGATGATGGTAGGCTTGTTCCCTTGGGTAATAGTTCAGAAATCGCCCATAAAATCCATGAGTTCAAAGCAGGAACAGGAAGCAAGTCCCTCCACCTTTTAATCTCAGGCCTCGAAGGCAGCCTCTTCTTGAACCAGAGGTCTTCGAACCCGATTGAAAGTGGGAAAGCTCCAGTTGGATACTGCCGGTTTAAAAGACCGTTTAAAATCTGCCCTATGTTTATAGGGACCTGACGGCCGAATTTTAACAGCTTCTTGGCAACCATCAACAGAAGAAACGTGTCAAGTATCCATTGAGGGTATCCGGCCTTGTGAACATGGCATATTAACCCGGTTTCCTTATCAACGAAGCTGGCGAGATGCTGCAGAGCTTTTTCGACGCTTTCTAAAAAAAGCATTTTATCAATCCTTTGATACAGTTCCAGTAAGCCCAGGCTCGTTATCAACGAATAGGTTGTCCTGAAGTTTGTATCGTTGTCAGCATAAGGGTAAGCCCCTTCGAAAACTCCGCTCTTAACTTGACGATTTACTATGAATTCCCCTGTTCTCAATGCTTTATTCATAAGTGCCTCATTTGACTCTTCCATATCGAGTAAGGAAAGAATAGCCATTATTGTCAAGCTGTTCTTGTTATGAATATGAGCGTAGCCCCCATGATATATACTTTTAAAGGCGCCTGTAGACTCATCCCAATTTTTCAAAAGAAAGTTAGCTATGTTGTCCCTAGCTGTTTCTGTAAAAAGCTCATATTCTTCACTCCCTCCTAAAAGCTTGGATGTTTCTAGTAGGGCATAGGATGGTAAAGCATTACCCTCGAGGGCAGGTTGGCCAAGTGGTTTCCTGTCAAAGTTAGAATTTCTAAAGACGTGGATGCTTTTGATGTAACTATTCGCTAAGTATGCTGAAAGCCTTTTTGCCTGAAGAAGCCACTTCTTCTCGCCGCTTGCTCTGTGCAAGCCAAGAAGGCCAAGTATGCAAGTTGACTGAGTCCAAGTATCAGAAGACAGAATTTTAAGATTATCCCTATGATGGTAAACAACATAACTGTGTACACCCCCCTCCTGATCAATCCAGGTTTCAAGCCAAGACCAAAGCATGCTGGTCGCAAGAGATAGTTTTTGCATTCTACAGCAAGTTTGCTAATAGCCATCAAATAAACATATCGTGCCACGGGGTCGTATACAGAAATCGTAAATAGCCGATAGTTTGATGACTTAAATTTAGTACACTTATGCTACATATTAAAGAGCATCAAAATCTTTTGGATAGCCCATAATTCTTTATAAACACCTAAAGTTTCCAGTTGAGTCATTAACTTTGACCCCGAGGGATCTGAGAATTGGAATACGAAATGGTTATCAACCCTGGTCAGATAGAATAGCTTGGCTAATTGGACGCGAATTCGGATATCCTTTGGAACTGGTTATGGACAACTTCAATACTCCCTTACTCATAGAGCCTGATTCAGCCATTTCTAAAGATAGAGAAAACTTATCAAAATACTTTAAAAATGGAGGTTCTCTTCTAATAAGTCACGATTCAAAATTTACAGGAATGATAGAGTCCTTAGAAGGTTTTCCAATATCCTTTGGGGAGGTTAAAAACGCGCGTGGTAAAGGCACCGTTAACGATTCAAGCTCACTAGCCAGATTCTTTCAGTATTATTCCTTAGGCATTGGTAATGTCCTTTTGAATGTTAAACTGAGAGAGACAAAGTATCCTACTCAGGAGCATATCGTGCTCTATCTCTCAGAGAACAAGCTTAACCATCCGCTTTTGATTTGCGGCCAGCTTAGGGCATTAAGATATGCTGCCGTAACTTTGGGAGACGAGTACATCGAAACGTTAAGGTGTGCACCGCTTATGTACTTCGCGGCTCTTCATTACTTACTTTCAGATAAACCTTTCGTTAGAAAATCTTTCTGGAAAAATGAAAAAAGATCAGCTGTTATTCTCACCTTTGACTTTGAAGGATTGGCAAAATACTCCAATATTAAGAGGTATTGGTGGTGGAACCGTTGCTTCGACGAAATTTTACTCAGAATAGGCATTTCTCCCATTCTTAAATTTCTTAGAGAAAAAAGGATTCCTTCCACGTGGTTTATGCTTGGAAGCCAAGTCTCTAACAATCCTCATATTGCGAGAAAACTTGCCAACGAAAAACTTATAGAAATAGCGGGGCACGGAGATGTGCATCAAGGTATAGATAAGTGTGCACAACGCTTCGATAAACAGAATAGGAAAATACAATATCAAAGAATTGTCCCATGAAAAAGATGATTGAAGACATGCTTTTAATCAGTATTGAAGGATTTAGAGCACCCGGATTATATGCAAATGTCGATACACTTATGGCACTTGAAAACAGTGGTTTCAAGTGGGATTCGTCAGCTTCTCCTCAAAGCAATTTGCCCTTCCGGGAATTTCCTTGGCCATTTAATTATGTGTATAACTGGGAGAAAGGAGAGATTGGACGGTTAGTGGAAATTCCTGTTCAAGCACCTTGGGATAGGTGGTGTCCGCTTCACAAACGTTTCCATACTCCTGAGGAATACGAAAAAGAGATTAAGCAAGGATTTGAAGATATGCTGTTTATTGGCGGTATTCAAGTATTGTTGATTCATCCATACGAGTTACCGAAGTACCCGGGTTACTGGAAGGCTGTTGAGAACCACATAAAATATCTACTGGAGAAAAATGATGTTGAGATAACGACTTGCGGAAAGATAGCTCAAGACTGGGTACAAAGGGACGAGATGCGAATAGAAGCCTTATTCGATGAAGACCTTAAAACAGTTCATGTAAGAATAGAGAATGGGCAGCCGGGTCTGACGCTATTCATTCATATACCAGAACAGTTAAGAATAAGAGAGATTATAGACGAGGCTGGAGCACGCATTCCTTACACGCTTTGGTCAGACTTAGGTGGGGCAGCTTTCAGTGTTAAGGCAAATACTGAAGAATTCATAATCCGGCTTGAGCTTAATCCCATGTAACAGCTTACTTTCTATCCTTTAATCTGTTCGCCCTATAACTTCGTTCTTCCCTAATTTCATGCACAGTTGACACAATAACGCGAATCGATGTGATTAATGCGAGGATAATTAAGGCCATGCTTACAATGGAATACATTATGTCGTTCAGAGTTCGCGATACTAGGTGAAGTACCTCGATCTTTACAGGTGGGCTTCTTGCTGGCTCATAGTGATCGTTACCCTCTATTAGCGAGACCGCTTCATATTTGCCTGGGCTTAACCTAGATATAACCGCCGTATATGTGCCATTCTCATCGGTTTTAGCTGGAACCGATATTGTTCCTGTTTCTCCAGAGATTAGTATTGTTAAATCCATGTTCTGAACAGGTTCACCTTTAGTCGTGGTGACGATACCATTTAAGAATATTGGTCCATCTAAGTTTGCCTCAGTGCTGTTGGAACCAAGGGTTATTATTGCACTTGCCCTCTTGACCCTAAGCGTCAGGTTTAAAACGTCTCCAGAGAAAAAGGCATCTTCCTCGCATAACATCCTTACAATATATTCATTCGGGGCTAGCAGGATACGTATGTTTCGAGAAAACTTTCCTGTTTCATCCGTGCAGAAGGTTACAGTGTCGATTTCAGTTCCGTTTTTAAGTACCATTGTAACTAAGATATTGACTTGGCGCGGTGGTGATACTGAACCATTAATGAGAACAATGTCGCCATAGTGGATTAGCGTAGGAGTCATGTTAACTTCTAGAAGTGTCGGTACTCTATCTACCACGATTAAGTTTATTAGATCACTTGCGACAACATTCCCGCAATTGCACTCTATAAGAATGCTATAGTTGCCCTGGTCCGGTGGACTTTCACCAGTACTGATTACGAGAATAGTGAAGTTAGCGCCCAGTCTCTGGATCATAAGAGTTTTCTGGCTCAGTCTGGCTTCAATCCCTTCAGGTATTCCACTAACCTTTAGTGACAATTCTATCGTGTAGTTTGACAATGATGAAACCTTAATCATCACTGTAGTGTTGTATCCGCTAACCTTGGGAAGTTTTACAGTTTTAGGGTCTGCTGAGACTGTGAAGTTTGGAGCTGGCAACGTTACCGTAAAGTTCTGTTCAGGCAAATCTGGATTCGTCATGGAATATGGCTCCTCAGTAATATCCGAGAAATCAGATTCCGGAGGGTTGACAACCCTCATTACGACGAATAATACAGTGCATGCGCATCCTTCGTAATAATCATCACCAAGCCAGCTAGCCCTGAGCTCGTACTCTCCTTCCGAAGGGGTATTCGCCCACACGTAGCTGAATCGGCCGTTTGAGTTGGTCGTCAGATTTCTCAGCAATACCCAACTGCCTCCTTTAACCCTATACGATAACATAACTTGGACATTGGACAACGGGGGAGACAGTGTGCCACTTATTCTTAGAGTGTCGCCTGGTGATATTGACGTTGAGTCTAGGGTAATCGATACTGAACTCGGGTTCTTCTTCACCATGAACAATGCTGGTAAGCTCGTTGCTTCCCTATAGTCATCATTACCAGGCCAGCTTGCTATGACAGAGTATGTTCCAAGTTGATCTGGAGTATAGTTGTTCGAGTAAGCTCCATTCGGAGAAGTTGTTACTGTATGTGTAAATGAGGATGCGTCGGGCTTTTTATAAGTTAATGTAACTATTGTTCCCCCGACTGGAGGAGAAATCACTCCTGAAACAGTTATGCTTCCACCGATCGTCACTGTTGATGAGGAAACTGAACAGGATATGTTAGCCGCAGTCCTTGGAATGGTTACATTTATTTGCATGCTTAAAGCTCCATCAGGTACAGTACTGGATGCTGAGCCGGATCTTCCATGGTATGATGCTGTAACTCTAATAGTATCTCCAGCACCGTTGACTGATAATGTTACATAATATCTTCCATCCGAGCCAGTCATGGCAGAAACCTGTTCTACCGGAGAACTAACAGTAATAGAGGCCCCTTCTAGATGGTACCCGCGATCATCTCCTACGGAGCCATAAATATTGATTTTTGATTTTGCACCCGGTTTTGAGTAGTAGGCTTCCAGCACCAAATCTCTGTTAACAAGTATGGTATGCACCGGGTTTTTGCTCCCATCCTCCCAGTGCGAGAAAACCCACTTTTCACCACGATCATCAATCACTTCCGGCGGCACTATAAATTTCCACTCTCCCTCAGCACAGTTACCTACAACCGGTTTATTCGGCTCGACCCATCTCTCAGGATCGCAGTTTTGCCAAGGAGGGCCGTAGGCAGACGGGCCGAAGTTTAGTCTAGCTTTAACATTAGTCCTGACTTCAACCCTGTGAACTTTCTCGACAACCCATATTCCTTCAAGCAAGTCTGAGAACGCCTCCATCTCCTGACCAGAACCTGGAACACGGGCTACCACAGTATAGAAACCGGGCTCAGTTGGAGCTTGTAGTGTGAAACCCTTAGCCCAGCCGTCCGTACCGGTTCTGACCCTACCTACAAAGATCATGCTGGACCATTCCTCTTTAGTTATCGGTAATGGGTACCATGGTGGAGCTTCAAGCCTTGGCGTACGTCTTATCAAGTATATTTCTATCTCAGTGTTTCTAAGAGCCGTTTTCGTATACTCGTTCCTAGCAGTTACCGAGCCTTTGAACATGGCTCCATGCTCTACGCTGAAGGGAGGCAGGTTTTCAGCATCATTTTCATACTTGAGTCCACAAGGATATGGAGGGAACGGGTTTGGTGGTTGTAGCCCTGGAGAATCCCTCACCTTCACAGCATTATCGAAAATCATAAGATCATACATTTCTGCGAATTCTCTCCACCAGTCTAAGTAGGGACACTCAACGCCCTCAACATCATTGAAGGTTTCAGGCATTATTTCAAAGCAGACAGCTTGCGGATAGGTTCCGCCAGAGGCATCAAACCTGTCAACAGCACCATGGATAAACTCTTTAAACTTGTCGTAACAGATGTAGTACGGTGGCGTGTTCGGGATATTTGCCTCCCTATCCCACATCGTGAAGGCTTCTAGAAAAACGTCGTTAGGCCTTTCCCACCAATTAGCTCCATTATAGCAGAGTTGAGCACCCTTAGTACAATTAGGATCCCTCGATACTTGTTGTGCTCTCTTTCTGGGGCCCAAGGCATAGAAGTCGTTATAAAGCTCCTTAGGTATGTTAGTCAGATATTTACCTTCTCCACTCCAACCTAGCTCATACCCATAGCTATTAACGATTTGCTTAGCCTTCTGAAAGTCAGTGTACAGATCGTCCCAATCGGGCGGAACTTTATTCTTATAGCTCCATTCCCCAGCTAAGAATATGTAACGCATGCTAGATCTACTAGCCCCTATCGATTCAAGAAACAAGTAGAGGTATGGCTCCCAACCCGGCCATCCTAAGTCTAATCCATACAGCTTTACGCTAATCTCAACCTTCCCTCCCTCTTCATCGGCTTTATCCAATAGCCCCTTCAGGAATTCCCTCTCTCCGGGTCCACCCCAGAAGTTATACAGCCTGGTTGCAAAATCTATATAAGAGAAGAAGCCTGGTCCCTTAGTCATGTAATCGTAGAATCGTCTTCCACCATCATAGTTAAGATCTATTGTAACACCATGCTTAGCCCCGAAGCCCCTTACCACGCTAGAAGGAACACTTACACCAAGTCTAAATCTTAAAGTGGGCGAGCCCTTAACGCTCAAAGAATTTTGTGAAAACAGACTGGCATTACTCATGACTACAATGATAAAAAGAAAAACTAGATAGTACTTGTTACTAGAAAAAACCCCCGCATTACGATACCTGCTTCCATTACTCATCTGAAGTTTTCTGCCAGCTAATCATTATTACTTTTTGTTTGTATCTTTATTAACTTAAAGGATGGGTTACCCCGTCGATCCTAAAGATGATTCGGATTGTGTGAAATCCTTAATTATCACCTGTATGTGCTTAATTCCAATGGTTAGTAGACAACGGAGCATAACTAGACTGCTTCCAATATTCGGCCTTATCTTTCTTTTTCCACTCAATGCACAAGAATTCACACTTTTCCCAGAACCACAAAGCCGGGGAACGGGAGGAGAGTATCTGCCCCTTACGCCAGTTTCATTTTCCAATGGAATATCGTATATCGACTATGACATGCTTAGCCTAGCTGTCGGGGGTGAGACAAATCTGAATCTTGAAAATTTTACACGACTTATTGAAAACTACTTCGTGCCTGCAAATATTCGCTTAATCGGTCTTTCAATCGGTTGGGAGCGCCATGCGGACACGAGTTTTTCAAACATACCTTTTTATACATGGGTTGACGAATTTCTGACTGTAACCGACGAATACGGTATAGATGTCTTTTTTGTTTTCGACCCTTGGAAGAAAACAGATGGGAATTGTTCATGGTGGGTTGATTTTTCTGCAGATAAACCTGAGCTACAGGCATTATTTAGAAACTTCCAGAGTGATACAAATGAACCCGTTCTCTTAATCGCTGACTCACCACTCATACAAGAACAGTTAAAAGAGGATTTGAAACAGTTATATTCATATTATGGATGGCATACTTCTTGGAAGGGGATAGCGATTAAAGGACCTGAAGGTATAGCTCCCTTCGTTTTGTTTGATGATTTATCCGGAAAGATCGTCTGTAATAATTACACATTAAACAATTTCCTGAATTCTATTTTTTATTCGAGAGAAGCTATTGCAAGTGGCACTCACATTGATGGCACAAGCTGTAAACTTTGGCAGCAGTTCAGAGAGAATAAAGCATTACTTGTATTTTCATCGGGCTATGTACAGAGATCTTATTCTCAAGATTTAAGCAGAAACCGAATGATTGCCATGGCTTTCAAGGCCAGCAGGTCCATAAACGGGTTTAAAGTAAGCTGGTATGGTCGACGTGTTAATGCATCCAGCGGGCTTACTCTAGAATTGTACAATATAGATGTCGGTTACTTGAGCATAAACACTTCACCCATTGAAACAGTAAAGATTCCTGCGGAGCAGATTAGAACGCAAATTGGATGGCAGCCTTTCGTCTGGTTCAAATCAAGATTGAATGAAGGAGAGACGTATACGATTGTTTTCAGGGTGGACGGCGTAGATAGCTATGACAAGTATGAAGTGTATTACAGGAACTGGAGGGTCGACAATTCCATATTCCTAGTGTCTAGCGGTAGCGGCAGACAATTAAACTGGCAATTTAAAGGTTCAGCCATAATATGGATTAAAGATACATATGATGCTGATTACATCGTATATCCTTTCCAAGATCGGGGAATAATTAGGAATGATAAAAGCGATGTAAGACAAATATTTCAATCCCCGGGAAACATTACTTTTAACACCATATTTCTATCAGTGTCAGACAGACCTTATGATGAGAATATAGCAACTGTAAAAGTAATAAGAAATTCAGATGGCGCAGTTATTGCGAGGGGAAGTATTAATCCGAGTTATACAAAAGGAATGTACTGGTGGTTGCCAATACCGTTAGAATCCGAGGCTATTTTGGAGGAACGAGAAAATTATACTCTTATAGTTGAAAGGATGAGTGTCGGAGAAGGATGGCAAATCCACTATATTGTAACAGACCCTGCTTCAGCAGGACCTCAAGGCAACAGTAAAATGCTGTTGTTTAAACTAGCGTATATAGATCCTGTTGTCGTTAACTTTATGAAAATCGGTCCTCCTGGAAGAGCTGGACCTGAGGCAGGATGGCCTGGTGCAGAGTATAGAACATGGTGGGCTCAGCGCTATCACATATCGAAAAACGCACCACTCGTCAGAGTTGAAGTAAACGTTGAAAAATATGGCAATCCTGGAGACTTAATTGTTGGACTCAGAGAGGATGATGGTTCAGGCTTAGCACCAGCTAAAGAGGATATAGAAGTGGTAAGAATACCTGCAGGTGACATACCTGTTGGCAGAGTTTGGCTGAACATCACCGGCTGGAATACGATTCTTAACGCTGGAAAAATGTATTGGATCATTTTATCAACAGACGAAGCGCCAGAAGGCAACGGGTATTGGCCTTGGAAAATAGAGTACGCCTACCAATTTTTAATAAAAAGATCTGATGACGCAGGCATGTCTTGGGTGAGGCCCCATGAACCGGCTGAACTTTACATAAATCTCTTCACTTCTGACGAGAAATTCGTAGTGGAGCCGGAAGACATAGTTGGAGGAATGTATGTAACTGATGGGAAACAGGTAGCCCAATCTTTCTCATTAAGCAACGATACCTATGTGAATGGGGTTCTGATATTTCTCAGCAGAAGCCCAAGCGATGAGAATGGTCTTCTAATAGCTGAAATTAGGACAGATAACGGTTTTGATTCGCCTTCAACAATGGTGCTTACTTCAGGCAAAATTCGAATGGTTGAAAACGGAGTGACTTTTAAAGGGATGCAGCTTGTTAAGTTAGAATATCCTTATTTCCTTAAAGCAGGGGTGAAGTACTGGCTGGTGATTAGGAGTGACAGTTCTACGAAAGTGGAACCTCTCGTGTTTAGCTTCCACTATCCTGAACTCAGCTATGGTGGAACTCGGCTAAAGGTCAAGATTACAAGCGACGGAGGCCAGAGTTGGTATTTACCAGGGGGCAAGGAAGCCGATCTTCTTTTCGGGCTTGTGAGAACACCTTACAATCCACACTTTTATACTATCCAAGAGCTGGCTGAAGACATAGAGAAATATCATGTACATGATACTTATGAGGAGCCAGTTCACGGGTTGAATGCTTATTTGAATGTCCAGATAAGCAGCTTGCAAAAAACACTAGTTGAATGGCTGAAATCCTACTCCGGGAGAAACTGGTTTTCATTGGATTTTAATCATCCGAGCATCTTAGAAGAGGCCCGAGGCTTGCAAGAGTCGCTCTCCATACTCAAAGCAAATAATTTTTCAGAGGTTGGAGAGATGATTGCCGGGTTCCCAAGGGCGACTATTATTCCGGAACTAAATGTTACTGAAAGAAACCTACCCATGGTTGAAATGTATTACAAGATGATACTTCCCAATTATCCTAGACCTTTCACGTTGTTTAACCTAGAAGACATAAGGTTTTTAGGAACGATGATGAAAACCAACATCTCTAGTTTTTGGGATGCTTTAAAACTTATGAGATATGCGGGAGACCATTATGGTAGAAGCGGAGGCACTGTAAGAGTCCTCCTAATAGGAAACAAAGAGGCCCAAATCTTGACACAATATCTCTTATCGATGGTTAACGTTACGTCGGCCTGGATTGACACGGATCAGAACCTCTCTAGATTCGGCTATTTCGAAACATTCGATGTTATAGTATTTGCATCAGACAAGTATTCTGCAGAGCGACTTACACCAGATGCTTGCCAGCGCATAAAAGAGTTTGTTAAAAGAGGCGGTGGACTCGTGGTTATGCTTAATTGGCCCGAGTGGATGGATGAAATCGTAGGCTTTAGGTATATTGGCGAGAGAGTGGCCCCAGGACTGGTTTCCTATGCAGATTTAAATCACCCTATTTTAGCCCCCTATACTTCAGTCGATTGGTACAATGCTTATTGGCGTGTTTACAAAATTATTCAAATAGGCGAGAACGCGACATTCATCGTTAGAGACTCTAATGGCCAACCTTGGATAAGCTCTAATCCATATGGTTCCGGGTTCGGCGTCCTCTGTGGAGCACCCTCCGAAAATATTA
>JAGTQO010000041.1 GCA_018396565.1 Candidatus Bathyarchaeota archaeon
TTTCATCCATATTCACCAGCTGAGGATTATGGCGTTTCCATGTGAGAATTGATTATTTAAGAGTAGATACTTAAAAATGTTTAATCCATATGAGGATATTCCCGATGACAGGGAGATATGTAAAGTGGCGGATCAATTGTGGGGAATTAACGGAAGGAGTCAAATGTCTCTAAATCTCTTCGATATAATTAAGGGTCGGCGTAGCGTCAAGGAATATTCATCCAGAGAAGTTTCTAATGATGTTCTTCTCCGAGTTTTGGAAGCTGGTAGATGGGCTCCTTCTGCTCATAACGCTCAGCCATGGCGTTTTATAGTGATTAGGGATTCTGCCCTGAAACAGAAGCTTGCTGAGAACATGGCAAATCGCTGGAACGAAGATATGAGCAAAAATGGTATTCCGAAGGAGCATCGCGAGAGCCTTATCAAGAATTCTGTTGAGCGGATTGGAAAGGCGCCTGTTACCATTATCGCTTGTTTAACCATGGAGGGCATGGACAAGTATCCAGACGACCGCCGAAACAATATTGAGTACGCTATGGCTGTCCAAAGCGTTGCAGCCTCCATTCAAAATATGCTCTTGGCTGCCCATAGCGAGGGACTAGGCTCCTGCTGGCTTTGTGCTCCCCTTTTCTGTCCAGACATTGTCAGAAAAACTTTGAAGATTCCCGAGCATGTTCATCCCCAGGCTTTGATAACATTAGGATATCCAGCCATTAAGCTGAATGCTCCAACTAGAAAACCCTTAGAAGAGATTGCCTATCAAAACTACTGGGGATATTCTACATGATTACAGCGTTGGCTGGAGGCGTTGGAGCCGCTAGATTTCTTCAAGGTCTAGTGAAGATTGTTCCTGAAGAGGAGATAACCGTGATTGTTAACACGGGCGACGACATAGACTTGTACGGTCTACATATTTCACCAGACCTGGACATAGTTATGTATACTTTGGCGGGCATAGTTGACGAGGAGAAGGGCTGGGGAATCCGAGACGACACCTTCCACTGCCTAGACATGTTAGGAAGGTATGGACACGAAACATGGTTTAATATAGGCGACAAAGACTTCGCCACCCACATCTATAGAACCCACCTCCTAAGGAATGGACTCTCCCTTTCCGAGGCTACCAAAACACTTTGCCAAAAGCTGGGACTAAAGGTAAAGATTTTACCCATGACCGACGACAAGTTCGAAACAACCATTGTAACACCAGATGCCGCAATGCACTTTCAAGAGTATCTTGTGAAAAGGCAAGCCAAAGATAAGGTGGTTAACGTCCTATTTGAAGGGGGAAAAGAAGCGAAGCCAGCTCCCGAGGTCGTTGATTCAATATTGAATGCGAAAGCCGTCATTATCTGTCCAAGTAACCCAATCGTTAGTATAGGCGCCATTCTCTTCTTGAATGATATTAAAAAAGCGATAAAGGAAACCGAAGCAAGAGTGGCTGCGGTGAGCCCTATAGTCGGCGGTTCTCCAGTTAAGGGACCCGCAGATAAACTGATGCAAGGGCTAGGACTAGACGTCTCTGCTTGTGCTGTTGCTAGTCTCTATCTAGATTTCCTTGATGTCTTCATCATCGATCAAGCGGATCGAACGCAAAAGAAACAGATTGAGAATCTTGGACTGCATGTGGTGGTGACTGATACCGTTATGAAAAGTTTAGAGGATAAAATTCGATTAGCCAAAGTTACTTTGGAGTCAGTCGGAGTCAGATGACTATTTTCGCCATAATTCCAGTCAAGAAATTAGATAACGCAAAGAGTAGACTATCCTCCCTCTTAACCAACAGTGAGAGAAAACAGTTCTGCCTCAAAATGTTAGAAGACATCCTGAGAACAGTGAAATTTACAAAAGGCATCAAACAAACAGTTGTGGTCAGCAACGACCCAGAAGTATTTCAACTCACGAAAAACCTTGAAGCAACTTATCTTGAATATAAAAAAGCTGGCTTAAACGAGGCTGTTTCTGAGGCTATCAACTGGTGCATCAACAGAGGAGCCACATCCGTTCTTATTCTTCCAGCCGACATTCCTCTGGTCACGCCGAAGGATTTGAATAGGATACTCACCTTGGGAGAAAAGACTTCAATAGTCATTTCTCCTTCTAAAGGCGAAAAGGGAACAAACGCCCTATTACTTACCCCGCCCAACGTATGTCCAACATTCTACGGACCACGCAGCTTTCAAAGGCATCTGGAGGAAGCCACAAAGCGAGGAATACGCTTCCGCAGTTTCGGATCCCCTAGAATAGCCTTGGACATCGATACAGTCAAGGACCTTAAAGATTTTATTTCCGCAAACGCAAAGGAGACGTCTGCTTGCAAATTTCTATATAAAATAGGGATTCACAACAGGCTTGCCCATGGAAGATAAATCGAATCTTCTGTCTGTCTGGGACGGGTCTGAAAGTTTTAGGCACTTAAAAAGAGCTAGGTGGAGTTGGAGTTTCCTTTCTTGTCTGGGCGGAGCCATCGTCCAGGTCTTTTCGGTTCGACGACTCCCACTCCACATTTGGAGCATTTGACGCTATCCCGCCTGCCGTA
Organism: Candidatus Bathyarchaeota archaeon; assembly: GCA_018396565.1. Classification (GTDB taxonomy): domain Archaea; phylum Thermoproteota; class Bathyarchaeia; order 40CM-2-53-6; family RBG-13-38-9; genus DTMT01. The sequence goes on from JAGTQO010000041.1 coordinate 2,540, forward strand.
TAGTACATTCGCCCTCCAACACTCTTCATTTCTAGGGAATACACCATTCCTTACCCAGGCTTCTTAGGAAGAACACTATTTTTCCGTTCCTGCATTTTTCATATAGTTTCATGTCTGCTGTTACTAGGTTTGTTGCAAGAGTCTCCGCGATGACTATGTAACAGGCATCATAGATGGACAGGTCGAGTGCTCTAGCCTTTGCAGCGGCTTCTGACATGATTTCTATTGAGGGCGGAATCAGGTTTATCTGGAGTTTAATAAGACTCTCTATACTATCGGCAAGGGTTTCTACTGTTACGTCAGGTCTGTAACGCAGAACATTGGCGACCTCATAGATTAGTAGGTCTGGAGCGTAAAGGTCTATTCTACCATCACTGTATTTTCGCATTATCTCTGATGCTTTATCGCTGTCCTCCTCTGGAATGAACCATTTAGCTACGACTGAAGCGTCTATGACTATGTTTTTGGGTGTTCTCTCCAGTTTCTGATGACCTCCACGCTTGACCAGCCTTCTATCGTCTGGAGCTTCTGCCTGATGTTCCCTACGGCTTCGATGGCTTCCTTCAGACGGTCGATATCTTTCAGAGGTTTAAACCCTGATTCTTGAGCCCAGAGCCTGAAGGCTTGGGATGCTGCTTGGCCTATTTTGATTCCCTTCTTCACCGCCTCCGACTTCAGCATTCTGAAGGCTTTTTCATCCACATCCTTGATTACAACGACGACCATGGTTTACTCCTGTTTAAAATAAATGAGGCATAACTTTTATAAAAAGCTATCTTAATTATACCACTTGTGAGAATGATCTTAAACCTAAATAACTCTAGACAGAATAGTCTCTTAGGCATCCCGATACTCATCTACATCTCACACACATGTAAAATAAAAATGGGAAGCATAAACAGTGTGAGTAGCCGTCAATCTACACTGGCAAGCAGTAGATATTTGCAAATTGCCATAATAGCGCGTTATAAGGGAATTCATAGACAAACGACCCTAAAGTTTTTAGGAAGACACTCACTCATATAAGTGAACTTTACTGACCTGCGAAGCAAGCATAGGGACTGCTTTCTTTACTTGTCGGTGGAGTTTTCAACCACGAGGCTTAATGGTGTAAACGCTAGTAAAAGGATGGATTGTATGAGTAAATATGAGTCTATTGTTTCAATTGTGCGTGGGAAAGATGTTTCCAAGATGGTTCAGGAGGCAGTAGGCCTATTAGGTGGGGTTGATAGATTTTTTAACCGACATGACTTCGCATTCATAAAACCTAATGTTTGCGGTGGGATATCTGGTAAAACTGGTACTTTTACGAGTGTCGAAGTGGTCTCCTCAATAATTTCTCTCTTGAAGGGAAAAGTTGGTAGAATAGCTGTGGGTGAAGCTGATTCCTCAATGTACCTGGCTGATAAGATGATGAGGGAGACTGGTATCTTGGATGTTGCAAAGGGTTTAGACGTAGATGCTGTAAACTTGAGTCGGGGAGAAATGGTTGATATGAATGTTAGGGATTGTTACATTCTAGATTCGATAAGAGTGAATCGAATATTGTCAGAAGCTAAGATCATATCGGCCCCTGTAGCCAAGACACATATTACAACCGATGTGACGCTCAATCTTAAGAATATGTATGGGATATTGCCTGAGATGAAGAAAGGTAAGTATCATTCGAAGATCGATCCTATCATTGTGGATGTCGCTAAGGCTCTGCCACCAGTACTATGCATCATAGATGCGACTACATGTCTTGAGGGTGAGGGACCCTTCCGCGGCGACACCTTAAATCTAGACCTGATAGTTGCCGGCGATAATGCTGTGGCAGCAGACGCCGTAATGGCCAATATAATGGGATACGACCCCAAGAAGATAATGCACCTCAGGCTAGCGTTCGAAAAAGGCTTGGGTCCCATAAGCTTGAATGACATAGATGTTCGAGGAGAAGACCTCAATAGCGTACGAAGAGATTTTAAGAAGGCTCCCAGAGAACCTTATTCAAGAGTTTTGGCGAAAATCCCAGGGATCGGCCATTTGATCGTCCACTACTACTATGAGAAAGCCGTGAAGTCTTGGAAGAAAAAGACTAGGCGATAAGAACAATAAAGAAAGGGAGACGAGAAGGAGTTCGAAGACTCAATTCAAATCAGTGATGAATGTAGAGACGAATGTGAATGTTTTAATATTTTAACCCAAAAATATTAATGACATGACCAGACATGTCTCAGAGTGAGAAGAGGATCGCAACCTTATCTGTAACTTGTCCTCACTGCAACACCGATTTTGACATTCACATAACTATCCCAAGAGTTGCTAGGGCTGAGAGGCAGATAGGATCTAATGACGTCCTGAACCTCTTCCCTGAGGAGTTGAGGTCGATGTTAAGGGTTGAGGATGCAGGTGACAGATTCATAGTCAAGCCTACGAGGTGGCTTGGGAAGGACAGGTTCAACATGGCCATGACGGTCATACGTAGAAGAAACGGAGAATACATACCAGCCGGTAAAGACAGCCACTTCACAATACCGAAAGGCTGAATAGAAATATAGCAGTGAACCTCAGCGGTCAGTGAGGTGGATTGACTTATACCAGTTCAAGATCTATATGTTAAATTATATTGATTGAGCTGTAGCCTCCTACAGGTTTTTCGACTATTAGTCTGGATTCGAAAGCCTCCCTGACATCGTCTATATGCGATATCACAATTATCTTACTGAATCTTTGTCGAAGGGCTTGAAGGATCTCAACTGTGGCCCTCCTACCTTCCTCGTCTAGGGGTCCAAACCCTTCATCTATGATCAACGTCTCTATCCTGCCCATGTATCCGCTTCTCTTGGCGACGACCTCTGAGATCCCTAGTCTGAGGGCCAGATTTATCCTCATCCTCTCGCCTCCCGAGTATCTGCTGACAGGGTGGCTCCCAGTCTGATCCACAGCCTCAACGATGAGTTCATCAGTTGTCTTACCTGCCCTCGTCTTCCTCCCAAGAGTGAATCTAATGTCCATCCTGCCTCCGGATAGTTCCCTAAGTATCTTTGAGGCTTCTTGCTCGATCTCTGGAATGACCTCTTTCAAGATGGCGGTTGGTATACCGTCCTTGTGGAATACTCTTCTCTCAAGACATTCGTAGGCTGCCTTGATCTTACCCTCTTGACCTATCTGCTCAATGATCCTTCCATGCTCAGCCTTCGCTTGCTCTATTTCAGCCAGGTCTTTCTCGACTCTCTCTTTGTTTGCCTTCTCTATCCCAAGTTCCCTCTCGATTCTCCTCAACTCCTCCTCCATCCTCTTTCGATCATCCTCAAGGTTTCTATAGGATTCTATGTTTGGGGCGAGGACACGCAGTCTCTCTTCGAGTTCCTTGATCCTCTTTCTGTTTTCATCGATTGGTTCGGCGAGTCTACGCTGCTCCTCAATGAGTCGGGGCATCCTGCTCGATACCGCGGTGAGGCTACCTATCTTCTCATCTAACATCTCCATCTCTTTCAAAGCGGCTTGCTTCTCCTGGATTGACGGATTCAACTCTCCATCCAAAGTGTTTTTGATATTCTGAATCTCAGAAACCAAAATTTCATAGTCTCTATTCAGTGAGGCGATCTTCATTTCGTAATCTCTTAGGAGTTGGCTTCGGTGGAGCTCATCTAATGGTCTCTTGCATAGTGGGCATTCAGGGATCTTGTACTCCTTTATTTTCCTGTAGTTTTCAGTCTCATCTTGAACCCTATTATTTATCTCCTGAATCCTCTCATTCAACTTGGTTATGTCTAGTTTGAGTTGCTCCCTCTGCTGGGTTAGAGCCTCCACCCCCTGCCTCAGCCTGGCCTTCTCCTCCTTGAGGGGTTTGAGAGACTCAAGCTCCTTTGCGGCGATGCTGACGTTTTGAATCTCCATCTTTAAATTATCTAAACGTGACTCGTCCCTTCTCAATTGTTCTGTGAGACTATTGACTTCTGATCTAATTTTGTCATGTTCAATCTTCATCTTTTGAAGTTCATCTAATTTTTTCTCTATTCTCGTCTTCTCATCTTCTTTCTTTGAACATTCTTCCTTCAGTGCTTTGATCTTTTCTTCGTGAATCATCAACTTCTCTTTCAAAGATTCCTCTTGCAGTATCTTCCCTTCAAGCATCTTCTTTCTCTCTTCGAAGGCTGCGATCCTGTTCTTGATCTCCCATGCTTTATCGTGGGCCCTCACCCTCATAGCTTCATACGCCTGTAAGCCGAAGATGTTTGCCAGGATCTCTTTACGTTCAGCTGGTCTCCTCGCCGTCAGCCTGTCCATCTCGTCCTGCCTGATGATTGTTGAGCTGATAAATGTCTCATAATCCATCCCGAGAAGAGACTCGATCTTGGAGTTGACGGCTTTCACATCGGCGATAGGTTTTGGTAGGATCGGGGATGTTAGACGTGCCTTGCTTGGACCCTTCTTCCTTATCGTCCGCTCGACTGTGTATATGTTCCCGTCTTTCTCGAAGGTCACTGAAACGTAGGCTTCGTTGGCCCTATCGTTTATCAGGGAGCCCTCGCCGAGCTCCCTCAACTCTGTCGCTGAGGCTTTACCGTATAGGGCGAATGTTAAGGCTTCGACGAGCGACGTCTTTCCAGCTCCGTTCCTGCCACCTATTCCTAGGGCGTCTATGTTTCTGAGGTTGACTGTCTGGGGTTGAGGTCCGTAACTCTTGAAGTTCCTAACAGTTATGGATTGGAGGTTCAGGTCCTCTCAGCCTCCATGGTGACCTCATCAACTATCTCGTCTCCAAGCCTCTTCAGCAACTCAACCTCATCACTTGGGAGTTTCAGGGTCTTCAGGTATCGGCTCAACGTTTCATGGGGGTTCAGGCTTCCAAGAGTAGGTGTCTGGGCTGGTTGCTCCTCGAATATTCTCTCTTGGACTACTTGATGCCAAAATGTTTTGGAGAGCGTGTTCTGGATCTGGTTGAGGTCGATGTAGGTTCCATGCTTGATTTTGAGGGTGACTTTGACTATGGCGTCTTCAACATTGAACTTTCCAATTTCAGCTTTTAAGGTTTCGGTGGGGTTCTTTGATTTTGCGCAGTCTATCTCAAGCTTGACCATTGGACGCGTCTTGACAGGTATGAAACTCCAGGATAGCCTCCTATCTATGTATTTTATGTCTATGAAGCCTTTGGCCTCATCTGCCTCGCTGAAGTCTATTCTCTCCAGGGAGCCTGAGTAGACTGTTGGAGGCTCCCCAGGCAATCTCTGGTGGGTGTGGACGTGTCCTAGGGCGATGTAGTCGAAGATCTCCCTCTGTAGGATGCTCGGCTGGATTGCGAATTCCTCGCCTACGATATAGATCTTTTCAGATCCCCTTCGGGCACCCTCAACGTAGAGGTGGCCTGCAAGAATAGTTACCTCGGCGTCCCTTCTACCTGCGTTTGTGAATATCTCGATGTTCCTCTTTATCTCTTTTTGATATGCGGCTTGGATGTCTTCCCTGTCGAAATCGATCTTTGCAGCCTGGGTTTTCTCAACCTTGGCTGCCACATGTATCGGATGCCTGTATGGTAGGGTGAATATTCTCAGTTTTTCACCATTCCCAGATTTGAGGTTTAGGATGTCTGGTCTAGAGGAGACATAGACCTTCTCAATCTTCAGTTCATCGAATATTTCTGGGGGCGCTGTTCTGCCGACGGTCTTTGGAGTATCATGGTTTCCAAGAAGAATCACAACTTCAACCCCTCCGGAGGTAAGTCTACGGAGTCTGGTGGCGAACATTTTCAGGATCGTAGATGTTGGGTTGACGTCTTTGAAGGTGTCTCCACACATGATCAAGAAGTCAGCATCATTGCTGAGAGTGTAGTCTATGACCTGGTCGAATACTTGGAAGAAGTCTAGGATACGCCTGTTGACTCCGCTTGAAGGGTCCTCCGACCCGTATGTTGCAACTCCCAAATGAAGGTCGGATGTATGGATGATCCTCATGAACTACTATTCTCCGAGAAGTCTCCTAGCTTCTTCGTCGCTCAATCCACCCTCAGGAGACGATGGCGACTCCAACCCATATCTCATCCTGGCCTCTTTGAGAAGCTCAGCGACTGGGATGTCGGAGCCTCCTTCGAGGGTCTCGCGTGGCCTGACCTTGACCATCACAGGCGCAGAGGTTACTTCGCCGACTATCACAGCTTCACCTACATTCAGCCCAGGTAGGTCCCCAACCAGGTTATGGCTTAAACGTTCGGAGCCCATCCTTACAGCATTCTGGTCTTCAGGGTTTGTAAGTTTCATAATTATCTGCGAGTTGCATTGGCTGAGTGTGTCTGGATGTAGTTTTGAGGGTCTCTGGGTTATCAGCGTAAGGAATAATCCGAATTTTCGACCTTCAGCCGCTATTCTGTTTATGACCTCAGCTGTTAAGGTTGAGCCTTCCCTAGGGATGAACTTGTGAGACTCCTCGATGAAGATGTAGATTGGATACCTGAAGTCTTTCAGGTCGAGATAATCAGTCCTACCAGTCTTGAGGGCATATAGGTCGTTCAGGATACGGTAGGTTACGTAGTCCATGCTTCTGTCGTTCAGGCCTGAGAGGTCTATGATTGATAGGTGCATGGGCTTCAACATTAAGGATAGTGGGGTTGTAGCGGAACCGAATATCTTCAATTCCAATAGGCGCCTTATCCTTCTAGACGCCGAGACAGCAGCCCTCCTGACATCAGAATCAATATCTTCAGCCTCGGAGACGGAGATTTTGTTGAGTTCGTCCAATAGTTCTTGCGGAGTGTAACGTCTATTCGTTCTTTTCAGGTTGCCTACGGCTATGCGGACAGCTTCCTGCAATCTAGTATGTCTCTCAGATATTGCGGTTATGTCACAGATCTCATAGGGATCCAAGTCTTGGAAGGCAACCTCGAAAGGTTGAATATTCAATATATCTTTTTCACTGTATCTGCCTGTGCTGGATGGGTTTCTGAACACCGTCATATGGTCGGCGAGTGGGTGCCTGGAGCTTCCTCTGGGTGTTTTTATTCTTGATAAAAATACATAGTCTGCGTGGGGGTCGATTATCAGTAGGGTTGCACCGTTTTTAAGCAGCTCCTCGATCAATACCCCTGCACAGTAGGATTTTCCTGCACCTGTCTGGGCGATGATGGCTAGGTGTCTCTTGAAGCCTGAGGCTGATATGTATACTGGGACGTCTGTACGGTTTATCAGCCTCCCAACATATAGGCCGTCACCCTCACCTGCAGAGTAGAAATCTCTCAGTAAAGGTTCAGGGGCTACGTAGACCGGTCTACCTGGGACGACAGCTCTTCTGGGTAGTAGGATCCGCCTCTGCTTGGCCTGCTCGTCGGAATGTATGTATCCGAGGATCCTTGCTCGACCCCAAACCCTCAGGTCCTCAACCTGCGCATGCAATATGCGTTCAATAGCTTCGAAGTCAACTTCTCTGCTGAGGACTTGGCTTGCTGAGACTATGTTCTCAACCTGGGCTAGAACTTGGACAGGCCTCTCGACGCCGTCAACGACCTCCTTGGCATTCACCATTAGATACTCCCATTTCGCAGGATAATTCTCCACCTCACTTGCAAAGTAGAAGGTGTCTGTTGTAGCCTCGCCTACGATGACACCTACCTTACCGTCAGCTGACATACCAACCCCTCCTATATCCTCTGACAGGTCTTATTGGAAGTTGGAGCCCCAGAGACTTCTCCAGTATAGGCAGATATGTTCCGTCGACTATGTTGCGCCTCAACCTCACATCGTTGTCGACTGTCGTCAAGAGTATATTGTAATGTCTGACTCCCCCAAACAGGGTTCTGAGCATGGCTATGATCTTGGTTGGGTCAAGGTCCTGAAGCGGCGCGAACCCATGCAGGTCTTTCAGGGTCCGGTTTATTCCGAAGGCCCATGATGGAACATCAATCCTCAAGGGGGTATCTCTCTCATCGAGTCTAATATGGAATGAGACGATTGTTGATAGGGATGGGATACTTGACAATACTTCAGTTGCCTCCTCCATGAATCCTTTAGGATCTTCAGCCTCATCCATCGCCTCAGGGAAGTATTTGGCGACGTACTCGCCTGGCTCACGCTCATATCTTCCGATAAGCTCAGGGCCCCTACCGTAAGCTCCAAGCTCCAAGGGTGTTGAGTATCCTGAACCTTTAGTGTAGCGGAGGATCATCTGGTGATCACTGCGTAGAGTCTTAGCCTCGAGAAGTATCTGCATGACTCTAGCTAATTTTCCAACCCCATACTTTGATTCTAGGAGCCTGAACCTTTTAACTCTCTGCCCCCTCCTCCTATGAAGAATACTCTGGAATGTTCTATTTATCTCAGCATAGTCTTCAGGTGAAGGTTGGAGGTTACCAAGCTCCTCAGATAGAAGGTTTGAAAGGAAATAATCTCTTAGCAGGGTTACCCTACTATCCTTACTGACTCCTACAGGAATCACCCCTCTGAGCCTGCAAGTGTTGAGGAGTTCACAAAACATATTGAAGTAATCTATCATGAACCTTCTTCTGCCCTCGAAGGGGATGTCTTGCGGTACAGCCATCAGGCGGCTGTGGAAGCTTCCATCGATGAGGAGAAAATCAGCGTCAACACCGGACTCCAAGGCATCCATAGCAACCATATGTTCAACATACTCTGATCTGCGGCTTACGTAGCGGGAGACATCGATACCACCAGCCCTAGAGGTTAGAATATCGAATTCTAAACGTCTAAACCTCTTGCTTCCAAACAAGGCCATCGAGCGGACAATATAGAGTACGCAGCCTCCAGAGAGTAGACGTTTAGCCAAGCTGCCGTCGACAGCAATAGCTTTTGGAGAATCCAAGTAAAGATCAACATTGAATGGTGGTAGGTTATGCCAATTTCTAAGCATCAAAACTTCAATATCAGGGTCTAGAGGGTTTGAAACACCCTTGGTAAGAATATCTCTAAGATATGTCTTCTTAAGCTCAACCTCCTCGGCGAAAGAGTCCAGAAACTCAGGCATACAAGCATCTACCAAACATATCATGAAGAAGAAACCCTATCAGTCTTACGGTGGATTCAAGACCTCATCTATTCAGGATGGACATCAATATTTCAAAATATTTCCTGGCATGCATCTCTTTGAGTCTACGAGATCTCTTCTTCTATAACAAGTTTTCAACTTCACCTATAAAATGTGTATAGAACTATTGGTAGAAAATTATGTTAACTTCGCAGGTAAGAGGTAAGATTACGCTAGTTAAGTCTTGGAAGACTAGATGCTGAGATTCAAAATCTTTAAGGGAGAGGATCTGTTCGACACAGTTGAGAAGCCATCTCATAATGTTTCATCAAAATAACTCTTCAATAGGGCTGGTGAGAAGATTGAGATACGACGTTGAAGTGAAGTTTCACGAGGATTTTGTTAAAGTTGAAGGGGATAGGATATTCGTCGGTTTAACTTCCAAACCGAAGGATGGAAAGGCAAACATAGAACTCATAAAGAAGATTGCTAAACATTTCGGAGTGTCTCAAAGTCAAGTTAGAATTATAGCAGGGTTTAAATCAAGAAGGAAAATTGTAGATGTTGAAAAGTGATTAGACGAAGAGATCAAAGATTCCGTTTAAGCCTG
>JAGTQO010000044.1:0-1433 GCA_018396565.1 Candidatus Bathyarchaeota archaeon
CCGGCATACTGCTCGGACTGTGCAACCTGAAATCGATAGATGGACTGGGCATATTCATAAACCAGACATTCGAAGAGACACCTGAAAGAAAGGCTGAGACATCCTTGAACCTGATTCGAGACCTATTCAAGATGAAATATCCGTAGATATACGGAGGGTGGAGGTTTCGAGAATGACCCTCATCATGGTTGGGATAGACGACACAGACTCAAAGAAAGGAATGTGCACAACATACGTAGGCGCTGTGGCACATGACAGGCTGGTCGAGAGAGGATTCAAACATGTAGGATACCCCAAACTTGTGAGGTTGAACCCTAACTGGCACCTGAAGACAAGAGGAAACTGCGCCGTATCCCTCACCTTAAACCTAGAATCTGAAGATGAAGATACATTGAAGAAGATTGTTCTGGAGACTGTTGAAGAGTATGCTGAGCTCGACTGTGAATCAACAAATCCTGGGGTTGTATTCTATAGGGGGGAGACTGTTCCAGCTGAACTTGAAGAGTTCGCTGTAAGGGTCGTTCGAGATGTTGTCGAGATCAAAGATGCTGAGAGAACCGCCGAGAAGGTTGGGGCAGAGTATTACAAGTTCAAGCTTGGAAGGGGCATAGTAGGCGCCCTCGCAGCCATAGGTGAAACCTTGAAGCTCGACTCAACATACGAGCTCATAGCCTATAGAAGACCAGAGTACAGAGGTAGAAGGAGAATGGTTGACGTTGAGAGCGTATTCGAGATGGATAGAAGAACGTTCCCAAGAACCTTCGACAACATAGACCCAAACACAGGCGAAGTCAGAATAACCCCCCACACACCCTGCCCAGTCCTATTCGGCATCCGCTCCCAAGACCCAGCCTCAGCGATCGAAGCCTTCAACCTCATAAAGGTGGGTGAGCCGATCGAGAGGTGGATAATATATAGAACAAACCAGGCTACGGACGCCCACCTAACCCCAACAAAGATCAACTCACTCAAACCTTTGACCTCAGCCATCGTCGACGGAGAAGTCTCAAAGGAACCCATAGTGATTCAGGGTGGACACGTAATATTCAGGGTCAAGGACCAGACAGGGGAGATAGACTGCGCAGCCTACGAGCCTACAAGAAAATTCAGAGAAATAGTAAGACAGCTGAAGGTTGGAGACAGGGTCGTAGTCTATGGCGGTGTGAAGAAGAAGCCAAACCTACCCCTGACCATGAACCTTGAGAAGATAAGGATCATAATGTTGAGTAAGGAGCATTTGAAGAGGAACCCGAAATGTCCACTATGCGGCAGGAGGGCGAAGTCTGAGGGTAAGGGTAAAGGCTACCAGTGTGAGGTCTGCGGGAGAAAGTTCCCATCAGGATCGGAGGAGCATATTGAGGTTGAAAGGACTTTGAAGCCTGGGTTCTATGAGGTCCCACCTAGGGCCCGGAGGCACTTGGCGAAACCCTTGG
>JAGTQO010000044.1:1478-11884 GCA_018396565.1 Candidatus Bathyarchaeota archaeon
GAGAGGAGCCTGTAAGGTTAAAGGGTAGATTATTTACCCTCGACAATTATCATCGTAAGGGTTGACCTAACCTTGTCGAGCCTCCTTATCTTCCAAGCCACAATCTCCTTGAGCTCATCCATCGTTCCAGCCTCAACCTTGGCGACTATGTCATATACGCCGTAGACTACATAAGCCTCCTTCACATTCGGAATCTTCTTGATGTCTTTCAGAACCTCACCCTCGAAACCTATCTCAGCATTCACAAGAACATATGCGGAGGGCATATCAATTTCACAGTATATTATGATCGTGTCTTCTGGAAATTAAGGTTTCCCACCCATACAACTGAGAAAGCTTTTAGAGGGTAGGTAACACCCATAATTGTGTAACCTATTAAGTTTGGGGTTGCTGATTCAAATTCTGAACAATAACATTAGGCTATGGGATGTTTGATGTTTGACAGGGAGGTTTACCTCACATCCACAGATGTCAGGAGGCTAGACCTGAACTCTGAATATTTAGGTGTCTCACCACTACAGTTGATGGAGAATGCCGGTTCAGCTGTTGCAGCTGAGATCGCCTCAAGATTCAAACCTGAATCCAAGATTCTGATTCTGGCAGGTCCAGGCAGGAACGGAGGTGACGGAATGGTTGCAGCCCGCCACCTCGCCTCAAGAGGATTCAAGGTAAACTTGATCCTTGTAGGAGGCGAGGCAAACATAAAGGACGACATAGTGAGCCGAAACTTTTCGACCCTGAAGAATATGTCCTCAACAATCCAGACTCAGACAGTCACAGACTCAACCGGAATAGGGGAGTTTGAAGCCGACGTCATAGTCGACGGCCTCCTAGGCGTAGGGTTCAGGGGCCCCCTCAGACAACCTATCCTAGAAGCTGTCAGAGCATTGAACATGTCCAGAGGGTTCAAGGTCTCTATAGATGTACCCACAGGGGTCGACTCAGACAGCGGCGAAGTCTACGGTGAAGCTGTGAAGGCAGACCTGACAGTCACATTACACGCCGAGAAGGCAGGCTTCAGAAAGGCGAAGGAGTATCTTGGGGAGGTTAAGGTGGCGCCTATAGGGATACCTCCAGAAGCTGAATTATACACCGGTCCAGGGGATGTCGAAGTAGTTTTGAAGGCTAGGCCGGCGAGATCTAAGAAGGGCGACTATGGAAGGCTCCTAGTTATAGGTGGGAGCGAGACTTACAGTGGAGCGCCGGCCCTCGTAGCTTTAGCTGCCCTCCGCTCAGGGACAGACCTAGCCTATGTCGCAGCACCGTACAGAACAGCTGAAGCAATCTCCTCGATGTCACCGAACCTTATAACGATCAAACTTGCAGGTGAACATTTCAACCAAGCCAACCTAGGCCAACTCAGACCATACATAGAGAGGGCCACAACCGTCGCCGTAGGTCCTGGAATGGGACTCCACAAAGAGTCTGTAGAGGCCTTCAAGAAGCTGCTGCCCATACTCCAGCAATATTCCAAGCCTACACTGATAGACGCCGACGGATTGAAAGCCTTAGCCACATTTAAGGGTCGACTAGGGTTTCCAGCGGTTCTCACCCCACATGCGGGAGAGTTTGAAAACCTCTCCGGAAGGAAGGTTCCAGCTGAAATTGAAGGCAGAGCCACGGAGGCGAAGACCCTTGCATGCGAGTATGGTGCAGTCATCATTCTGAAAGGTTGGGTAGACGTAGTATCTGACGGTGTGAAGGTGAGACTCAACAGGACTGGAAATCCAGGGATGACCGTGGGCGGAACAGGGGATGTACTCTCAGGAGTAGTCGCCGGACTGATGGCTCAAGGCGTTGATCCATTCCAAGCATCAGCTGCAGGAGCCTTCATAAACGGTGCAGCCGGAGACATAGCCTATAAAGAGTATGGCCCACACCTCACCCCTACAGATCTGCTCGAGAACATCCATAAGATCATGAACAGTCCAATGATCCATAAGGACGTAAGGTATGGAGGCTGAGAGGTCTTCAGCCCAAAATTATACGTATACATGATGGGTCAAGATGACCCATCCAAATGCACATCAGCAAAACTTGTAAGATTTAACTTGGCCAAACCCATAAGGTCCAGAAGACTGATACCGCGCAGAGCCATACTTCTAAACCCATCCTCAAACCTGGTTCTGACACCCTCGGATAGAGAAAATGTTGATGATGGAGGTGTCGTAGCGGTAGACTGCTCATGGAAGAATGTTGGAGAGACCTTCAACCGGAGATTCCCAGGATTGAACAGGCGCCTACCATCACTCTTGGCAGCTAACCCTGTAAGTTACGCCAAGATAGGAGTCTTAAGTTCAGCTGAAGCCCTGGCGGCCAGCCTAATAATAACAAGCCACAGTCAGGAGGGTGAGAGGATTCTGAAGATCTATAAGTGGGGCCAAACATTTCTAACATTAAACATGGAACCCCTGAAAGAATACTCCAGAGCGAAGAGTCTGGAAGATGTTTTGAAGGTTGAGGAGGCCTACTTCGGCTCAACAAGAATAAGTTGAAGAAGTTGATGTGAATATTTTCGGAAGTTTAAGGTGAAGATCCTTACACAGAAATTTAAACGCAAGCATCCTTTTATTTCAAACTTTTTAGGGAAAGAATGTAGATCCATGTGGATAGAATGTTGGTGTGTTCCATGTCTGATAGAGATCTGAAGATATTGATAGTATTCTATTCAATGTACGGTAACACGGCTAGACTGGCGAGGGCTGTCGCTGAGGGTGTCGGTGAGGTTGAAGGCGTCAAACCGGTCCTCAGACAGGTTCCTGAACTCATCCCTCAACATACCATAGATTCAAACCCAAGGATCAAGGCTGTTAAGGAGAGTCTCAGGGATATTCCTGTTGCAAATGTCAATGATCTGGCTGAGGCTGACGGGGTTATATTTGGAACACCGACAAGGTTCGGCAACATGTGTTCACAGATGAAACAGTCCATAGATCAGACTGGAAGCCTCTGGCTTGAGGGTAGGCTTGAAGGTAAGCCTGCCGGAGTATTCACATCAACCTCAACCCTTCATGGAGGTCAGGAGACCACCATAATATCGACGATGATACCTCTGCTCCATCATGGAATGATTATCGTCGGGGTCCCATATTCTGAGAGTAGGCTTCTCGACATGGATTTCGGAGGCGGCTCCCCATACGGCGCCTCGGCCGTTGTTGGACCTGAGTCTGAGATGCATCCTACTGAGCGTGACTTGGCCATAGCAAAAACCTTGGGTAGAAGAGTAGCAGAGGTTGCTAAGAAACTTCGCAACTGAACAACCTCAGTATTCTATACCCTTCCTAGACTTTATCCCCCTCCTATAAGGATGTTTCCTCTCAACGAACTCAGTCACATAGTCAGCGGCCTCGATGATTTCAGGCGGGCAATCTCTGCCTGTGATCACAAGCTCCAAACCTTCAGGCTTACCATTGATCAACTCCATAACCTGATCTAATCTTATCATTCCAAGATTGATTGCGTGGGTCAACTCGTCCAGAATCAGTATGTCACATTCACCGGCCTTGACCTTCGATATGGCTCGTTCGAAAGCTTCCTCAGCCTCCTCAATATCTTCTCTTCCAGGCTTACTCTTAATGAAATGTTTCTGACCATAAGCTTCTATCTGGAATCCTGGGATGTGCTTAGCCGAATTCCTCTCACCATAAAGGTACCTACCCTTCAGAAACATTATCATGCAAACTTTCATTCCGTGACCTGCCGCCCTCAAGGCCAAACCCAGAGCCGCCGTCGTCTTACCCTTCCCGTCGCCGGTATAGACGTGGATCAGACCCTGCCTTCTGTTCACGGCAGCCAACCTTGCACAACCCAAATAATTAATGGAACCCCCTCGGCTTAAAACATTATATCAGCCGGACTGTTGAATAATTGAATATTGATGTGAGAATTTTTTTCTCGACAATATTCCTGGGGATTCAGTTAACGTATGTTGACAGTGATCTTTTTTTCAGTTATTGGAATCAATCTCTTAAGTAGAATCTCATCATTGTTTTTGACTTTGTAGTTGTTCATAGGTATGTCTGCGAGTCTACTATTGACTTCGTAGAGGTAGTATCCCTCCTTCCCATCTATAGATATGAGAAGTTCGCTGTCATTTACTCTCTTCGTTTCAACGGCGCAGGTCATCTTCAAAGCGTCTAAGACACTGCTGCCTCTTGAAAGTTTTACATTCAATCTTTCCGCAAAGGCGTCGAATATCCCGTATATTCTATCACCCCTAGCTCTTAGAATGTGACTTCTTCCATATTCTCTCCTCTCAATCAGCCCCGCCTTCTCCAGGATCCTTACATGTTTGGCTGCTACTGGTACAGATATTCCTAGCCTCTTTGCTAGAGCTGTGATGTGCATCTGGTCTTTCAATAGGGCTTTGATTATCTCTACGCGTGTTTGGCTGCTCAGGGCTCTTAACACGATCGCCACCTTCTTACCCATTTTGCTAATATATATTATCCAAACCTTATATAATATTTACTAAACTATCTAAATGCTGGAGGCAGAATAAGGTTGAAACTAATCAAAGGATCTTTAATGGTATTGATCCTATTAACCTCCCTAGGAATAGTCTACATAATCCCCCAAGCATCATCCTACCCATACAGCAAGACCAGCACACAAGTCGCCTCAGCCCTGGCATGGCTGAGAGCAAACCAGACAGACAATGGAATGATAGGATCATTCGCCGTCTCATCTTGGGCAGCGATGGCCATCGCAGCCGCAGAGGGTGATCCAAACAAATGGTCGAAAACCCAGCAGAGCCCAACATTAATCCAATACTTGAAAAGCAACAAGGCATCATTAAGTTCATGCACAGACTATAGCAGATTCATCCTATCAATGGTAGCCGCAGACCTAGACCCGAAGAATGTGGATGGAGTAGACCTCGTATCTACACTCGAATCCTTCTACAACAATAACCAGTTCGGAGACCCAACCCTACTCAATGATGACTACTGGGCAGTCATAGCCCTAATCTCAGCAGGCAAATACAAGTCTGACCCAAAGATTCAGAGTGCAGTCAACTTCATAAAGTCTCATCAAAACTCAACAAACGGAGGTTGGAGCTTCGATGTCGCAGCTGCCTATGGACCAGATGTAGATAGCACCGCCGCAGCCATCATGGCCCTAATCTCCACCGGCGAAGATAAAACGTCAAACCATATAACAAAAGGTCTGGCCTACATCAAATCGAAACAAGTTGCAAGTGGCGGCTTCGACGGTGGATGGGGGACAAGCGCAGAGACAGACTCATGGGCTATACAAGCAATAGTAGCGACAGGCCAAAACGTCACTGGACCAGAATGGACACACAGCAGTGGCAAGACACCTATAGACGACCTACTCACCTTCCAGAACCCAGACGGCGGATTCAGAGACTACACCGGAAAATCAAACGCATGGACAACATCATATGCGATCTCGGCGTTGATGGGGAAACCTTACCCGATCGTTAGGGGTGTGAGAGTGAATATCCGCATCGAAGGCCAACAATACACAATATGGAAAGGGTCAGTTTACGTAACTTGGTCGAACATCACAGAGGCCACACCTCAAGCAGGTAGGAAACATTACTATGGCCAGCCGACAGTCCTTGGAGCCCTAGACAAAGCTGCAACCGCCGCAAACTTCACTTATACTGTGGATTACTCATATGGTTCAGCCTATGTGAAAGCGATCAAGGATGAAGCGGCATCTGGCCTCAACGGTTGGCTGTTCAGAGTAAACAACCATACAACCGGCAGCTACAGTTGTGACGGATATGTGTTGAATAGTGTTTCACCGCCAGACCCTCCACATATAGATATTCTGTGGTATTACGGCGGGTGGGGTGATAAGGTTCTAGGAATAACGGTCGACCGCACAACCATAAACGTCAGCGAGACCATAACAGTGACCGTAACATATTATGATGAAACAGGAGAATCTTGGCTTCCAGTAGCAGATGCAACAGTCTGGGCCGGCGCAAAACACTCAACAAACCAAAGTGGGAGAGCCCTGATTCAACTACAGAGCAGCGGCACATACCAAGTATACGCCAACAAGACAGGTTACGTTAGAAGTGACAAGATACAAGTGAATGTTACAGGTGGCGGAGGCAGCGGCGGCGTAGATGTCAAAGCAAATATTATTCCGGCGCTGGCACTTGAAGTGACGCCTAACCTTGTCGATTTCGGCACACTCGGACCCAAGATGACAAGTCGAACATTTCAAATAAACCTCAAGAATACAGGCTCACTGAACGGAACTGTAACAGTGACTGTTACAGATCTGAATGCGACGTCCTTATTCAGAGACTGCCTACAATTATCTGAGAACCCGCCAGCATGGACAGTATGGGGAGGCTACCGCACCCTCATCCGTGGACATGACGGCAACACGCCCGGAGAGAAGATCGCCTACATCAGACTGCAGATCCCGGAAAACTATCCGGCAGTTCCAGGGCCGAATAAAGGTAAGGTAACATTCTGGCTGGAACCGAGTTGAGCCTACGTAAAAACAAATTATCTGGGGAATACTCAGAAAGAGTATCTCCCAGATCTTTTTCTGGAGGCTCTTGAGTTTGAAAGTGATGAAGGTATCTCTCACAATATTTTTCCTACTGGTACCGATAATGTTTGTTGGTTCTGAAGTTCAAGGTCTAGGTGTCGGAGTAAATCCTGCGGAGCTCAATTATACAGTAAATTCGAACAACATAGTCTCCAATGAGATTTTGGTCTTCAACACAGGAGGAAGCAGAGCCAAATTCAGCCTATATTTTGACAGACAATACCAGCCGATGTTCTCATTCAACATAAATGATTTCGAACTCAACCCAGGAGTGAGCCAGAAAGTTACTGTGAACTACGATCCCTCAAAGAATAGAGCCTACACAGACCTGAACATACCGTTATATGTGAAGGCAACCGATGCGACGTCCAATATGGAGTCTGGAATAAAGGTTCCTGTCAAGGTTAAACATTACTTGAGTACACAGACTAGTTTCCCCCTAACCCCCACCGACCCTCAGATAGTCGCTGCCTTGAGGTATCTCAGGAGCATACAGTGGCCTGACGGAAACATCGGCGGTTTCCATATTAGTTGCTGGGTGACTATGGCGATAGCCTCGTCAGGCCAGGACCCCCATTACTGGAGGAGAGGCAGCAGCTCCATAGTCGATTACCTCACCAGGAATAGAGGCCAGGTCGACGCAAACAAGGTCACTGACATAGCGAAGTTCATCTTAGCCATGACCTCGGCGAAGGAGAATCCTAGAAACATAGGTGGGGTAGACTATGTATCTCTACTGTTGAGTAAGATGAAGAGTGGTCAGTTCGGTGACACAGCGATGTGCAACGATGACTTCTGGGCGATAATGGCTCTAATCTCAGCTGGTATACCCCCAAACTCACAGCAGATCCAGAATTCAAGATCCTTCATTAAGAATCATCAGAATGGGGATGGTGGATGGAGTTGGCAGGTCGGTGGACCAAGCGACGCCGACGACACGGCGGCTGCTATAATGGCTCTGATAGCGTCTGGCGAGGACAAGAATTCACTTGCAATAGTCAAGGCTGTAAACTATTTGAAGAGCCAATTAGGTTCGAGTGGCGGATTCGTCTCTGAAGGTGTTGCAAACTCAGCATCCGACTCATGGGTTTTGATGGCCCTCGCCGCAGCGAATATAGACCCATCCGGTTCAGACTGGGTGAGGGATGGAGTAAATCCTGTGAACCATCTGATTCGATGCCAAAACCCAGACGGATCGTTCGGTTGGAGAGTCGGCGATAAAGGAGATCCTTGGTGGACAGCATATGCGATTCCAGCGTTGCTGGGCAAACCCTATCCAGTCATCGCGAGCGAACTGCACCCGCAGGTATATGTTAGAATCGAGTATGTGAACGCCACCATCTGGAGGGGTTGGGTTGAGATCCTACCTTCGACGAATGTCACAGCCTACAACAGCAACAAGGTCTACACTATTCAGGGCGATAATGCCTTAGCCTTGCTCGACAGGGCCTCGAGGCTAGGAGGCTTCACATACCACGTCTCAGACCAATGGTATCCCATGGGGCTATACGTCGACTCCATAGGAGGATACAAGGCGACAGGCGCATATGGATGGATGTACAGGGTGAACTATACTCTCGGACAGGTGAGTATGGATAAATGTAAGATAAACCCAAATGATAGACTCCTAATATATTGGGGGACATTAGGGGTTAGACCCTTAAAGGTTGAGGTAGAACCTGCCGAGGTTCCTCTGGGTAAACCTTTCACAGTAACAGTTACCTTTCTAGACGACTCCACAGGAAAGTGGGCCACCCTCAAGAACGCCACAGTGAATGCAAACCCAAAGTATCAGACGGACCAGGATGGGAGAGTCACCGTAACATTATCGGAGCCGAAAGTATACAATATCTACGCTGAGAGGTGGGGTTCAACTGCCCAAGACCAGTATGTGAGAAGCGATCTCGTTCAGGTCGGGGTTGGGGTGCCAATTCCAGAATTCCAAAACATCCAAACACTCACAATAGTAATTCTCGCAGCCTTCACCATCACACTCCGGAGATACATTAAACAATCCACTAGCATACATCGCATTGCTTGACGAACAGTAAACGTAGAGCGGAGAGTGGATGTTTGAGAGATCTTAGAAAATATCCAGTCCTAATTCCGGTGATCCTATCGTCACTGTTGATCATCTGCTACCCCCTATACTCCACCAATAATGAAACTGTCCAACTGTGGGGGTTGATATCTATGGTGACAGTGGTCTTTACGGTATCGGCTGCGTCTCTAGAGTTTGTTCATCAAAAAATATCCGTCAGAGAAGTTGCCCTGATAAGTGTCTTTGGAGCCGTCACTGCAATGTTGAGGTTGCCATTCACATTCATACCGAATGTTCAACCATGCACATCCCTGATAATTTGCATAGGGATAAGCTTCGGTCCACACGCAGGATTCTTCGTGGGAGCCCTCACACCCCTAATATCCAACTTCTTCCTAGGGCATGGACCTTGGACACCTCTACAGATGTATGCTTGGGGCATGATCGGTGCCCTATCGAGTCTACTAAGAAGTAATATCAGCCGCTGGAGGCTTGGGGCTGTCGGATTTTCTGCCGGTTACATATACGGGTTCATCATGAACATATGGTTCTGGTATACTTTCCTGCAGCCCATCACACTAAACAGATTCGTGATGGCTGAACTGCAGGGATTACCCTTCGATACTATGCACGCTATAGGAAACTTTGCATTTCTAACATTGCTGGGAAAAAGAATACTGCATATTTTCGACTACTTAAGATTTCAATAAACTCTAATTAGTGAACTCGCTACAAAGTGCATTTCGCATTCAACAATATAGCGGATTCAAATCTTCTTATTTCCATATATGTCTGCTAGTAGAAATGTGAAGGTTAAGCCTCCTACTATGAGTCTGACCCAGAATGTTGATAGACGGTTGAGGATCGCTGACCAAGCAGCCTCAGGGGGATCTAAACCTATATTCGAGAGAATATATGTCACACCAACCTCTGGAACTCCTGGAATCATGGTCGGAGCTGACTGAAGCATCATCCCAACACTGTAGATAAATATAACCGACACAACAGGAAGACATATTCCTATGGATGTAAACACTAATTTAACTGTTAGGATCTCGAATATGAAACTTGTAAAACTCAGAAATAAAGATAATATTACACTCGGCATGTGTTTGGACATCAATCTCAAACCTTCACTGTAAGATCTTACAATTCTTAACATTCTACCCCTCCAAGCGTTCAAGGTCTCCCTCAAAAATCCAGAGGCTAGAAGGAACTTGAACAGGAAGTCCACTATAGTCTCCGCCTCCCCAGGATACAATACAAGAGCCGCCAAGATTAAGGCCACAATAAATATTGGCAAATACAAGATTAAGACAAGCAACATCGCCAAGGGGCCGACCCCAAGATAAAATGTGAAGTAGACCAACCCTACCAGACAAGCCGCCAAGAAAGGTACGGTGCTGCAGATCCTGTGGACAACTATTGTAGCCAACCCCTCACCCACAGAGTCAGGCGTAACCTTTGACAGAAGCATTATTCTGGTGGCCTCACCGCCGATCGAGCCTGAAGGCAAAACTTGATCGACGAAGATGTTGCACCACATTACCTTCCAAGCCTCCTTGAAACCCAGAGGCAGACCTAAACCCCTCAAGAGCACATACCAAGCGTAAATGTATACGTGGCTGCTCACCATAGCCGATGCCGGCGCAAGAACGAATATGCGATGATCCATATTGGAGACAACCTGATAAACCTCCTCCAAACCTACAAAGTCGACGAGGAAAAATAACAGTAGGAGACCTGCAACTGTAACTGCAACGAACCTCAAGACCCTGAACCTTAACATCCACATACCCTTCAAACAAGCAGGCGAAGATAC
>JAGTQO010000045.1 GCA_018396565.1 Candidatus Bathyarchaeota archaeon
TTTACCTAACATTCCCCTGAATTTTGGCATGCGAAGAGCGAGGACAACCCCTCCGGAACTAACAGCCTTAGATATGAGTTTCGACTCGGTCCCTGAGAATATTTGCGTAACATCATAAAACTCCTCCTTCAAATCTTCAATGTTCAAACCTCTCTCTTCAAGCGTCCTCTTAACCTCCAGCAGAGAGACCTGTCTGGTAACTTCTGACGTCACTATCTCGGCTATCATATCCAACCTCTGAACTCCCTTGATCTCCACCAGCCCTCCATCTTTCGTTGAGATGTTGAGGTCCTGCCTGATTGTTCCCAGGCCTCTCTTAACCCTCCTAGTAGCCCTCAGCAATCTACCTATCTGCAAGGCTACTTCTTGGGCCTCTTGGGGTGTGCTTATCGTCGGCGCCGTCGCCACTTCTATCAGAGGAATCCCGAGCCTATCTATCCTATACTTAGATGTTCGACCTGACTCCTCGACCTTCCTTGCAGCGTCCTCTTCGATGCTTACATGTTGTATCTCAACCTTATGCTCTCTACCAACAGATCCTCCCAAGGAGATTACACATGTTCTCTGGAAGCCTGTCGTGTTCGAGCCGTCTATGACCAGCTTCCTCATGACATGTATCTCGTCGACAGGTTTGGAACCCAGCAGAATGGAGACTGTCAAGGCTATGTCTATCGCCTCGTCATTCAACCTGTGAGGTGGCTCCTCATCCATCTCAACCAGACATGAAGTGTCATTTGCAGCCTCATACTCTATGCTCCTGCCCTTCCTGAATTCAAAGAGGGCGGCCTGATCTACTAGGCCTAGCTCGCTTTGGGTTGGCCTGAGGATCCTGAGGAACCTTACATCAGCCATCTCAGATAGGTTCGTAGGGCATCCGCAGAAGAGCTTATGCTCCGTATCTAACTGTTGATGTATCTCCAAACCTACCTTTAGGCCCATATTCTGATATATGCTCTTCAAGGAGGATCATCGTATAATGTTCTTTGAGAGATCTCCCCTTCAATATTTGTTTTGAGGATCCTCTCAGCTTCCTCCACCTTATCAGTCTGGCCTAGTGCCCACATCATCTTCACCAAGGCCGTTTCAGGAATCATATCTTCCAATGGTTGAACCCCCACACTCAAGAGGTCGCGTCCTGTGGCGTATACATTCATGTTGACTCTACCATACAGGCATTGGGAGGTCATACCTACCAAGATGCCGTCCTTAACAGCCCTACTTATAGGATCTTGGAGGGTTCTTGATACGTGCCCTAAACCCGTACCTTCGATAACTATTCCCCTGTAGCCTTCTCCAATAGCCCAGTCTATGATCTCGGCCCTCATACCAGGATAGAATTTTAAGTGTAGGACCCTCTCCTCAAAATTGTTCTTTAACTCAACATTCCTCTCAGGGTCCCTTCTTTGAATGTCACGGCAGTAAACTTCAAGTCGGCCCGTCTGGAGGAGGTACTTGGCCACAGGCGGCGAGTTCATTGACTTGAAAGCATCTCTCCCGCTCGTATGGCCTTTCCTCACTCTAGTCCCCCTATGGAGTAAGATCGCGTCGTCGGATGTGCTCTCATGCATCGCAACAGCGACTGTTGCAAACGGAGCCTTAGAGGCTGATGCCACCGCACCCATAAGGTTTGTCGCGGCATCTGAACTAGGCCTGTCAGATGACCTCTGTGAGCCGACCAAGATGACTGGGACTGGCAAGTTTCTGAGGGCGAAGCTCAATGCGGCGGAGGTGTATCCCATCGTGTCTGTGCCGTGGCAGACAACAACCCCTGATGCACCTGACCTGATGACTTCAAAGACTTTTAAAGCCATCCCAGACCAGTGTTTAGGAGTTATGTTCTCGCTCAACTCACTATACAATATGTGGGCTCGAATATCAGCCAGCTCAGACAATTCTGGAACGGCGTTGTAAAGGTCTGAGGCAGAGAGGGCTGGTTCAACCGCACCAGTCCTATAATCGACCCTACTTACAATGGTCCCCCCGGTGCTTATCACATCCACCCTAGGTAGATTTCTCCCACCAACCTCCCTCACCACATGAGTGTAAGTCGGCTTGGAGCCGACACCGATCCTTTCGATCTTGCAGTCAGATGTAACCCTCACACCAATATTGTAGCCGCTGGCAAGTTTGATGACGACATGTTTATCGTCTCCAAGCTCTGACCTGGGCATCAGGCTCCCTTCATAGACCTCACCAGCCCTGACTATTCTAATCACATCGCCTATTGAGACCTGGGCGGCTTTCAGGGCTTGGTATGCTACACCCCTATACCCTGCAAGCTCACATCCTCCTTGACTCAAACAAACCACTCCTCCATGAAATTTTCAGATCAAGCCTATCTTACTCTCTTAGCCATATACGGCCCCTCTAGACTGTATCCGTGGCGCATAAAGTATCTTCTAGAGCCTAACGCACTCGTAACCAGCACTTTCTCGCAATCATACTCATTTAACGCCGTCTCTTCAGCGGTCTTGAGGAGGCGTGCCCCGAAACCCCTATGCTGCCAAAGTTCTGGGTTCGACTCACCGACTGGGACCAAGGGGCCGAAGACATGGAGTTCCCTGATCAATCCAACCTTACCCCCAGCAACCTCTCTCCTATGAGCCTTCTCTGAGGGAATCCTCAGCCTGCAATATCCAACCAGACAGTCGAGAACTGGAGACTCGGCTGAGATGAATATTTCGTATCCGCCTGAAGAGTCGTAGGTTCTGGTTAGAATCTTTATATCCTGGTGGGTCGGGATATCTTCGTCCCTAACCATTCTGTGACCCACCTCCCTACATCTTATGCATCTACATTTGTAACCTTCAAGCCTCATCCTACCTTGAACGATCTGGCGAATATTCCCGTTTTTGACACCTGCAACTATGAGTTGGGCTGGAATATCCCTCTGGATCCTCATTATCCTGATCCATGGAGGTACATGTCTCTTTACTTGTGATAGAAGATTTACTGTCTCATCTAGAGTGTATGGTTTATACCAGCCCCTGACCCACCAGTCATAGATCTTCGTCCCCCTCAGAACGAGGCAGGGATATATCTTCAACATGTCAGGCTTCAGATCAGGATCTGTGAATAGCCTGATGAAAGCGTCGAGATCCCTCACCTTATCTGAGCCAGGCAGACCAGGCATCATGTGGGCAACCACCTTCAGACCAGAGTCCTTTAGCAGTCGGAATGATCTTGTGACATCATCTAATGTATGTCCACGATCAACCAACCTGTATATGTCATCGTAAAGGTTCTGAACACCAACCTCAACCCTTGTGACACCCATCGATAACATGTTATCAATGTGTTTCTCAGTGGCGTAGTCTGGCCTAGTCTCAACAGTCAACCCCACGTTCCTGCTGGCGCTCCACACAGCATTCTCCATAGCCTCCTCAAGTGAACCTGAAGGCTGCCCTGTCAACGCATCTAGGCAACCCTTAATGAACTCTCTCTGATATTCGACTGGGGAGGCTGGGAATGTCCCGCCTTGAATTATAAGTTCGACCTTACTTGTACTGTGGCCTATAGCCCTGAACTGTTCCAGTCTAATCTTGACTTGGAGGTATGGATCATACATGTTCTGTAAACCCCTCATCGCAGCAGGCTCCCTACCAGTGTAGCTCGGCGGCACCCCTTCGAAGTGTGGACAGTATGCGCACCTTCCATGTGGACACTTGAAAGGTCGACTCATCACCGAAACAATGTTGACTCCAGATATGCTTCGAACCTTCTTCAACTGTAGGGTCTGGTAGAGCTCCTTTCTTCCCTCAAGGCTTGCAAGCCTTAGGATCTCTGAGTTTCTAGGTAGGCGGCTGGTGCGGAGTCTCTTGCAAGATACTATTTTCAGCCTGTTCAGATCCTCACCTAAAGCATTCCCTCTAAGTCTCATCAACACATCATATGCTACATCGGAATCGTTGAGAGTCAGGTCCGATAGCACCTTGAGGTTGAGTTTGACTCACCCAACTTATTAATATACGCGTGTATGCAAGTCTTTCTATGAGTGTTCAACTCAGGTTATGTGTTGGCTATGATGAGGTCTGGCCTCGCCTACCTCAGCCTTCATGGAGGTAAGGCTCCTGAATGGTTGATAAGGAGAATGGTGAGGCTCGCCGCCGCGCTGCTTGAAGGGATTGTTGAGGTACATGGTGAAAGAGAGGTTCTGTCGAGGCTATCGGATCCCTTCTTCTTTCAAGCCTGCTCCAACGTCCTGGGTTTCGACTGGGACAGCAGCGGCTCAACAACAGTGACATGCGGGGTTTTGAGGGAGGCCCTTGAAAGGATTGATGTTGGCATAAAAGCTGTTGGAGGGAAAGGGAGACGCTCTCATGTTCTGGGTGAGATTGACGGGTTGGCTGAGCAGCTTAACCTAACAGACGAGGAGATCTCGAAGATAAAGTATGGTAGCAGGATCTCGGCTAAGGTGGATACAGCCGCTATTCAGGCCGGTTACAGCCTATATCACCATTCAATATTTGCTTGCAGGGACGGTGGCTGGATAGTCATACAGCAGGGTATGAGACCTGAGGAGGGGAAGGCTAGGAGATATCACTGGCTCTCCTACAGTCTCAAGGACTTCGTTCTCGAGCCCCATAGGGCTATAGTAGGGGTTAGGCACAGCCGAGTCTTAGATATGACGGCAAAAGAGAGTGAGGATTCGAGGAAGGCATGTGTCGACCTTACCCGTGAAGGAACAGGTAGGTTGAGGCGACTCTTCAACTCCGTGAAGGATCCTTACCAGAGCAGACTTGCAGGATTGGCGGAGCCAAACTTCAAGACATATTCTATTCCCCGGAAGATTAACTGGGAGGCCCTTGGGAGGCTCTACATGAATCCACCTTCAAACTTTGAGGAGCTCCTCATCTCTGAAGGGGTTGGGCCTGCCACCATTCGCGGCTTGGCATTTCTTGCCGAGCTTCTCTTCGGGGTGGAGGCTAGCTGGAGGGATCCTGTGAGGTACTCATTCGCTTTCGGAGGTAAAGACGGTGTTCCTTTTCCGGTTGATAGGAGGGCTATGGATGAAGCTGCGACCATCTTAGAGAAGGCTATAGGTTCAGCTAAGTTAGGTGAGAAAGAGAGGTTAGATGCTCTGGCCAGACTCAGACGCCTCTATTTTGGAGAGAATCGGTGACGGTTAGGATCCGTCTGTGAAGGTTGTAGCATCCTTGGAAAATCGAATCTTATCTTACCAATATGAGAGCTTCAGGTAAATTTTTATTCATCCATGTTTGGGCTCTCTCTATGTAAGGTTGACGGTTGATGGTGAGGCTGGCTTTCGGCGGATTCCTACTCATCCTAGGGTTTGTGGGTTACCAGGTAGGCTTCCAAATATGTATGAGTGGTGAGGGTGTGTTGACCAAGTTTCTAACGTTATTCTTATCGCCGGCTCTACCATTGGAAGTCTTAGGGCTGGTCTTACAGTTTGGAGGCGGAGTATTAGCTATTATCGGCTTCTTACTGTGCATAACCGCATTGTCTAAGCCTATTGTGAGGGTGGAGAGGGTCGAGGCAGCTGGAGAGACGTCTATTTCAAAATTGCAATGTAAGTTCTGCGGTGGCCGTTTAGAGGAAGACTCTGTCTTCTGCCCTCTCTGCGGTAAATCTCAGGTTTAGAATCTTCTTCTGGTCGAGATCCAGTTCTGACCCGGCTCCCTCCCCAGAAGGAATCTTTTGAGATGGGTCCTCCTGAGTCTGATTCTCGGCGGAGCAGAGCTATGAGGGGTCGCCTGAATCTTTGGAGTCTGACTCCTTACTTTCCCAGCCTTCGTCAACGAACCGTGAGTTGGCATGGATCTACACCTTAACCCGTATTTACCACTAGAATAATTTAAAGTTGTCCTCTACAGTGGTACTCTCCTTCCGGAGTGGTCCCTCCTCGACATTCCAAACTCATCGAGTCTTCTGAGAGTCTCACCATCAAAGACAGGCCCCTCCCTACAGACCCTGAGGCTGTCTATGACACAGCTGCCGCAGATCCCTATGCCGCACTTCATCACTCTCTCCAGACTCGCTTGGAATGGGATGGAGTACCTGAGGCTGATGGGTAGGAGACTCTTTATCATAGCTTCGGGGCCGCAACTGTAAATCATGTTGTAGGCATGTTTTCTTAACATGTCTTGAGCAACTTCCGAGGCGAGGCCTTCGATCCCATAAGAACCATCTTCAGTTACGGGGGCAACACTACCTCCGACTGCAGAAACATTCCTCTCATACCTGTCCAGAAATAGTAGTTCACTTGAGGTTTGTGCTCCAACGATGACCGTATGTTTGACCCCTATCTTTGAGAGGAGGTCTGATAGTGGAGCCAAGGCGGCTCCTCCAGATCCGCCGGCTACAAGGAGAGCCTCGCCGTTATCGGTTAAAGTGAAGCCCCTACCGTATGGTCCTCTCACCCCAAACATCTGACCCTCAACGATAGAATGGAGGGCCTCGGTTGCAGGGCCTACAGACCTCACCGTTATCGCAGCCAAACCTTCGGTTGATGTGTATGAGATGCTCATTGGAACCTCGTCGAGGCCTGGGATCCAGACCATGTCGAACTGGCCTGGGATGGCTTTTGATGATGGATTGTCTTTGAAACGTATGGTCTTTATTGTAGGGGTCTCCCTGATGGTTCTCTCAACCTTCACAATCCTAGGCTTATGATTCAGCTCCGGGGTAACCAATTAAATCCAACCTTTAACACATAATCACATCTTCAGTCTTGAAAGAATTTTCTGGTCTGACCCATCGTCTGTACATCCAAAGGTTTCACATTCACAACAACTGGGAAGTCTCTTACTATGTCGCCGACAATCAGGCAGTTGTGTGCCGGCAGATCCTTAACGATCAGCCTCAGACTTTCAGCATCGATCTTCGAAACTTTAGAGACAGCATCCAAATCATTCTCATTTGTGAAGTTGAACATGAATATGTTGTCGGCTTGCCTGTAGACGCTCTCTTGAACAGTGTCAGGCTGATTTGTTATGAAGGTTGTGAATATGCCAAGGTGCCTCATCCTAGTGACTATGTCATCCCAATATGTTTCACGGAGGTAGAAGTGAGCCTCCTCGGCGAAAAGAAAGATCGCTTTCAGCCTCATCTCCGAGAGTTGCTCGGTCAGTTTGCTCAAGAATAGTTCGACTATGAACCTGCGGCTGAGTGAATGTTGGTCTCTCATATTGACTATGAACGCTGAACCCTCATTCAGCTTCCTCTGGAAATAGTTGAAGTCGAAGGCGCTCGCAGGGTCGTCGGTGAAGAGGTCTAGGTCAAGTATCGTGTGGTATCTGGAATTGATCGCTTCTCTCACACTCTCATGGCAGTTGAATCGTCTGATGGTCTCGGCGAGACTATTCAGGTTGAGGTTCCCACATCTCTCAAGTTCACTCCATATTCTAGAGAAGACCTTCGATGAGGTTCTAGGTAGGTCTAGAGCATATATCATCGTGTCGAGGAATGACCTCAACCCAACCCCATCAAGGGTGAATTTGAGGTTCCGGCCAGGTACTAAAATTTTTATCTTCTCAGCTAGGTCTATGGGCTTGTTACACTTTCCAACACCGATGTTTACATATTCACCGTTAACATCGAAGACGAGGCATGGAGCTCCATTGTGTATTAGGGCGAGCAGGAGTAGTTTGGAGAGGTGTGATTTTCCAGTGCCCTTCCTGCCAGTTATTATGTTCAATCTCCCATCAAGCATCCTAACGTCGACTGTGAGTGGGTTCGTCTTGGTCTTTCCGATGGTGACTGGTTTTCTAACATCGCTCGACGTAAGTCTCTCTATTGGGAAAGGTATTATTCTCGAGTTTGTTCTTGAGGGCAGCCATGAAACATCTGGTTTCGGCTTCCCATCTTCGATGGCGCCCCTGATCTTGCATACCAGCAACTTCGTATCTTTCAGGACTGCTATTTGGGAGGATATGTTAAACGGGTCATAGTCACATCCTTGGACGGTCCCTTCAGTAATCACATCTCTTAGTATGTCCTCTAGGATTCCAGGTAGGTTGGCGAACTGTATGTCCACAACCTGAACTATGAGGCCTCTATTCACCTTCCTATCCTCAATGAGAAGGTAGTCACCCTTCTCCATAGACTCTTCAGGTGAACAGATTATCTGTATGGTGTCGCCTTGCTTCTTATAGATCTTCATTCAAGATGCCTCCTTGCATGTTCCGAATGGGCCGAAGAGCGACCTTCTCAGACTCAGCCTAGGCATAATTTTGAGGCCATACTCAATCGAGAGGTACCTCTGAATCGCCAGTACCTCATTGGCTGTGAATGTTGATAGGATGTGGGCTAGACGTAATGTTTCAGGGTATCCTTGCTCGACAAGGTCTGAACCCATAAGGAGGCTGAATGTGTCTACCGATTTCTCCTCTGAGAGTTGCCTATCAATGTCAACTCTGAATGGGAAGCTCTTCCATCCAAGCTTGGCCAAGTATACTCGCCCCATCAGTCTGACTGGGGTCGATGGGAATTGTGGAACTATCAACCTGTCAATGTCCAGGATGCATGGAATGCTTATCCCTTCCAGAAGCCTCGTTATCTTCCTTCCAGAGTAGCATAGACGGGTCTCCTTCGAGAAGGCCATGACCCTATTACCGTTCTTCCTAGCCTTCCTCAGGATGGCTTCAACATAGAATGCTGGATTGTCCGGTGTTCCAGCTGTGAGGGACCCGTCGAGCAACACTATGCCGTCGCCTATTCTTGAACACGCAATTTCCTGCATCCAACGTTCCAGACTATTTCTCAGTCTGGCTAGTAGACGCTCAGTCACAGGCGACCATGTGGAGTAGGCGACATGTTCGCTTGAGTATCTCCTAGCGACTATGGATCTAGCCATATCGTCGTTGAGGTGGAATGTTATCGGTCCGCATCTGGTGAAGTTGTAGGAGGAGCCGATTCTCCATACAATCGCTCCTCTCAAGGAGTAGAGTAGGCCCTGCTCCGATTCACCTATCCTGATACTTGATACGTCTACGGCGACGACTGGACACTTCTCGGAGGCTGGCCCTATAGGTGTTGGTCTCTCTATTGAATTATCGTCCTTTAACTGGATTGCGGGCGGCTCAGGAACCTCCTCTTCAAGAGTTGCCTCAACCTCAGTGAGGTCCCTAGGCTTGAACCCTAACCCGTTCAGGCCCCTCATCGATTCAGTACTTAATTCCAGTAGGAAGTTAGGTAAGAGGGTATCCTTGGACCCCTCTAACAGTAATCTACTTATCTTAGAATGTTCAAACTCTATAGTGTGGGTGCGGTAGGTCAATTTACTCCCCCCTCGCGGGAGTTCCCCCCAACTCCTGCGGCCTCCGCACCTACCCGCAGCTACCGCGGCTACTTCGACCCAGCTGCGCCATAATTCTCCGAACCTTCCTTCAGTGTTTTGATGGTCTCCTGGATCTCCCTGACGCCGGCTAGGGTGAGCCTGTAGCTTCCTTTACCAACCCTCTCCACGATCCCTGCTTTACACATCTCTGTCAAGGTGTTTTGGACTGTCTTCGGCGCCTTACCGATTGTTGCAGATATCTCCTCTATCTGGGCGTCGTCTCCATATCTCTTGCCGAGTCTGTTGGCTATCTGGATGGCTAAGAGAATCACACCCGCAGCCTCGTCGGTCGATAAGTCTGACCTCAAGAGTAATGGTTTACCTTCAGATGTCAAGTTTACAAGGTTTGAGACCTCGTTCAAAAGTGCCACGTAGTCTGGATTGTAGATCAGTTTAGATGCGACCTCGAATGTCGGGTATATTTCTGAGATGTAGTGGCTGATAGCCTTCAGGACCTCCTCAGGCTCCCCCTCTATCGTATGTTTAAATTCTCCATGCTCTATCTGAACCTTCAATTTTGATGTCTGACTCATCACTTCACCAACCATTTCAAGATGATAGTTTAGGGTAGATGTTCTTGATGAAATAGTCAAGCCCGTATGTTGTTATTCGATACTCGCCTTTACCTATCCTCTCCACCAAGCCTTCGGTGCACATTTCACTTATTCTGCCGGCTACTGTTCCTGCTGGTTTTCTGGTGTAGGCTATGAGGTCGCCTATCATGGCCTTGTCTGTATCGAGTTTCTTTGTGATGTAGCCTGTATGGGTCTTGAGTAGGTGGAGGAGGATGAGTTCACGGTCTGTCAGGTTTTCAGTTGGGACTGTTATTACAACTCCTTCAGGCGTGACCTTCATTATGTTTGAGCAGGTGGTTAGGAGTTGCTCCTCATCGACTGTGAGAGTGAGTCTCGATATGAGGTTGAGTTTGGGGAAGTGTTCGGATAGAAAGTTTATAACCTCTCGAATAACCTCGTTAGAGTTTCCCCTTACGGTTTTCTCAAGGTCTCTGTATCTGATTCGAACCTCTACAATACTCTCCTCACTCAACAGGTGTTCCACCGTACTTGATCGTTTTAACCGTCTTCTCAACCCAGTTCTTACCTGCTACCGTCAGTTTGTATACATCTCCCTCCCTGTAAGTCAGGCCTTCTCTCTTAAGTTCGCTCAGCCTACTTGCGAACCCTACTGAGAGGAACCCGCTGAGGCTCAGGAGTCTGCTCAATTCTCTGGGTCTGAGGCCTTTCGGGTCCATCGAATAGAGTAGTAAGGCCACTGCTTCTCTGTCGGTCAACTTGTCCCTCGATACTGTCAGCACCGGACCTTCACTTGTGATTTGGACTATTCCTGAGAGAATGTCTTTCTCGCTGACCACCGTTGATTGGGATGAGATTATGCTGTCTATTACCTCAAGCCATTCTGGAAACTCTTTCAATCTATCTATTAATTCGTCGAAGCTTTCCCCTTCGAGCTCGATGTCTCCGTAGCTTCTGTGGAGTATGAGCTTGACCTTCAAGACGGTTCTGATGTTATTTTATGCTGTGTTAATATATAAGGATAACTGAAAAGTACGTAGTTAACGTAACGTATACGTTAAACTATTTAAGTCTTGGAATGATCTGGCTCTCAACCCACTGCACACCAGCCCCAGATAACGTATACCGTCCATCATCGGCCACAAGCAACCCCTCCCTCCTCAACTCACTAGCCCTAGCCCTAACAGCCTCAGGCTTCATAGTCTTCCAGCTCGAACTGAGAAGGTCACTCAACTCAACACACTCAACAGCCACAGGTCTGGCCGCATAGAGGATGAGAGCCAAAGCCTCCTTCGCCTTCAATGAGTCCACTGGAACAGTGAGTCTAGGCTTCCCCTCATCGCTGAATTCAACTATGCCTCCCAGCAAATCAGACCTCGAGGCATTCTCCGACCCTGAAGGCACATGGGGCGCAGCCACATGGATCTCGCCTTCTCGGGGAAAGTTCTCCAATAATCTCTCGAAACGTTCCCTCACATAATCGAAGTCACCCTCAAGCTCAACCTCATACTCCCCACGTTTAATCCTGAACCTCAGCTTCCTTTCAGACAATTACCATCAACACCAACCATATACAATGGTTCGACAAATCTTTTCTACAAACATTCATAATTAAACATCTCTATAAGCAAACGTTCCAATGTGAAAATTAACAGTGGGAGGGCCTCCAATACGACGAGAATAGGCCTGACGAATGGACAGCAAAACAATTTATTGATGGGAGTAAAAATATTGATGGGCGGCCGTAGTCTAGATGTGCATCTGAAGAATAAGGTTTGAAAGAGATCACAGGACAACCTGGTCTAGGACATTGGCCTTCCATGGTGAATGTAAATGGAGAGAGCCAACAGCCCGGGTTCGAATCCCGGCGGCCGCACCAACAACTGCACACAAAAAATTCATATCGGCTCGCTACGCTCGAGAAACTAAAGTCAAAAAGTAAAGTAGTAAAAACAAACAGATTAAGGTAGATAATCTGATGCTCA
>JAGTQO010000043.1:0-2150 GCA_018396565.1 Candidatus Bathyarchaeota archaeon
GTCTGCGACAGCTACACCAGCGGCCTTTCTCCATCCAAACTCATGCCCCAACGTGGCTATTGTGGCTACGCATGGAATATAGATCATCGTTACCAGGGTGAAGACGATCATCTGTATAGGTGTTAGAATCTGCTCGAAACTAGTCGTCCCAGCCATTTCAGCTAGAAGAATTAGCGTCAACTCTTTCCTTAAAACACCGAAGATGAGAGGTATACCGCTCAGACTCGGTAGGCCGAGCCAACCACTTATCAGTGGTTCCATAAAATCAGCGATAGGCCAGATCAAACCGCTCGAAGTCAAGAATTGTAGAACGACACTTCCAGTAACGATTAGGGGAAGAGCAACATATACGAAGTCTTTTGTTCTAATCCAAGTCTTCTTCAACACGAGTGGTGGTGAAGGCACACGGTATGGCGGCATCTCCATTATTAGGCCGATAGGTTCCCTAGGCAATATCCTATAAGCAATCCTGCCCAAAACGAATATGAGGACTAGGTCGAATATGTATAGGGTTAGTGCTACATGTAATCCCAGATTTCTTCCAGCTAAACCTAGTATAATTACTGATCTGGCGGCGCAAGGAACCAGAACAGTCACGAAGCCCGCCAAGAATCTTTCACGTTCGGTCTCCATTATTCTACAGCCCAAACATGCTGGGACATTGCACCCGTAACCTAACAGCAGAGGTATGAAGGCCTTACCGTGTAAACCTATCTTATGCATAAGATTATCCATTAGGAAGGCTGCCCTGGGTAGATAGCCGCTATCCTCGAGGATGGCCAGAAGAATGTAGAATGGAACTATGTACGGTAGAGCGATGGTTGCGCCAGCAGCTACCCCCGAGATGAATCCACCACATATCATATCCGCTATGAATTGTGGTAAGAACCTTGACAGGTAAATATCTACTGTAGGTATAAAAATTTCTTGAAAGAAGGTTTCTAATATATTTGCTAAGTAGCCTCCCAAAATAAAGATCAAAATGAACATCAAGGTTGCGATAGCGGCCAGTATCGGATAGCCTAAGATCCTGTGGGCTGTCAGACTACTCAACTTGTCTTCGATGGCCACCATTGGAGGCGAGACGACCTCAGTTACTTCTTTCGCTATGTGACTTGCCATCCCGTATCTCTCAGACGCTACAACCACTGGAGCAGGCTCCCCATGGATCTTCTCTATACGGCTTATCGAATCATCCGCAGCGGCGAGGATCTCATCACCGAATGGTGACTCCTTAACTTTATGGGCTATATCCTCATCTCTCTCAAGGAGCTTGACTGAAACCCATCTTGCAGGATAATTCTCGACAAGTTTAGGCAACTTTTCTCTGACTATGTTTTCCAACCTTTCAAGCTCTTCTTCAATCTCTCTGCCGTATTCAATCTTCGAACCTGAGAGTTTGATCTTTCCTTCAAAGACATTGATTACAGTGTTTAACAGTTCAGTGATTCCTACACCTGTTATCGCTATTGTTGGCACGACAGGTATTCCGAGTATTTCGGAGAGTAGGTTCACATTGATCCTCACCCCCCTCCTTGCAGCGTAGTCGACTTGGTTTAGGGCTATGACTACTGGTGCTTGGAGCTCCAAGAGTTGGATTGTGAGGTATAGATTCCTCTCCAAGGCTGATGCGTCCACGACATTGACTATTACATCTGGGCGCTCGATGGCGATGTATTCTCTTGAGACTATCTCCTCTATCGAGAACGTTGACAGGGAATATGTTCCTGGGAGGTCAAGGATTATTATAGTGTATCCGGCGAAGTGGAGTTTACCCTCAGCCCTCTCAACAGTCTTTCCAGGCCAGTTTCCGACAGTCTGGCTTAAGCCTGTGAGCTGGTTGAATACAGATGACTTGCCTACATTGGCGTTTCCAGCCAAGGCTACTTTTATAATTCTCTTAGGCTCCAATCATTTTTGCCGTCCAATCTTTCTAAGGTAGATCTTAGAGGCTACTCCTCGTCCTAGGGCAAGGGAGACCCCTCTCACAGAGATCTCTACTGGGCCGTGAAATGGTGCGCTCCGAATGACTTTAACCTCCGTCCCAGGTGTTAGACCCATCTCTGAAAGTCTCTTCACGAGTCCATATCCCCCCATCGTGAAGGCGACTACGCCTCTCTCACCTTGTTTAAGATCTGTCAAGAGCCGCT
>JAGTQO010000043.1:2160-11906 GCA_018396565.1 Candidatus Bathyarchaeota archaeon
ACGTCCATTCAAATCTTGAATATTCATGTAGAATCCTTTCAGGGACTTGTCGTCGATGCCGTGCCTGTGGCGCCAGTGACTATGCCAGTCTTCAATATTTCCTTCAAAGAATCTGGCTAAGCGGCCTAAAAGGCCTGGCCTATGGGCATACATCTCATGAATGTAGCTCTCCCTATGCTTCTGAACCTCAGCTCTCCCTTTATCGGTCAGCCTGTATTTACCATCTGAATATGCGATCAATTCTTCCTTCAAAGCAAACTTCAAAAGGTCCTTAACAAAATCTTTAGAACATCCCAATTTGGATACTAACTCATCTATTTTAACATGTTCGCCCTTAAATTCTGAGGTTCCTATTAACTCCAGTAGCTCCGACATAATTCGGTTCAGCATCTTCTGGCTCAAATCTTATTCACCCAAATCTTTCTGCCTATCTCAATTTCAAGAGGATGCTCTACACCTTCTAATAGAATGAAGTCTGAGTTGCCTGAACGGGCTATATGCTTGATTCTCACAATGGCACCTATCACCAGTCCCTGCCCACTCAGAAACTTTAGGAGGCTACTGCTCTCCTCAACTATCTTGACTATTCTACCCTCATCGGCCGGTCTTAAACTCGCCAGAGGCCTAGATTTATCTTTCACCATACTTCCTTTCCTCGTTGGGATTGGGTTTCCGTGAGGGCAAGTCTTTGGGTATCCTAGACTCTTACCTATCAACATTACAAGTTCTTCAGTGAAGCCATGTTCGAGTTTGCATGCAACCTCATGTACTCTACTCCATTCCATCCTCAGGATAT
This sequence comes from Candidatus Bathyarchaeota archaeon, assembly GCA_018396565.1. Taxonomy (GTDB): domain Archaea; phylum Thermoproteota; class Bathyarchaeia; order 40CM-2-53-6; family RBG-13-38-9; genus DTMT01. The sequence goes on from JAGTQO010000043.1 coordinate 2,957, forward strand.
CTGTCAAGAGCCGCTCAACCAGTCTATGTCTCCTTATCACATCGATCGCTATTTTCTCTCCTTCTTTTGTGAGTCTGACACCTTTGTATGGTAAATGCTTCACGAACCTCCTCCTCTCTAAACTTTCAATGGTGTTCGTTATAGTTCCAAGGGTTACATTCATCATCTCTGCAAGCTTCTTTGTTCTTGCAACTCCATCTCTTTCTTGCAGTCGATATATGTTCTCTAGATATTCCTCGATTGATGATGAGGGCGCTACGGATTTTACCATAGATAAACTACGAGGCCTCGTACTTAATAAATTTATGTGGGCGGCTCTCCATCGGCTACTCAATATCCATGTTAAATTGAATTTGCTAAGGTTTAAGTTAAAGAAGTTAAAAATTTTAACCATAAAGACTCAGGGAGTTACATAATGTCAAAGAATATGCTAGATAACATTGATAAGATGATCATAGCGATCTTGCAGGAGGACGGTAGAACACCCCTATCCCACATAGGTGAAAAGACAGGAATATCGCATGTGGCAGTTCGAAAACGTCTAGATAAGCTCCTTGGAGAGAAACTGATAAGCATTTCAACATGTATAAATGTTGAAGCTACAAACGCAAGAATAGCTGCTGTACTCGTCGAAGTTGAAAATTCAAGACGTCTGAAAGAGCTAGTAAACATGTTCAAAGACTGCCCAAGAACCATATTTATGACTGGGCTCAGCGCATCAAACCTCCTAGCAATAATCATGGGTGAAAACCTTTCGACACTAGAGAGTATTATAGGAATATGTTCACTCAGGGCTCAGAAAGGGATAAGGCGTTCAGAAGTCTACATAGGAAGCTCACCTGTCCATCCTCAGTTTCTGCCAGTAAGGGTCTTCCCCCATAAAGAAGCTGAAATTGCGCCATGTGGTGCAAAATGTAGCCTTTGTGATAATCTCCTAAACAAGCAATGTCTGGGCTGCCCTTCGACGAGGTTCTATGAAGGCCAAGTTTGAGAACCATTGATCTAAAACGTGGTGGGAAACCATGGGCGGTGTGAGCCACCTCAGATTAACGGTTCTGGTTGAAGACTCTAAAAGCAACGAGAGATTCAACCTCACCGCTAAACATGGATTATCATTATTAGCTGAGGTTATGAGAGGTAGCTTAAAACTTAGGATTCTGATAGATACAGGTCCACCCGTCGACTCGGCCCTAAAGAATGCATATGCAATAGGCATCGACTTAAAGAATATAGATGCCATCTTCATAACTCACGGACATTACGATCATACAGGTGGATTACTAGAGTTCCTGAAAGCTAACGATCATCCAACACCGGTAGTCGCCCATCCACAAATCTTTCGTCCTATACTGATGTTGAAGCCGAAGCTGAGATATGTCGGTACAACTTTTGACGAGTCAACTCTGAGGGCTAATGGTGGGATGCCAATTCTCTCTCGTGGCCCTGTAGATATTATGGACGGTGTTTCAACCAGTGGTGAGATTGTTAGGGAGACACCTTTCGAAGAGGTGAGTGGATACTGGACATTGGATTATGATAAATTAGTTGAGGATTTGATGCTCGATGACCAGGCTTTATACGTCAAAGTGGAAGGAAAAGGTTTAGTCATAATATCTGGATGCGCCCACTCTGGAATCGTGAACACTATCATACAAGCCAAGAAAACATCTGGTGTTGATCATATATATGCGATTGTTGGAGGTTTACATCTTACAACATCGAATGATGAAAGGATCAGGAAGTCTGTGGATGAGATAGAGCGGATGGATCCTAAAATCATTCATCCCTGCCATTGCACAGGCCTCAAGGCCATAAGCTTTCTACTGGAGAGATTCGAAAATCGATGTAAACCAATATGCACTGGAGATATTGTTGAGCTTTAGAACCGGATGTGAAGATCCTAATATGCTCAAAAGGTTCTTTCATACTGAAATTCATGTTTACATGCTGGGCACTTTATCATTCCGCAGTCTCCTAGGGATGCTGATGGACAACCTGAACATGCGAAGACCCTGGCATAGCTTATGTCAAATTCGAAGCCACATTTTGGGCATACGTATAGTCTCCTCGATCTAGATTCAACCTTCATAGCTGACTGCCACATTATACAAACTATTATAGGTGTTAAAAAATGTTAACGCATACAGTTCAGGTTATTTTTGGAAGGTTGTAAGATAGGTGTTTGAATATGGTTGGTGATGGGAGTCTTGACTTCAGGGTCAAACTGCGTTGGGACGGTGAGACCGGTGGGACGGTGTATATAGCTGGTAAGCCTAGGTTGAGGTTGGACATGCCCGTCGATTTCGGAGGTGGAGGTAAATATCCATGTCCTGACGAGATCTTCCTATCGAGTATAGCCGGATGTTTACTTACAACTTTTCTATACTTCAGGGCTAAACTCCACGTTCAAGTCGAAAAGTTCGAGGTCTCAGTCGAAGGAACCTTAGGTGTGAGAGCAGATGGCTATGAAGTGGAGAGGGTGGATGCTCGCCTCCTTATCGAGTCTGGAGATGTTGACGAGGCAAATTTGAGGAGGTGTATCGAGTTAACCAAGAAGTATTGCCATATCACAAGGACTCTTGAAAAGGCTTTTCCGGTAAGAATTTTTGAAGAGATACGAACAATAGATTCATAGTGTATGTTTGTGGATTTCTGGGCCACCTACTACAATTCTTAGATTATCTTCATGTATGCTAAAAAGTTGGATCTTTCATGGATGGTGGCATTGGCTTGCTCCATGCTTTGCTTCCTTGCATGGCTCATTCAATTTGAATAGCCTTCCAGCAAAGTAGGCTTGGATAGCTTCCCCTATCTTCAGGCAATCTCCTGTATAAACCGATAAGCCCATGCTTTGGAAGATTTGCAGGGCTCTCGGCCCCATTCCCTTAGCTATGATGATGTCAGGCTTCAGGTCTGATATAATTCTCTCTGCAGAGCCGTGACCTCCAAAATGTTCTCCGACATTTTTTAAAGTTGAGATGTTCCTTAAGGAATGGTTCTCAGAAATTTCTACGAGTGCAAATTCAGGTGCCCTACCGAAATGGTTTGATATGAGTGAGTCTTCCCCTTCAAATCTTTCGATGGGTATTATTATCTTCAGCATGTCTTGACGCAACCGTCCTTACGCCTTTTTCCCTTTCAGTTCACTCAGTCTCTTTTCAATTCGGCTGAGCTCATATCGAAGGTTCTGGGCCTCCTCTTCTAGGAGTTTAGATTCCTCTTCAGGTTTCAGCGTTGGTGTTGCTAATGGAATCTGGGATGCATGCAAGATTCTTCCGTCGGCTGCCTCATAGTATGCGTGTGGGCCGAAACCGCATCTGCAAGGCCCCAAATAATAGTATCCTATAGGGGTCAACCTTCTCCATTTCCACCATGTATTTGCTCTCCAACCGTTAGGCATATCATCACCTTTATGTGCTATTGCACATAAAGACTAATAAGTTTAACTCTCTAAGGAGAAGTCTCCACCCTCAATTACGAGACTCCTCCCTTCTACCAACATTGCAGCAATCTTCCTTCTTGCACTATCTAGACAGCGCCAGACAGTCCCCCTCGAAACCCCCATCCTATCAGCCGCCTCCTCCTGAGTGAGACCCTTATAGTCTATGAGCCTGAGAGCCTCAAACTCATCATATGTAATCCTTATAGGCTCCTTACCAGCCGCCTCCACATCCGGTAGTACTGGAACAAAACGATTTATACTCGGCCTCAAACCTATGAGCCGCGGCTTCATCGGCCGGCCAGGACCTGAAATAAGTCCCCTACGCCAACACCACCTGTATTTCGGCATTTCATCACATCCTGAAGGGCAGGGACGGCCCAAATATCTGTCGGCAACACAATATTAAACATGCCCTAAAGAAGGAGCAGAAATGAAATCGAGTATCCAAATATTGTTTAAGCATGGTTTAGTATGGTCCCGCGGGCCGGAGTTTCATAGGCTGCATGTGCCTATTTTGAATTCGCCGGGTCCATATGGGCCCTCCAGCGACACTCCGGTATCTACTTTTAGCCTGATAGGCTGGATGGATGCACCGTGGGTGCAACTCTACAGCGTCTCCTCACGTCTTACACGTGATCGGAAGCTCTACCAGGCTGAGCTTACGGGATGTTCACATACATCTTACCGCGGGATCCGCGGGACCCAAATCTCACTCGAACAATGTCATAAATAAATTTGTTGCATCCGGGGCGGGTTGATGCAGCCCCCCTCTCTATATAAATCCTCTGAGGAGGCTGATTCTGACGTAGCCTACACTAGTTTCGGATTGCTCTACGATTCTCTCACTCAGGCTTGTATATTATCCGCTCGTAAATGTGTAGTCTGCCATTGATCTCAACAATCTTAAGATACGCTGCCATAAATAACCCCTCTCAGAGTCTTATCTGGCACCAGCATCTCGGGCAGTAGTTCGTGTTCGCTGGAATAAAGGTGCCGCAGTATGGACAATTAGTCAATACTAAAGTCTCTCTCCTACCCAGACCCAACTGTTCAAGGGGATCGGTTGGCATCACTGGTGTTGGAGGAGCCTGAAGATATGGATATTGCCGCATTACTTGCCTCCAATAGTTTGGATCATAGTAACTCAATTATTCACCACCATTCCTACCTCATATTCTCCTCATCCTATATAGGTTTTCCAGGATAGGCATCCCACGCATCATCTCACCCGTCACCATACTCCATATTATACCTTTTCGACCGGTAGGCTCCGAGCCGGTTCTAACCTCTCTCTCAGGGGTCAATATGTAGTCGACATTGATATCATAGGCCTCTCTAGGCACATACTCAACTATCTGAAGTTCATGGACAGTAGTTGCAATAGGAGTCTCCTCGTCGATGAGTCCCAACTCAGCAAGTATACCGCACTCCAACTCACTGTATCCGCTCCCCTTACCGAGCCTGCTACCCTCAGGAGTGACTGCTACGGATCCGACTATGATAAAGGCAGGTTTCGGAATCTCATCCAAATCAACCCTCACTCCATATTTGAAGGAGCCTCTTATGGTCGAGGCGAATCCATAATTTTTCTCATGCACCTTTCCTGGCTTAATCAGCAGGAATCCACACCTTAGCCTAGGCGTAGGCGTCAACAAGTTCTTTCCAGCCTTCAGGACCAATTCTCGGAGAGGCCTCTGGGGGGAGTCTGGATTGACCTTCACAGTATCAGCCTTAGCAAACTCGTCAAGCTCAAGAACCCTCTCAGCAGCCCTCTCTGCCCCCTCAAAGTTAGGTATGCGACCATACACAGGTCTGGGGGGCCTTGCTACATTATTCTCCTCCATGAGACGCCAGACAGACATCCTAATATCTTCCTTAGACTGAGCGGGGGAGTATTGGTGTTTCACACCAAACCACCTGGAGTAGTTAATGCTTTAAACCCCTCCCCCCCTTCCTTGGTTGGAAGGTGATATGTATAATGGGTATGGAGATAATTCACCTTGACGGTTGGCGTTTTGAGGCTGAGTGTAGAGGCCACCATGTATTCTCGGACCAGCCTGTTGAAGAGGTTGGTGGAGACACTGCTATGACACCAGTGGAACTATTCATCGCCTCGATAGGATTCTGCATAGGGGTCTACGCCAAACTCTTCTGCGATAGACACAAAATACCTTCCGAAGGCATGGCAGTCCATCTTGAGTGGGAGATGGCTGAGAGCCCGAATAGGGTAGGTCAAGTCAAAGTGGAGATAAAATTGGCTGGCGAGATAGATTCGACATCAGCAGATTCTATCTTGAGGTTTGCGAGACACTGCACCATACACAATACTTTGACGAACCCTCCTAAGATAAATGTCACTCTAAGCCCGTTGATCCAGAAAACTTAAGATGATAGACTCATCTAACAACTTTTTCTATCTTCAATTCAAGAATGTCTGTTGCACCAGCCTTCTTCAGTTTAGGTATCAGTTGGACAACCTGATCCTCATTCACGGCAACTTCGACAGCATATCCTGCCTCTTCACCACCATAAAGTTTGGAGATGGTTGGGCTTTTCATCGCCGGAAGGATCTTCATAACATCTCCCATAAAGCCCTCCTGAACATTCATCTTGAGCAGCCTGACACCCCTTGCGTCCCGTGCACCTTCAACCAAAGATACTAATCCGGCGATCTTCTCCCTCCTCCAAGGGTCTCTCAGGCTATCTCTATTCGCTATTATTCGAGCTGTAGATTCGAAGAGCCTATATATTATCCTCCAACCGTTCTCCCTGAGAGTTGCACCTGTCTCAGTACAGTCGACTATGAGATCAGCTACCTCTATGAAAGTCTCCGTGGCCCCGTATGACCGTATGAATCGGTATGGTATACTGGGCATATGCTTCTCGAATAGGCTCCTTGTAAGATTCTCATATTCAGATGCGACTACCGCCCTGCCCCTCTTCTCCTCATAAAGCTTCTCCTCAAATCTCTTGAAGACTCCGAGGCCGATCTGCTCATCTATTCCATACCTCTCAGGAACAGCCGCCACCACATCAACCCTCCCAACCTTGAGGTCCGCAAGCTCCTCGACATCCGCATTTGGCTCGAGAACCCAGTCCAACCCAGTTATCCCAACATCGTACCTTCCCTGTTCGACGAGTAGACTGATGTTTTGGGCCCTATGGATCCTTATGTCTAGGTCTCTGTCTCTCGACTCAACCCTATACGACCGTTCGCCCTTCACTGAGAGGTTGTAGCCAGCCTGATCAAGAAGGCTTTTGACAGCCTCCCACAGGTGGCCCTTCGGAAGAGCCATCTTAAGACTCGGCATGACTCATCACAGATACGGATAGGGAAGGTCGCTCATCAATATTTCTCTAATGTGAAAGCTCAAACCGTACGTCGCATAATAGTTGAAATATGCCATAGCCACTTGGTAATCTCGAAGATGTTTACGGTGCAGGGGGCGGCTGAAAGATTTGTCGGTAAACGATTTGGAGTCAAGGATCCTTGAGGTCCTCGCAGAAAGAAAGAAGTTAACTCTCCAACCAGGGAATCTCGTGAAGGCAGCGGTTCTGGTTCCGATAATCAGGAGGTCAGGCGAATATTGCATTCTATTCATGAAGAGACCTAAGAATATGAAACATCATCCAGGCCAGATCTCTTTTCCAGGTGGAATATTTGAGGAGCGTGACCTAACCCTGAAAGGCACGGTTATACGTGAGATGCATGAAGAGCTTGGGGTAGACGTTGGCGACATAAAATTCTTAGGTGAACTCGATGATTATGCAACCACAACCGGCTTCCTGATATCTCCTTTCGTGGGGAGCATCCCCTACCCATACAACTTCAAGGTCAACAGAGAGGAAGTCGCTGACCTTATAATAGTTCCAGTTGAAGAGTTAATGTCTCCACCCAAGGTCGGCTATATCGTACGTGAGGGAAAACATTATCCAGTATATTATTATGAGCTTCCTGAACATATTGTTTGGGGCGCCACCGCAAGGATCTTAAAGAATTTCATGGATACGATCTTCAGCGGGGCCTCCGCATAAAAGGCAAAACACCCAAATTCATATCAAATTAAGGTATTTTCATGTATTAAAGTAGTTCAGCCCAATATTTAGTATGGGAATAGGTTAATATCGTCCAAGCCATCTCCAAACTATTCAGATGGCTTGTCAAGTCTATACTACCCCGAAACGAAAAGGGCAGAGGTAACATCATTCACAGTCACTCGGCACGTATAGTTGGAGGTTTCTAAGATTGTCTGCTGGAAGGTTTTTCAAGCTTGTAACCGATTACAAGCCTAAGGGCGACCAACCTAAAGCCATCAGGTTACTCTCCAAAGGTGTTGAGGATGGTCTGACATATCAGACCCTCAAGGGTGCAACTGGAACAGGCAAGACCTTCGTAATAGCTCATGTGATAGCTAACACTCAGAGGCCAACATTGGTTATTTCACATAATAAGACTTTGGCTGCTCAACTCTACAGTGAGTTCAAAGCCTTCTTTCCAGAGAATGCGGTAGAATACTTTGTGAGTTACTATGACTACTATCAGCCTGAAGCATACATTCCCCAGACAGACACCTACATAGCTAAAGAGACTTCTATAAACGATGAGATAGATAGGCTCAGACATTCAACGACCCAATCCCTACTCTCAAGGAGGGATGTAATAGTTGTTGCGAGTTCGTCATGCCTCTACGGTTTAGGTTCCCCCCAAGAGTATCTGAAGGTTGTGTTACATCTTAGTCGAGGCCAGTCAGTGGGTAGAGAGGATATTTTGAGAAGGCTTGTCGATATGCAGTATGAGAGGAACGACATAAACCTCAGCAGAGGACGGTTCAGGGCGAGGGGGAATATAATTGAGGTGTGCCCAGTAAACCAGGAGACTGTCTTTAGGTTCCAACTTGTAGGCGACAGGATAAGTGAGATCGTTGAACTCGACCCTGTGACTGGTCTGCAGAAATCCGTGAAGGAGTCGGCCTTCATATTCCCAGCGAAACATTTCGTAACCCCAAAGGAGGAACTCAAAAGTGTTATAGAGTCTATCGAGGCTGAACTCGAGGAGAGGCTTCGAGAGTTGAGGGCTGCCGGAAAACTTCTGGAGGCTCAGAGGCTAGAGCAGAGGACAAAGTATGATCTCGAGATGATAAGTCAGATAGGATACTGTCCAGGGATCGAGAATTACTCCAGGCACTTTGACGGTCGAGCCCCAGGTGAACCACCCCAAACCCTCCTAGACTATTTCCCTAAAAACTTCCTAACCATTATAGATGAGTCCCATGTGACTATCCCCCAACTCCAAGGGATGTATGGGGGCGACCTCACTAGGAAGGAGACCCTGATAGAACATGGATTCAGGCTTCCATCTGCAAAAGATAACAGGCCCCTAACATTTGAAGAGTTCAATGAGCGGATAGGCCAGGTCATCTATAATGGTTAGGAAGTTTTTAGGGAAATAGTCTAGGAGGGTTTGGGGTGGTTCACCTGGGGCTCGACCGTCAAAGTGCCTGGAGTAAT
>JAGTQO010000046.1 GCA_018396565.1 Candidatus Bathyarchaeota archaeon
TGGACAGTTGCATGTTTTTTTGTAATTAACACTTAATGGTTTTTTGACTTCGTAAGTTTCCACCATGACGCCTCACTTCTTTTTTCCTGCATCTGAAATAAATGATTTTTCAGCAAGCCATGCCAAAACTATGTTTCTGACGATGTCAGCATCAGACTCCCCAAAAGAACCTTTCATTTTTAGTATGATGCTCCACTGCTTATCGTTAAAAGTTACCTGAACTCTTTTGTTTCTCATTTGTATCACATGTGTGTTTGTAGGGAGTGTATATAAATACATCGGTTTCTGCTAACCGAAGCTTTAGACTTCATTAAAGATCTCTCTGAGTTATACGCCGTCTTCAATCATTATCTTGGCTTTATAAAATTCTTCATTACTGACCAAAAGCAATTTGCGCTTAATTCTCTTTGTTTTGATCTGCGCTTGGTGCAGATTAAGCACGCGCTCGAAGTAGCCTTCCATGCGGAGAAACCTAATTAGTGAAGTACTGGATCAAAGATCGTCTATTTCTCGTATCCAAGGGATTCGCTCTTAACATCGATGGAATAGTCGTACTAATTGAGGAACTGTCAGACATGAAACAAGGTGAGGTGGATCTTTTCGTAAATTAGGAATGGAAGATAGCAGACGATCAAGAGACTTTGTCTCCTCGCAGATCACCGCTATTTCTTCATTCAGAATGTTGCCAAATCAACTAGGCTACGGTGTCACCATCAGAATTGAAATTATTAACATTGCAGGCGAGGGAATTCTAGGCGGCTACGTTCCTGCAGATCTCTATTACGAGGACATCTCAGTTGAAGTCTTAGAGAAAGGAAATCCAAGTTAATGGGTGAATAGCAAAAGATGCCGAGTTCAGGAAGAAATCGAGAATATGTTAAACAATGATCCAAGGTTTACAATCCAACCAGAACATTTACTGGACCAAAAGAAACGAGATGAATGAATAATATGGGTCTTCAAAGAGATAAGAAAGAATCTCGAATCTCAGGGGTTATTCATACGGTCATCAGACGAGTCGTTTCTTATGCATAAACTGATCAAACGACTGACTAAACCATCCACAAGAACAAGCATCACGGTATGCTTGAAGCCGACGAGAGATCTGTTTAAGGACACACCAAAAAGAATCCCATGTCCCATCAAGCATTTCCAGACGACAGAACGGATGCTTTCGTCATTAGATCCTATCTTCATACTTTGACTTCTTCAGCGGAACAAGGCAATAGGGGCAGGAGGATTGAAACTCAACGAATCGCGACCGGCACTTCGGACAGTACCACCCCAACACAGTCCCGCTCCTCATCTTGAGCTGCGCTGACGGCGCCGGTTGGACTTCCTGCTCGATCCAGTTCTTTTTCTCTGTCTTTTCCTGATCCTGTATGCCAATCGATTCATCTACACTTAACTGTGAACTATTGTATGTAGCCTGCCCATATTATGATTGCGGATGCTCTGCAAGCGTCTTCTACACTACATCTATGGGTAGACATGACATATTCTGTATTGCAGTTCTCAAGAATGTTGGTCGGCTAAGCCAAGTAAAAGATTTGATAAAGGGACACCCCATGGTCAGGGAGGTCACGACGAGCATTTGGGTTGATGAAATACTGCTATATCCTGAGAATTTCGAATTTAACCATCTCAAAAGTAGTGGTGGTGGAGATGGATGAAATTGATTTATTCATAATTAAGAGAATGACGGAAGACGCTCGTGTGTCTTTTAGAAAAATTGCGAAGGAACTTGGGATCTCGCCAGACACCGTGATAACCAGACATAAAACGCTGCAAGAAAAAGGTGCAATCCGAGGATCCACCGTAGTTATCAATCTGAAAAAGATTGGTTACCATGAGATGGTCGCGTTCATGATAGACGCCTCACCGTCATACATCTTAGCAAACGAAACCACTCCAACTGAACCGTCACTGATTTTGAAAAGTTAATTGAAATGCGAAACATAATCTTGGCTACGAAGACTGTTGGAGACCATGATCTATTAGCTATTGGCGTAGCAAGGGATTTCGAACATTTGATTGCCATAGGCAATAATATAGCGAAAATACCAGGGTCAAGGACTTGTGAATATCTTTTTGGGTCGAGAAAGCAGAACTCTGCTCCAGATACTTTATTATCTAGGTCAAACGTGAAACTATCACGGTGCCGAGGCTGGGAGGAAAGAAAATCGAATCTTAACTCCGATATTTTAAAGATCTTTGAGCGTGTTTATTTTTGGCGGGCCCGACGGGATTTGAACCCGCGACCTTTGGGTTAAGAGCTTCGGCCCATGGTGTGGACCACCGCTCTACCTGACTGAGCTTCCCGACCTATGTTGGTTTACGGGCCCGGAGCCCGCCAACACAAATGATCAAAAGATATTTCTAATAATTCTTTCTGATGGTGGACAAGCTCCTGCTGGAAGCTCCTACCTAACAGTTCTAAAAATATCTTCAAAAACTTTTTTCTTAACATATCAGACATGAGATGTGAGGTTTATCTGATGCTGACCTTCATAGGTTTGGGTCTTCACAGTGAGTTGGGCATATCCCTTGAGGGGTTGGAGGAGGCTAGGCGGGCTGACATTGTCTTTGCTGAGTTTTACACAAGTCATATGCCAGGGTTCAGTCTTGGGAATCTTGAGAGGCTCATAGGTAAGAGGGTTCAGGTTCTCTCAAGGATGGACCTCGAGGATGAGGCTGAGAGGAAGGTTCTTGAGCCTGCTAGGAGGCACCGATGTGTATTGTTAACCCCTGGGGATCCTAATGTTGCGACGACCCATATCGCCTTGAGGCTTAAGGCTGAGAAGGAGGATATTAGAACGTTTGTGATACATGCCGCCTCAGTCGCATCTGCTGTGGCGGGGGTTACAGGCCTGCAGAGTTACAAGTTCGGCCGGACAGTAACGATACCCTTCAAGTCGACCTCAACATCAGAGATTCCTTACGAGCATATATGTGAGAATATGGTGAGGGGCCTACACTCTCTGGCCTTACTCGACATAGACTCGGAGGCTGGGAGATATATGACGGTCAATGAGGGGCTTGAGCAACTCCTAGATGTTGAGGATAGGAGAGGTTTTGGTTGGTTGAGGTTGAATAGGCCCGCTGTGGGGGTGGCTAGGATAGGCTCCAAAGACATGAAAGTGAAGGCTGATACTATTGGTAAATTGGGTGAATATGATTGGGGTGGGCCACCACACTGCCTCATATTTCCTGGTAGACTCCACTTCATGGAGGCTGAGGCCCTGCAGATTCTATGTGGGGCAGATATGGAGATTCTGAGGGGCCTGCTATGAAGGAGGATGTCAGGTCGACTGCTGAGAGGTATATTCAGAGTGTTGAGTTTGCTCTTGCAGGTTTGGTTAAGGAATCGAGCCGAAAAATAGATTTTGGCATGGCGGACTTTATCATCGACTCTGTGAATAGATATCTGCAAGATGCAAATTACTATTTGGGGTGTGGTAGGGAGGTTGTTGCTCTGGCCTCAGCAGCCTACGCTGAGGGTCTCTTGGACGCCCTCAGAATACTCGGACTCGTAAATTTCACATGGAGGAGGGGTTTTGAAGAGGCGTAGGGTTGTCCTAGCCGCAGGGGTCTTCGATCTCCTACACTTCGGACACTTGAAAGCCCTCGAAGACGCTAAGAAGGCTGGAGGTAGGGGCTCAAGACTCATAGTCATAGTGGCAAGGGATAGGACGGTTGAGAGACGCAAAGGTAGAAGGCCTATCCTCCCAGAGGATCAGAGGAGGGGCCTCGTGGAGGCACTGAAACCAGTGGATAAGGCGATCCTCGGATATGAGAATATGAATGTAGCCGGGGTTATTCAGAAGATAAAGCCTGATGTGATAGCTATCGGCTATGACCAGCATGACATGTTGAAAGCTGTCCAAGAGGCCTTGAAGACCTATCCAGGCAAGGTTAAGGTCGTCAAGATGAGGAGATACGGTCCAAGGAACCTTGACAGCTCATCCAAGATCAAGAGGAGGGTCATTGAGGAGTTGAAGGCTTAACCCTCACCCTGACAGTATCACCGTCCTTGAGATTCAACCTATCCCTCAGATTTTCACCTGCAACCAGCTCGACCACATCTGACCCGTAATGGCTCCTCAAAGCCAATATTACAGCAGCCTCGACATTATCATTAACTATGACCCTGAGACACTTGGCAGGCCCGAAACTCCTATCCTTGGTCCTGAATCCATCAATCGATATCGAGGGTAAACCCTCGAGTGTGGCTTTCACATCCTCATAGCCCTGCCTCAACCTCAGATTCAATGTTCCAGGATAAGGGTCGTATCCGAGCTTACTCCTCAACTGTTTACGGTAACCCTCCTGACCAACATAGTAGGAGCCTTCACCTAACCCGGTGAAGAGTACACCCTCAAAGTAGAGAGTCTCTGGGGGACGCTCAAACATCCACCTCAACGATGAGTAGAGCCTGGCCAATAGCTGCTGGCCTTCAGCCGTTATCCGTATAGATTCACGCCTTGCAACCCTGAACCTCCTGATGTAACCCATACGTTCAAGACTTATCAGATGTCTGGAGACGGTCTGCTGGGAACACCCCAGCTTGGAACTTAAATCTCCAGTAGTGTATGAGAGCTCACCTGTCGGAGCAGAGAGCTCAGCGATTCTACATAGAGTCAAAAGTAACGTCCCTTTCAGAGAAGTCCATTCGAGGCTCTTCATATAAAGATCAAAAATCCAAAATGCCGAGCTACAATTTAAAAACTTCTGAACCGATAATTAACCCTGTTAAGCAGCCTCCACTTAAGGTTCAAAGATCTGATGAATATGCCTAACGTATATGAGGTTGAGAGTCTCGAACTTATCCAGAGAGAATTATCGAGGATGATCATTGTTGAAGACCGGTTCAGGATACCTATCAGAAAAGTTTCAGGGATCGATGTAGCCTACGGGGATGGGGTGGCTACCGCAGCATGTGTCACCATTGACCTTCAGACCCTGAAGATTCTTGAAGAGAAGACAGCAACCGTCAAGGTTGACTTTCCCTACAGGCCTACATTCCTATGGTTCAGGGAAGGCGGGGCGATGTTGAAGGTAGTCCAAGAGTTGGATGTTGAGCCGGATATATTCATGGTAAACGGTCATGGGCTGGCCCACCCTAGAAGATGTGGGTCTGCCTCACACTTCGGGGTTTCAACAGGTAAACCGAGCATAGGTGTGGCCGGCTCGAGGCTCTGCGGAGAATACTCTAGGCAACCTACAAGATTCGGCGACCGTGAACCCCTGATGTTGAACGGTGATGCTGTTGGATGGTTGGTGAAGCCTGCGGTTGGCAGGCCGATATATGTCTCTCCTGGACACATGGTGAGCCTCAAATCATCTGTCGAGATAGTTCTCAGATGTTTGCTGAAACATAGGTTTCCGGAACCTATCCACCTAGCCCACAGACTCGCCGAAAATAGGTCGCTGGTCTAAAAATCAACTCTTCATCTTTTTCAACAGTTTATCTTCAAAGTCTCTGAGAACCTTCTCCAAGGAGAATCTTCTAACCTCTGAAACGACGTCGCCCCTGGTCGCCTCTATGAGCTTCCTCGCATTATCCATCTTATGCCTGAAGTTTTCAATTATGGCGGTGTGGTCTATCAGATATAGGTCCTCAAAAGTATCCTCCATCACTCTCAGCGAATATTCAGCCTCATCGACTCTGCCTGATCTGAGATGGTTAAGGCAGAATCTGCGGAGCTCACCTATGAAGTCTAGAAGTCCGAGGAGGTAAGGTTGGACCTCGACACCAACCTCACGCAGAGACAGTAGCCTCCTCTCAGCGACGATACCGTATAGTAGCCTCGCCTCAGCATATTCCTGATAGGCTAAGGTTACGTTTCCAAGGGTCTTAAGGTCCCTCCACCTCTTCAGTATACGTTCAAGGTCTTTGATCGCTCTCCCAGCGTTTTCTATATGCTCTGATGCCTTCTCAAGGTCGCCCCTATGGAGCTCTATGATGGCTCGGCCTGAGAATCTCACAGATACTCTTGAGGCCTCGAAGACGCTATCTCTCGCAGCGTCAAGTTCAGCCAGACTCTTCTGGATGATGTTTATATCCGTCTTCCGAAGCATCGAACACACCAACAACTTTAGATATATCACATCACCCTTATCGGCCTTTCCAGTCTACTCAGGAGGGTGACCCTACTCTCAACCGACTCATCGATGATCTTGTAACCTGTGTACTCTGCGAGTCTCAGTGCGAATTCATGGACCTCCCTATGCGATGGCATATTGGAGAATTGTAGCCTCCTCCTCGAGTAGCCTACATACATGTAGGCTTTAGGTTCGATGTATGTAGGCTCAGCCCTTGAGAGCAACCTCGCATAGTCCAGCAGGTCCTGCATGTTATAACCTTTGACAAGGGTTATTCTGACTGCTGTTGGGCAGCTGAAGGACTTCAGCAACTCCAGGGTCTCAAGTATACCCTGCCAGCATCCAGGTGAGGTGGGCCTACAGATATGGATGTACCTCTCAAGGTTCGGTGCTGAGAGGGATATGTATAGTTGGGTAGGCTCCTCCTGGAGCTCGCGCAGAACCTCAGGCCTCGTTCCGTTTGTAACGAGAAAAGTTGTCAGGCCGAGCCTATGATACTCTGAGATCAAACCGTCCAGGTAAGGGTACATGGTTGGTTCACCGGTCAAGCTTATGGCTGCGTGCTTGGGCTCCATGGCCTCATAATATTTGTTGAGGTCAACCCTACCCTCAGCCACCTGTCCCTTATATCCGCTGAGTATCCTCCTCTGCGCACCTATCGATTGTGCCGCCAGGTCGGCGGGTGGATCCCAACTAGCCGGCGGCTCCAGACTGCATGATAGATTCGATTCAGCCTCCTGAATTCGCCAGCAGTAGAGGCACCTCTGGGTGCACCAAGCCACTGCCGGGGTCACCTGGAGGCACCTGTGAGACTTGATTCCGTAAAACTTCTCCTTGTAGCATGGCTCACCGGCCGTGAGGCTCTTATGGAGCCAGCGGCACTTCTTGACCGCCGAGTGGCCTCCTATAATCTGGTACTTCTGCCTTCTCAAGATGGTGGAGACGGCTGGATCTAAGGTTTGGCTGGGTTTGAGATAAACCCCCTCCGGTTCAACATTCACCTTTATCAGACTCATCTTCCAAAACTTCTAGTCCGATAAGGCTTAACAAATATTCTAGGTTAAGGCTACACTCTCTTCCTTAGACCCATCCTTGTCTATGACGAGGAGGTCTAGGCTTCCACCGCTGGCTGCGTCCCTTGCAATCGCCGCCTTCACAGATCTCTTGACGAGATCCTTTGTCTCCTGTAAGCCCATACCATCCCTATATTCGTCTTCAAGTAGGCCTATCGCAATCTCTGTGCCGCTCCCAACAGCCGCATATTTGTCTGGGATGACCGAGCCTAGAAGGTCTAGAACATATAGGCTCGGACCCTCATCGTCTATTCCGCCTACTATTGTCTGTGTGATGTATGGTAGGAGCCTCCTCTGGAAGAGGAGGTTACCCATAAGTTTGGCTGTGGCCCTCACCGAGATTGAGCGGTCCCTCTCATAGGAGTATAGGTTGGCATATGCCGAAGCCTCCTTCGCCAAGATCTGCATATCTGAGACCAAGCCTGCACATGCGACACCGATGTAGTCTGTTATCTTGAAGACTTTCCTGGCTGACTTACTCATTACGAAGTATCCGTAGGATACTCTCCTCTCAGAGGCGAGGACGACACCGTCACTGTAGACTACACCGACAGTTGTCGCTCCTGGGATGTAAGGGATCATCTGGGACACAGCCGCCACCTTGACAAGCCACAGTTCACCTTAATACTCTCCACAATTTAAGTTTGATGCAACATAAACGTTTAGGGTTGCAGATGCTCCCGCTAAAGAACATCTTCACAAAGATCCTTTGGGATAGGAGACTTGACATTGAAGATTATGTTGTAACCTTCATCCACCGCGGTGCACCTTCAGATTTGAAGACTATTCCAGTGAAAAGCGTCAGGAAGGTTGGCAAGTCATGGTTCACATATGAGGATGAGGAGGGGGTTGAATTCTGTATACCTATGCATAGGGTGAAGACTGTGATGAATCTTAGGACAGGCGAAATTCTATGGGTGAAGAGGCGAACATGAGATCAGGTTCATCGGATACTGCTGTTGACTAGTCCAACACCTTTACAGGTTATCCTTGCGGGTCCACCGACCTCACCCTCGATTTTGAAATCGACTTTCAGAAGGATCCTACACAGCTCTATGCAGGTGACCGTGTGGAGGGTCAACTCATCAACCCTTAATATAGACTCACCCTCTGCCAGGCTGGCGTAGACGATGAGCTGATCCCCCAGATGCTTGTCTGCAGGTGATCGGCGCCGCAGGGGTTGCAGGAGGTTTGAGGCAGCATCCTCACCAACCTTCTCTGCTGGTATGCCGAGTCTTCCAAGAGCGTCAGCCCCAACCAATCCACCTGAAGATAGAGAGGCAAAGAGTATGATGCCGCATCCTGGGTCCAGCGAACATTTCGGGTGATCCCCCTGCAAACATTCAGTCTCTATATCTGCATCGTAGCCTTCCCTCAGGAGGGTTCTATGGGCAGACTTCGCCATCCTATCTGTTATGTGGGCTGGTAACCGGCAACTGTAAGATAGACCCCAAATCCTCGACACATCCCCGAACTCCTCAAGGACTATAGGCTTGAGGGTCCGGACAGGACTCATATGGGCCTTTACGAGTCCTCCTCCTCTAGGGTAGAATCCACGCCTCAAAATCTCCACGGAACCCTTGCAGCCCATCCTATTCAAGATAGGTATCAGAACGTTCTGCAGATACTCCACGGCTGGCGCCCTCGGATTATTCGTCCCACCAGAGATCTCAATCGAGACATCTCCACTGGAGAATGCTGCGACAGGCATCAATGCCTGCAGTACAAGACCGATCGATCCAGCTGTACCGACATCTATTCTGAAACTGCCTGATGGGGGTGAGGATGGGGTGAATGTGATTTCCTTTGATCCGACATATAAACCGTCGACATCAGCCTTACTCATCAAACCTATCGCCTTCACAGCGTTCAAATGCTGAGGCCTCAGACCAGGCGGAGACCTCTTAGCCCTAATATTCACTATCTTCACAGGTTTCCTCAGTAGGGCAGAGATGGCCGTTGAGACTCTGAGGATCTGCCCTCCACCCTCAAGCATATCGCCCTGAATCTCAATCATCTATTCTAACCCCAGAGACTACTGAAGCCGGTCAGGTTACAAGAAAGATCTTGCAAACCCACTCTTATTTCGTTTACATTACACCGGCGACTAGATAAATCGTAGATTCCGAAACATAGATCGAACGTTATCTCGTACTCTTCAGCCCATTAACCAAAATCGTAAAAACATGTTTATGGAGGTATATTATGTTACAACTGAGAATTTCAGGAATGTGCTCTAGTTGGGTATAGTAGGCCTATATGTTGGGAGGTTTCAACCATTCCATCTTGGACACCTCGAGGTTGTGAGATCTATATTGACCAAGGCAGATGAGCTCATCATAGCCGTAGGGAGCTCCCAGTACAGCCACACCAGGAGGAACCCGTTCACCGCCGGTGAGAGGATCATGATGATCAGGGAGTCGTTGAGGGATGCGAAGATACCCTTACATATGATTCAGGTCACACCAATCCCAGACATAAATGTCCATAAGATCTGGGTTGCACACGTCTCATCATATGTTGGAAGGTACGACGTCGTATATTCAAACGACCCCTTAACCTCCTACCTGTTCAGGGAGGCCGGTGTGAAGGTTGAGCCCATACCGTTCCATAGGCGTGAGGTCTATTCGGCGACAGAGATCAGGAGACGGATCCTTCAAGGTGAAGATTGGAGGGAGCTGCTTCCAGAGGCGGTGTGTAAGGTGATCGATTCAGTCGATGGGGTTGAAAGGATAAGGATGCTCTACCAGACGGACAATCCATGAAACTGAACGGAAGGAATGTTGAGGTTCCATCTCAATATGAGTTGGGGTTGTGTCCTCTAACCCTTATCGAGGCCCCAACCTTTACATTCAGCAGTTTAGCTGCGTCACCCATGCATACAGCAACTTCTAGAGAGCCACTGCTGCCTATCGTTGCAAGAATGTTTCCTGATGGCACTTCAACATATGTGTGGCAGAATGGTGCTGAAAAAGTCTTTCCATCGATCTCAAAATCAACCATGCTCCCATACCCTATATTCATACTTTCAAGGTTCTGATAACTTATGTTTGAGACTATGTTCCCGAACCTGTCTATGTGGATTATTGAGCCTGAGACCTCGCCGCATCGAACCTCCACTTTCGGAAACTCTATTCTTTTGTAGTCTGTTATTGGTTGGCCGAAGTTTGAAGGCTCTACACCCCTAGCCAAGTGGCCTGCCACATGTGCAAATATATCTCTACCATGGAAGGTCGGTGAGACTCTAACTGCAAAGTATTTCGACTCAGTCAGATGGTATACCTTGACTATCCCATCCATCTCAGCCGCCATGGTGAGCAGACCGTTGTCAGGACCAACATATAGGCCCCTACAAGTCTGGATGAGGATCGGCCTCCGAGAACCGCCGACCCCGGGGTCGACGACAGCAACATATATTGTTCCTGCTGGAAAGTATTGTGCGGCCGAAGCCAATAGCAACATACCCTCCTGAATATTGTGCCTCTCAACCTCATGGGATATGTCTACTATGATTGTTGAGGGTGATATTGTGAGGATTGTCCCTTTCATCTGGGCCACATACGGGTCTTTGACGCCGAAGTCTGATAGGAGGGCAACCAGAGCCAAAATCTCTCCCAGAGATTTTTAGTTGCGCCGAACAATTTATGAATTCTCTCTGAGACCTAAAAGGGAGGTTGATGGGAATGAGGATCATTGCGATCTCGGATATTCATAGGAGTGAAGCTGCAACCTTAACCGCCGCGGCTGCGGTAGGTAGGGAAGGTCCGGACCTCACCCTCGTAGCTGGTGATATATCACACAACGATTTGGATGAAGCCCTGAGGCTGCTGAAGATTCTTTGTGATACTGGGGTACCGACATTCTTTGTTCCAGGGAACATGGATTCGCCGAGCCTCTCGAAATATAGGGGGGACCAGCCGAGGAACCTACATGGAGACTGTGTAAACTTCGAGGGTTACAGCATAGTTGGTTTAGGAGGCTCAGTCAACACCCCCTTCAATACGCCTTTTGAATACAATGAGTCGGAGGCATCAGCGATCTTGAATGGGATCCCCTCAAGATTCGATTCTGGGAGGTTGATACTCCTCTCCCACTGCCCACCAAAAGGAACGATGACAGACATGACCAGGTTCGGAATACATGCTGGAAGCGGCTCTGTGAGAGAGTTCGTCGAGAAGAGATCCCCTCTCCTGGTTGTCTGCGGCCACATCCATGAGGCCGAAGGCACAGATAATTTAAGTAAAAGCGTCATAGTCAATCCTGGTCCGGCATACCGTGGATGCTATGCAAGGATCAACCTCGACGTAAGGGTTGAGGTGGAGATGGCTAAGTTTAAGGTTTGACGGCCTCAAAATTCTTGGAGAAGATTTTTGAGACAACCAGATAAATTTAGAATGTAATATGCTGGTTAGGGGAAGATGACAGGCGACATCGACGGAGGATCGAATCCTCTAGTAAGATATGATCAGATAGAGAAGAGACTCTACCAGGAGAGAATCGCCTCCAAGGCTATTCTGAGAAATACCCTCATAATCTTGCCTACAGCCTTGGGGAAGACTGTGATAACCGCCCTCGCCGCAGCCCCTGGACTTGCA
>JAGTQO010000047.1:0-7376 GCA_018396565.1 Candidatus Bathyarchaeota archaeon
TAACAGGCATGTGGAAGTGAAGTCATTAAACAAACTGTTTTCATGCACAATTTTGAGCATATTAACTGAAAGGGGGAAGTTACTGCAAAAATATTTTAAGTCAGCTCTGAACAATTTAAAAGTCTTGTCTGAAGAGCTGGAAGTGGCCTCTGAAAGAATAGCCTGAACATGATTGACCTTCACTATAAATGAAGGCGAGGGAGGATTCTAAGGATGAGTGAAAGATATGTTTAGGTTCGGAACCATCTCCGAGGCCAAGCAGAGATCCCATCCTCAACAGATCCTATTCAGTTTAAACGCTCTTTTAGAATAGAAGGTTCAAGTCTTGAAGGTGAAAAGACCACGCACAGGAAGGGAGACTGGGGATAAGAGAAGATGGATTTTGAAAAGGAATCCCCCATCAATGCCTGAGGTCCTAAACAATATGCTGGACTGTGTAGCAGTAATCGATGAAGACTATACATACCAATATTTGAATAGGGCTGCTGAGCGTTTATTCGGAGACGTGGTTGGAGAGAAATGTTACAGAGTCACAAGAAAATTTCAGAGCCCATGCCATCAAAAAGGCATAAGATGCGAAGTACATGAACTTCTCGAGAAGAACTATGGATTCTTCGAAGAGACGAGACAAGCAGAGACCTCGACCGGCAAAATCTTTCATGTCCGAGCTAGCCCAATAAGCAACATTGGAGGGAAGAGGGGAGTAGTCGTAGTATTCAGGGATGTGACTGAACAGAGAAAAACTATTGAGATGCTCGAGAATCTCAGGAGGGAACTTCAAGAGAAAATAAATTTAATGCAGCAGGTAATAGACAATATTCCGAACCCAATATTCTACAAAGATGTAAACGGCATATATCGAGGCTGCAACGTAGCCTATGAGAAATATGTAGGCCTACCCAAAGAGAAGATTGTTGGAAGAAATGTTTACGAGATACATCCAAAAGAGCTGGCCGACATATACTACAAGAAGGATAATGAGCTTCTTCGAAACCCGGGAATCCAGGTATATGAGACCAGAAACATATATGCCGACGGGACATGGCACGACGTAATATTCAACAAGGCCACATATAGGGGCCCTGATGGAAAGGTTGCTGGAATAGTAGGGGTCATCACAGATATCACTGAATTAAAGAATATTGAGAAGTCCCTTAAAGAGTCTGAGCAACAGTTCAAGCAGACATCAACGTTCCTCAACAACGTTCTATCCCAAATGTCCGATCTCGTTACAATCATAGATGAGGGATACACAATCAGACTCCTGAATGAAGCGTCTAAGAAAATCTTTGGAGACGTTGTAGGGGAGAAATGTTACAGGGTGATGAGAAACCTTGACAGGCCATGCCACCATGAAGGTCTAAGATGCGAAGTACATGAGCTATTAGAGGGGGGAGGAAACCTCTTCGAGGAGACACGGCTCATACCGACAGTCAACAGAATAGTAAACATACACGCTACATCAACATCGATGCCTGATGGAAAGAAGGCTGCAATAGTAGTCTCCAGGGATGTAACAGAGGAGAAGGAGGCGGCGGATAGACTCAGGGAGAGTGAGAAAAGATACCGAACCCTATTCGAGGAGTCGAGGGATGCCATCGGCATCACTACTCCTGAAGGAAGATATGTAGATATCAACCGAGCCTACGCAGACCTATTCGGCTACACAAAAGAGGAGCTGCTCAGAGTAGATGTCAATGAGACATATGTGAATCCAGAGGATAGGAGAAGACTCTTACAAGAAATAGAGGTGAAGGGCTCCGTAAAGGATTATGAGGTGAAGAGACGGAGAAAAGATGGGTCGGAGATTTATTGCCTAGTAACTTCAACACCCATCCGCAGTGAAGATGGACACATCGTTGGATACCAGACGATCATTCGAGACATAACTGAAAGGAAAAGAATGATGGAGGAGCTTCAGAACTATTCGGAACGTTTAGAGGCCTTGGTTGAAGAGAGAACACGAAAATTAAGGGAGAGCATGGATAGGGAGAGACAGACATCAACATTCCTAGACAGCATTCTATCGCAGATGTCAGACTTTGTCTTCCTCATCGATGAAGATTACAATGTCAGATTTGTCAATAGGTCCGTCAACGAAATCTTCGGACCAGTTGAAGGAGAGAAATGTTATAGAGCCTTCAGAGGACTCGACAGGCCGTGCCACCACACCGGCATACTCTGTGAAGTACATGAATTGCTGCATAAGGGGGAAAATTACTTAGAGGATATTCGACAGACAGGGCCTAGAGTAACTCATATTCGCTCGGTGCCTACGGTGACATCTGACGGTCGAAGAGCAGTACTGACTGTCTCCAGAGATGTGACAGAGCTTAAAGAGGCGGAGAAGAAGATGCGACTTATGGAACGTCTCTCCGCGATCGGTGAGGCCGCGGCGATGATAGGCCACGACCTACGCAACCCCTTACAGTCAGTAATCAGCTCAGTATACCTAGCCAAGATGAAGGTTGGAGCCATGCCCCCATCACTTAGAAAGGTCATGGAAGATTCAGGAATACTTGAAATCTATAATGTTCTGGAGAGCCAAGCCAAGTATATGGATAAGATCGTTGCAGACCTGCACTACTTCTCTAAACCCCTATACCTACACACCTCCGAAACAAACATATTGCAGATACTGACCGAGATCCTATCAACGATCGATGTTCCAGAGAGTGTCAAGGTCACCTTGAATGTCGACGGCGAAATAACCTTAAAGGTAGATCCGGACTTAACTAGGAGACTATTCACCAACTTAATAATGAACGCCATCCAAGCTATGCCTGACGGAGGCCAACTCACCATCAAAGCATCAAAGAATGATGATGAAGCGTACATCATCTTCCAAGACACAGGAGTAGGCATACCGGAGGAGAATATAAATAAGCTCTTCGACCCATTCTTCACCACCAAAGCCAAAGGTCAAGGATTAGGATTGTCAATATGCAAGAGAATCGTTGAAGCCCATAAAGGAGCGATATCGGTTGAGAGCAAGGTTGGAGTAGGCTCAACATTCACAGTAAAACTGCCAATAAAATAGAGACGTGGAAGGAGGTGAAAACAGATGGATAAGAAGAGGATATTGGTTGTGGAGGATGATCAGACGATTCTGAAGAGCATCAGGGAGATTCTTGAGTTGGAAGGGTACATAGTCGACACCGCCGATAGGGGTGAGGAAGCAGTTAAGAAATCTGAGACAAACATCTATAATCTGGCCCTGATAGATATTCGGCTCCCAGACATGGATGGTACGAAACTATTGAGCATGCTCAAGGAGACGACGCCCAAGATGTCCAAGATAATCCTCACAGGCTACCCTTCAATGGAGAGCGCGATTGAAGCAGTCAATAAGGGAGCTGACGGCTACCTTGTCAAACCAATAGACATGGACACTCTGCTGAATAAGGTGAAGGAGCAGTTGAGAAGACAGGAGGAAGAGATGAAGTATAGTGAAGAGAAGGTTAAAGAGTTCGTTGAGAGAAGAATTAAAGAACTTGAGTCTCAGGACATAAAATCGTAGAAAAGTAAACTTCCGGATTTTTTCAAATTAAAATTTTAAAGTTTAGAGTATACCTCCTTTAGAGGTTGGGATTTCCCTCAAAATAAATGGAGCAACTCTTAAGTTCAACCATACAACTCAATTACACATCAGCTGTTCAGTTAAGGTGAATTTTAGGGTTGAGTGAAAAGAGGAGAGTAGGCTTCATAGGCCTCGGAGCGATGGGTTCACGTATGGCGGCGAACCTGCTGAAGAAAAATTTTGATTTAACAGTCTATGACGTTAGAAAGGAAGCTGTGGAAATCCTAGCGGCCAAAGGTGCCAGACCTGCAAAGAATCCTAGAGAGGTCGGTATGAGGGCAGAGGTCGCCGTCTTATCCCTGCCATCCCAAATAGAGGTTTCAAACACAGTCCTCGGTGAGAATGGTCTATTGGAGGGTCTTAATAGTGGGGGGATAATAGTCGACACGAGTACTATAGACCCCTCCACAGCGAGAAGGATATGGTTGAAAGCAAAGGAGAAGAAGGTGGGTGCGGTTGACGCGCCAGTCAGCGGCGGGACCGTAGGCGCCGAGATGGGCACATTAACAATAATGGTCGGCGGCGAAAAAGAGACCGTAGACGCCTGTATGGATGTTCTGAGGGCCATAGGGAAGAATATCTATTATGTTGGGGGCCCAGGCTCAGGACAGATCTTTAAACTTTTAAACAACATGCTCGTTGGGATAAACTTGGCAGCTGTAGGTGAAGCCTTGGTCCTAGCGTCCAAGGCTGGTGTAGACTTGAAACTCCTATATGAAGTTGTCAAGACCAGCGCGGGAAACTCTTGGGCTTTCGAGAATAAGTTGCCGAACATGCTCGAGGAAAGGTTTGAGCCTGGATTCAGGGTTTGGCTGCAACATAAAGACTTGGGCCTAGCCTTGAATATGGCCTCTGAACACTTAATCGCCACACCTCTGCTCGCCTTTACATACGCCATGTTCGAGTCAGCCAAAGCCTTGGGCCTCGAGAATATGGACCATTCAGCTATCGTGAAGGTATTCGAGGCTATGTCGAATACGAAAGTAAGCCGCTACAAACCTTTAAAACCTCAGTAGCCAAAATATTGATGGGACTCGTAGGCTGAGAAAAATGGTTTCGGGGACAAGCAAAGTTGGAGGTGTGCCACTCCTCCACATTCTATTCTTCATAAACGGCATCCTGATGATTGCGACTATGTATACCTTCACAGGTTTCATAGCCTCGACGCTCGGACGCCAAATCGCCGAGTTCGCCACAGCCCTCTACTTCATTCTGGGAGTATTATCATTAGCGGCAGGGTGGGGTATATTCAAGAGAACACGCAAGGTGATGGTGGCTGTTGCTGTGCTTGGACTACTCGCCGTTCCCATAGCAACCATACTCAGCATATTCATACTGTGGATTCTACTCAAACCTGAGGCAAAGAGAACATTCACTTAACATTACATTTCTTCATAAAAAGTGGGGGAGGGAGTCTAAATCAGTTTAAAGGTTACGCCTAGGTACCAGATGCTGAGGGTGAGATAGACTATTGTCACTATGATGCCAACTACCAACCATCCTACGCCGGGCCTGGCCCACTTGGCTATAGTCTTCGGTATCTTGTAATAGTTCATATAGATCAAGACAGGACAGTATATGGTCATCGATATGAAGTTGAGTATACCACCAGCCAGCAGCAGCTCGGCAGGCTGAACAAGCACCATTGTTATGCATGTTGAGAGTGTCAGGATTCCTACCCAGACATAGTACCATTGCCTGAATGACAACTTCCTGAGCTTCCTGAAGGTTGAGAATAGAAAGTCTGCGTGCATCCTCGAGACAGCGTCGCATGCACCAAGCCAACTGTCAGCGATGAATGCGGCGCCTATGATCCACATGAGGATGTAACCCCAATAGCCCCAGAGGGAGCCGAACCACTCAGCCTGTACAGATACAAGTTTCCATCCGGAAGGCACAAGACCTTTAGGATGAAGTATCGCAAACCCTAGGAACGTTGTGAAGGTGACTGTCAACATGTTTACGAATACAGCTATCGCGTTGTCTACGTACAGGTACCTCAACCATTTCTTGTATCTTTGATGATTCTCAGGCGTGTCTCTCGGCGCAACCCCTGTCGCTGGGATAGTCTCAGGCTTGCCTGTGATAGGGCTTGTGACACGGCCAATATATGAGGCGTTGCCCACATGCTTGTCCCTAACCCAGTAACTGTACATCACATTCCAGAAGCCTCCCATCCCAGCGAAGCAAACAGCGGTCAAGAATGTCGAGGAATCTTTTGGATCCCAATTCGCTGGGAAACCTTGAACCTTGAATGCCGCCGCTATATATTTCGGCCAGTATGGAGCAACCATTGGATGGACTATGGCTGCGAGTAGCCCAACAACGCAAACTATTGTCACGACCGTCATGAACTTCTCTATCCCATTATATATTACGGGGAACAGTGTCAATGCCAAGACGAATATGAATACTGTCAAGTAGGCCCAGAAGAGTGTCTGACCTCTAGCGTCCCACCCTGGCGGAAAGTTTGTGAGGGCGGCTAGGGCCGTTCCGCCACCTGAAGCGTAGCCTCCAAACCACAGATATGTGATGAACAGCATGATCCAGAGGAATACTGCGAAGATCTTATTGAACCTGGTGAACCCTCCAAAGATCCCTTCTCCTGTCAAGGTTGTGTACCTTATTATTTCCAGGTTGACCCAGTACTGTAGCAGGCATGCAGGCCACAACCACCAGATGAATGCTTCACCATACTTCGCCGATAAGTAGGGCCACCATATCAGCTCCCCACTACCCTGAGCCAGAGACGCCCAGATTATGCCTGGACCCATCATGGCGAGTATGCCAGGAAATATTGGAAAGTCGACGAGTTTCAGAGGCTCGATCTTTCCTAGATGAACGACCTCTTCCTTCTTCTCGCTCTGTGAGGGCAAAAGTTTTATCCCTCACTTATCATCAGGTGTTGAGCCATAAAATATAAGATAATATGTCGAAATTCGACATATCCAATACCGGCCTCTTCCTATTGACCAATTCATTACCGACATCTTGAATATTGATCTCATTCAAATCTCTATCTAAACTCAAAATAACAATTTCACCAGAAAGCAGATACATACAAAATCTGACCTTACTCCTCAAGAAAACCTCTTTCTAATAGTCGCCAACACAAATATTGTCATACCTATCAGAGCTACAACTACATACGGCATTGTGTGGTCTTCCCTCCAGGTGGCGACCAATGTCTTCGGACCATCCACATATACATTCACAATGTTACTCTCTGATGGTACGTCTCCACTCCACCCCTGAAAGACTCTCCTGCCGCCTAGAAACCCTACGAAACCTTGCATAGGCACCTCCTTCTCAATCTTCACCATTGCTGTGCAGCCTTCCCTGAACCATCCACCGCCTGAAGGATTCCCGTATTCAGATCTGACTGTGAGATAGTACTCCCTATGATACTCAGCCTTAGCCTCCAAGGGTTTACTCAAAACAATGTTTATAATCGACCCTTTTTCCTGTTCTCCGTTTACGTTCCAGTAGTCGAAGATATCTCTAACCCCTTGGGCGACCTCGACAATCTCAGGTGTGGAGAGATAGACTGATGTGTCTTTGTTGTGCCATCCCGAGTTCTTGGCAGCGTCACCGTAAGGGGTAGATACTGTTAATAGGTATTGTATCTCATAATGGAAGGTCTTGGCTACCTTAACTCCTTCTGTTGGTTGGCTGGAGCTCTCCAGAAGCAAAGTGTTATCCGCGCAGTAGAATCTTTCGCCTCCTGCCCCTTCGATGTATGGCGTGACTGAGATGGTGTGACCTATCCTCAGGTCGACCTCAACCTGTAAGGTTG
>JAGTQO010000047.1:7418-11702 GCA_018396565.1 Candidatus Bathyarchaeota archaeon
AATCGGCGACGTATTGCGGTGGGAGACCCTCGACACTTACTGAAACTATGGCTGGCGACGATTTGACAATTGCCCTCTCAAGATAGAAGTTGATGGTTGTGTCTGAGCCGTGCCAGATCGCGACTGTGACCGATTTGACATAGAGAAGCGCGAATGTTGACAGTGTGGCTGTCATATTGTAGACTCCAACCGGTAAATAGATGAGGAAGTAACCTTCCTGGTCTGTAGATGTGTATGTTCTGAAAGAGTCACCTATAACGGTGATCGTTACGAACCCTACTGGAACATAGTTTCCGAGGGCGTCTCTGGCGTAGACTCTTCCCCTTACAGCCCCTCCATGACCATCAACAGTCTGAGAGTTGAATGTTGAGGCTATTGTGAATACTAAGATCAGGATGATAATCTGCTTGATGAATCTTGATCACCATCATGATCAATCACCCTCGCCCCTATAATCTTTCCTACACCATAGTAGTCTTGCTCCTTCGGGATTAGGTTGATCAAGCCTTCAAGAACATCTCCAAACATATCCTGCTCAACCAAGGTGTGGAAGGCTTCACCTAACGTGTTCTATGTAACAGAGTTACACTCTTGACCTCACCCATAACCCTCCTCAAAAGCTCATTGGTAATGACACGTTTATGTGAGTGTCGCATGGCGGCCTATTATTGATATAGACCTTTTTTCTAGACTTTCCTCCCCTAGCCACCATCCTCAAGGTCGCAGGTAGGCCTAAACCTCCCTATACAAAGGTTTCCCAAAAGTGTTTTATTTATGCTCTGCCTATTCTGAACTTGTTAGGGAAAAGATAGTCATGGTCTCTATATCTTTTGGAGCCAAGGTTGGCCTGCTCGTCATCGGCGCAGGCATCATCGCTACAGGTGTAATAGTATTCACTCTGACATATACTTGGTGGGGTAGCTGGTTTGACAGTATGCTCTTCCTATTCCTCTTCCTCCCTATGGGTATGTTGCCGATGTTAGCCGCTGCGATACTAGGAACCAAACCCAAGTATCCAAGCCAATTCTATCCTTACTATCAGACCCAGATACCGCAGTATCCCCAGCAACCCCAAGATATGGAGTACCAACAGAAATTCTACAAGCAGATGTATGATCAAGCATATCAGTATGGTTACCAGCAAGGTTACATGCTGGGCCTCCAGAAGGCTTATGAACAACTATACAAGTTGCAGGGGCAGCAGGTCTACCAGTATTACCAGCCTTACTATCAACATTACCGTAGGTGAACCCGAAACTTCAAGATTGGAGGACCTGACCTATCAGCCTCCGCACCGTCAGGTCTGCTGTCAACTCAACCTTACTGAATGTGTCGAGATGACTCATCCCTGTTAGGGCCCAAGAAACCTCAGCTAAGCCCTTAAGTGTAACCTCAGGCAGGTACCGCAGCTCCCCCAGCATATTTATATCCTCAACCCTTTTGAATCCTTGATATTTAGATACAGCTACTGTGCAAGCTAAATCCTTGAATCTACCCAGAACCGTTATCAACCCCTTAACCGGATCACCCTTTGATAGACTCCAAGCCTGCAGATCCTCCTGGCTTGTCTTAATCAAATGTTTCGAGTATGCAACTTGGTCTTCGACGAATCCGTTATCCAATAGGAGGCTTGTAACCTCATAATCCTTCACGCCTATCGATATCAAGTACAGTATGTTGTTTACATATCGTCTGGGGAGTCCATGTTTGGATTCCGCCTCGCTTAGAGATGTTGGAATTGGAAATATGTAGTATTCAGGGGATCCATGAAGGATAGAGTGGGCAACCTCATGTCTGACAGTAGCTTCCCTCACCAGAGGCTCCAAGCAATGAAGCCTATCCATAGAGATCAGGATCTTTGGTATTCCAGTCCAAGCCTCATGTGTAGCCACGAAGCCAGATTCTAAACCCGTAAACTCGACTCCAACCAAACCCTGCTCCTTGATCGAGTAAGCCTCCATCCCCGAAGACGTCTCAAAAAGCATAACGTCAACAATCTCAACATCATGTGGGCTTAGTCTCCGGTAACAATCCTCCATCAACCTGACAACCTCGCGTCTGGCTTCCTCTGATACTCTACCGAACGTCTCAATAATTAACTCCAGGGATCTATATTCCTCCGAATGGTTGATCCATCTTATTCGCATATGATTTTTTGCATAGGGCCACCTGAACAATAGCCTTCATGAACTGTATGTCTTCAAAACGTTTTTAAACATCCGTATGCTCCTGTTACGGGTTGCTTGAATGAGGGAAAGGGATTGGGTGACCGCCAAATTCCAGTCTGAACCATCAGAGAGATCTTCGAGAGGCTTGCCAGACAGCTCCGACGCCAACTCGAGCTCGGAACCCTCCCTAGTTCTTGAAGGTATGCTAAGGAATAAACCTTCCATTTTGAAGGTTGAGCTCTACGACACAACCTTACGTGACGGAAACCAAGGTGTAGGAGTAAACTTTTCAGTAAATGATAAACTCAAGATAGCAAGACGCCTCTCAGAGTTTGGAATAGACATAATTGAGGGGGGATGGCCAAGCGAATCGAACCCTTCAGAGGTTGAGTTCTTCAAACTCTACAAAGAGGAAGGGGTCGATGCGGCGGTCTCAGCTATAGGCGCCACTAGGAAGCCAAACTCTAACCCTCGAGCCGACAGAAATCTTGAGGCTTTGATATCCGTAGAGTCTGACTATGTCACTCTTGTAGGTAAGTCTTGGAGGCTGCATGTAGAGAAGATTCTGGATACAACATTGAGAGAGAACCTTCATATGATAACAGACTCTGTTGAATATCTGAGGGACCATGGATGCAAAGTGATCTTCGACGCCGAACATTTCTTCGATGGATTCAAGGATGATCCAGCCTACTCTATCCAGACCCTAAAGGCTGCGGTGGAGGGTGGAGCATCCACCGTTGTCCTATGTGACACCCGGGGAAGCTCTACCCCATATGAGATCTACGATGTTACAAAACACGTTACAAAGACTGTGGGTGTACCTGTAGGTGTACATGCTCATAACGATAGGGGCCTGGCGACGGCGAACTCCATATTCGCAGTCATGGCAGGTGCTGAACACTTTCAAGGAACAGTGAATGGTATAGGTGAGAGATGCGGAAACGCAAATATGATAGAGTTTATTGGAAACCTGGAATTCAGCCTAGGTTACAAGACTGGACTAGACCTGAAGAGGTTGAGGCAACTCTCAGAATATGTGTATGAGATTGCAAACTTGACTCCTAACAATTACATGCCTTTCGTGGGCAAATATGCTTTCGCCCATAAGGCTGGGATCCATGGACACGCCGTCGCTAGACTGCCAAGGGCCTACGAGAGCATAGATCCAAGCCTCGTCGGAAACTCAAGGAGTGTAACAGTATCAGGCCAAGCCGGACTCACAAACATCATAACGAAAGCACAGCAACTAGGCTACAGGCTCGATAAGTCAGATCCAAAAGCCGAGGAGTTGCTCATGAAGATAAAGAGAATGGACTCCTCAGGCTACAATCTTGAGAATGCTAATGCAACCTTGGAACTACTTTACGCCCGAACCCTCGGTGTGAGGCTGGACTACTTCACCATGATCAACTGGAGAGCCTTCGTAACCGGAGAGAACGGTGTCCTTCGTTCAGAGAGCACAGTCAAACTGAAGGTTAAAGACGAATCTATAATTGCGGCAGGTGAAGGAAATGGCCCAGTCAACGCCTTCGACAACGCCCTGAGGAGGGCCCTGGAAACACATTACCCTGAGCTATGCAGAGTCAGACTCGTAGGT
Source organism: Candidatus Bathyarchaeota archaeon (assembly GCA_018396565.1). Lineage (GTDB taxonomy): Archaea > Thermoproteota > Bathyarchaeia > 40CM-2-53-6 > RBG-13-38-9 > DTMT01. Next base: position 11,187 of record JAGTQO010000047.1, read on the forward strand.
TATCGGGTTAGGGAGATAGATGTCGAGAGGGGTACAGCTGCTGCTGTAAGAGTCTTCATAGAGTTTGAGGCCGATGGGGAAAGCTGGTCTACAGCAGGTGTTTCAACAAACATTCTAAAGGCCAGTGAAGAAGCTTTGCTAGACGGCTACATATACTTTTTATACAAGAATAAAAGCGACCGTAAGGAGGCCCGCCAACATAGGTCCATGAAAGGTTCAGAGGATTAAGATGGCGGAGTTCTAGCCATGAGCGCATGCGAAGATAGGGGTTTATATACCTAGTGTATAGAAGGCTAAAACTTAGTAATACATATTTAAAAAGAAGAGAAGTTTATATAACACATACATACTTTAGATAGTCTTGCGCATATTGATGCGAGTCCGTGAATCGGTGGCGGCGTCAACCCGACGGTGAGGGCTCAAAGCCCAAGAATGAAAGGTTGACCTCCAGTCACGGATAAAAGATGAGGACCAAAACAAACCTAGAATATGCCTCTAGGACGCTTTGGTCCAAGA
>JAGTQO010000048.1:0-2527 GCA_018396565.1 Candidatus Bathyarchaeota archaeon
GACAAATTGGTCAGAACCCCAATAAGGACAGTAGACACAGGCTACGGTATAGAGAGGTGGACATGGCTATCACAAGGATCACCGTCCGGATTTCACGCAGCATATGGGCCATTACTCGAAGAAGCATCAAGAATAGTTGGTGTGAAGATAGATGATAGAATAATAGCTGAGAACAGCAGAGTCTCATCCATAATCCCAGAGCAGTCAAGGGAGAATTATCTCAAGGTGAGATTGAATGTTGCAGAGAACCTTGGAGTGACAATGAGGGAAGTTGCAGAAACGATGGAGAAATTCCAAAATTTATGCATGGCCCTAGACCATACCAAAGCATTATGCTTCATCCTATCAGAAGGCATAGTACCCTCAAACATGGAAGTAGGATATTTGGCAAGGCTGCTCATCAGGAGAGCATACAGATCATTGAAAATGCTTGGTGCAGAAAACTTCTTCATAGATCTAGTTGAAAGACAGATAGAATACTGGTCCAATATCTTCTCAAACATTAAGGCTATGGAGAAAGAGATTCTTGAAGAACTCGAGATAGAGCTTGAAAAATACAGAGTGACAGTGAACAGGGGAGCTGAACTTGTAAGAAAGATCTCTAGGGAAACCAAGAGGGAGGGTCTAGAAGAGATCCCTCAAGAAACGTTGATTAGACTGTACGATTCACATGGCCTCGTTCCAGAGATTGTCAAGGAATTTGCAGAAGCCGAATCGGTGAAAGTTAAGATTCCAGAAAATTTCTTTGGAATGGTCGCTCAGAGACACCTTCGAACAAAACCAGCAGGAGAGACTGTTGAGGAAAGTATCATAGAGAAGATTTCAACGCATCACAAGACTCTCAAACTATACTATCAAGATCCGTATATGAAGGAGTTTGAAGCAAAAGTAGTCGATGTAATCGACGGAAAATATGTGATACTGGACCAGACGCTATTCTACGGTGCAGGGGGAGGCCAACTCTCAGATACTGGAGAGATCATGTTTGAAGGTGATAAGTCGAAGATTATAGACGTTAGGTCCGTAGGTGATGCTGTCCTACACACAGTCGAAGGGAACATGCCAAGAGTAGGCTCAAATGTCAAGGGAATCATAGACTGGGATAGGCGCCTCAGCCTCATGAGACACCACACTTCAACCCACATCTTGATAGGGGCTGTAAGGAGGGTATTGGGAGAACATGCCTGGCAGGCAGGGGCGGCTAAGGATGTTAAGGCCAGCCGCCTAGACATATCACATTATAGACACATTACTCCTGAAGAGGTTTATGAAATCGAAAAGTTGGTGTCAGAAGTTATCACGAAAAACATTCCAGTAGAGACATTTTGGATGCCAAGGGATGAGGCTGAGAGGAGGTATGGGTATAGAATCTATCAAGGAGGGACTGTACCTGGGACAGTGATACGAATAGTCAAGATAGGAGACTGGGATATCGAGGCCTGCGGTGGAACGCATGTGAAATCTACTGGTGAGGTGGGAATAATCAAGATACTTCGCACAGAAAGAATTCAGGATGGGGTCGAGCGATTGCCGTTCACGGCGGGACCTAATGTCCTAGAGGAATTCAGGAAGATGGAGAGACAGACAAATCAACTATCCAAGATCCTGAGCAGTCCAATCGAGAACTTGACTGAAGCCACCCTAAAACTTGTTGAAGACCTGAAAAGAATGGAGAAGAAGGTAGAACACCTACGTGAGAATCTCACAACGATCGAGGCTGAGAAACTACTGGGCAATGCCAAGAAGATCAATAGTTTAAAGCTCGTCACCTCAAAAGTAGATGATGGTGAGGATGAAGAGATTATAATGCTTGGAAGCAAGATAACGAAGACCGAGCCGAAATCTGTAGCAATAATGCTTCTGGTCAAGGACACGGTCAAGATATACGTATTCGCCGGAAAGGAAGCTATAAAGCATAAGGTAGATGCTGCGAAGGTGGCTGGAGAACTGGCGACAATGGTTGGAGGCGGAGGGGGAGGAAGAGACTACTTCGGCCAAGGTGGAGGAACAGAGATTCATAAAGTCGAAAAGATCCTTGATGCAATACCAAAAGTAGTTAAAAAACAGATGAAGAGAAAATGAGTATAGGAAGAGTGGACTGGAAGGCCATCGAAGGGAAATGGCAAAAGAGGTGGAACGAATCAAAAATATTTGAGGCAGACCCAGACCCTAAAAGGGAGAAGACCTTTGTAACATTTCCATTCGCCTACATGAACGGGCCATTGCATCTAGGCCACGGCTTCACAGCCGTAAAGGTAGACGCCTACGCAAGATATATGAGGATGAGGCAACGGAACGTCCTCTTCCCATGGGCTTGGCACTGGACAGGTGAGACCATAGCAGGCGCCTCGGAGAGGGTTAAGAGAAGAGACCCTGCGATAATAAAGGAGTTCAAGGAATTAGATGGGGTCTCAGATGAGGACCTTGAGAGATTCGTCGACCCAGCATATATAGCGAGATACTACACTGAACAAAATAGGGAGACAGTCAAGAGGATAGGCTTCTCAATAGACTGGAGAAGAGAATT
>JAGTQO010000048.1:2537-11697 GCA_018396565.1 Candidatus Bathyarchaeota archaeon
TTTCTGGAACCTAACTTCAGCAGATTCATTGAATGGCAATACAGGAGACTTAGGGAAGGAGGCTATGTCTTTAAAGGAACCCATCCAGTAGTCTGGTGTCCAAACTGTGAGAGCCCAACGGGAGACCACGATAGGCTCGAAGGTGAAGGGGCGTCACCTGAAGAATATATACTAATAAAATTTCGTATAGGAGAATTTTACATTCCAGCAGCAACTTTCAGACCAGAAACAATATTCGGGGTAACAAACCTCTGGATCAATCCCGAAGCCGAATATGTCCGCGCCAAGGTAGATGAGGAAGAATGGATAGTGAGCGTCGAAGCTGCGGAGAAAATCAAAGACCAGCTCAGAAGGGTGGAGGTCAATAAGAAACTACTGGGTAGAGAACTTGTTGGAGCTACATGTATTGATCCGGTGTCGGGTAAGCCCCTAATAATCTTACCAGCATGGTTCGTCGATCCAGAAAGCGGAAGCGGGGTAGTCTACAGTGTCCCAGCACATGCACCCTTAGACTGGGTGGCCTTGAGAGATCTCAAGGCCAAACCTGAACTCGTCGAGAGGTATGGGGTGGAAAAGTCTGAGTTTGAGAAGATAGAGCCCATAGGAATCATACATCTCGAAGAGCATGGTGAGTATCCGGCAGTTGAGATCGTTGAAGAGTTGAAGGTGAAGGATCAATGGGACCCGAAATGTGAAGAGGCAACCAAAATAATATACAGGAAAGAGTATCACACAGGGATCCTTAAGAATAATTGCCGCCAATACTCAGGGATGAGGGTTCAGGAGGTTAAGGAGAGAATAGTCAGAGACTTCAAGAAGGCGAAAATCGCCGATTCGATGTTCGACTTGACCCAGAGGGTGGTATGTCGATGCACAACTCTCTGCAAGGTGAAGATACTGCAAGACCAATGGTTCATCCGCTACTCAGACCAGCAGTGGAAGCAGAGGACCAAACTGCTCCTTTCAAGGGCCAAAGTCTACCCTGAATCTGCAAGGCAATGGTTCCTCGACGTCATAGACTGGTACAGGGACTGGCCATGCGCTAGAAAGACAGGCTTGGGGACACCGATCCCATGGAGCCCAGAATGGATCATTGAGACTCTGAGCGACTCAACAGTCTACATGGCCTTCTACACAATAAACAAGGAGATACGTAGACATAGTTTAACTCCCAAGCAGTTGACAGACGAGGTCTTCGACTACATATTTCTGGGTGAAGGAAGACTGGAGGAAGTATCTTCAAGAGCAGGAATAGAAAAAGAAATCTTAGAAAGCATGAGGCTGGAGTTTCTATACTGGTACCCAGTTGACCTCAGAGTCTCAGCGAAAGAACTGTTGCCCAACCACCTTACATTCTATCTATTCCAGCACGCCGCCATCTTCAGAGAGGAACAGTGGCCGAGGGCGATCGGAGTGAACGGGATGCTCATGATAGAGGGAGAGAAAATGTCAAAGTCGAAGGGAAACATAATCTCTCTAAGGAGAGCTATTGAAGAACATAGCGCCGACATAGTAAGGGTCACGCTACTGATGGGGGGAGACGGTATGGATGACCCTGACTGGAGGAATGAGAATCTTAAGGACATAACCAATAGACTCGAATCGTTCATTAATACCGCTAAAGATATCATAGGAATGAGTGAGAGAGGTTCTTTCGGCCACCTCGAAGAATGGTTGACGAGTAGAATCCATGACAGAATCATGAAGGTTACAGAGCATCTTGAGAATCTAAAGACTAGGGCGGCGGCTGAGAATATTATATATGAGATTCCAAACGATTTAAGGTGGTATTTGAGGAGGCGGGGGATGCCAAACAGCAAAGTCTTGAGGAGGCTCCTCGAGACTTGGGTGAGACTTATGGCCCCATTCGCACCACACATCTCGGAAGAGGTGTGGGAGCTTCTTGGGAAGGAAGGCTTCGTCTCAACAGAACAGTGGCCTAGACCAGAAGAGTTCGAGAAGAGTTTGAGAGCCGAACTCATTGAGGAGAGTGTTCAGAAGATGATTGAAGATATAAAGAACATATTGAGGGCCACCGGAAAGACGCCAAGACGCATCATCCTATATACAGCACCAAGATGGAAATGGAAGGCCACACTCAGAATCCTAGAGAATAGGGTGAGAGGTTCCACTCAAGAAGGAATTATGAAAGACCTCGCCTTAGACCCTGAGCTCAAGAACGTCATCTCTGAGTCTAAAAAGTTCGTTCAGATATTTACAAAGGAAGCTGCGCAGGTAACTCCTGAATATGCAGAAAAAATCCTGGAAGCCGGCGTAATTGACGAGTACTCCACCCTCAAGGAAGCGATCCCATTCCTATCAAAGGAGTTTAAGGCTGAAGTTGAAGTTTACAGGTCAGACGACCCCTCAAAATACGATCCTGCTGGAAGGGCGTATCATGCGAGACCGTATAGACCGGCGGTCTACATAGAATAGTGAGATAGTGAAAGTTCAGTTTCTCATTGTATAGGTTCAAGCCAATCCCTATACTTCGGATCCTCACCCCTCACAACCTGGAAGAACTTGTCTTGAAGCATCTTCGCAATAGGCCCTATGGTCCCTGAGCCTATGACTCGCCCGTCCACCTCTCTTATAGGGGTAACCTCAGCAGCCGTGCCTGTGAAGAAAGCTTCATCAGCAACAAACAGTTCGTCGCGAAGAATCTCTCTCTCAACGATAGGAATCGAGAATTCCTTAGCAAACTCCTTAACCGAATCCATAGTGTAACCGTAGAGCACACATGAAGTAACTGGAGGGGTAACCAATACGCCGTTCTTGACGATGAATATGTTCTCCCCAGGCCCCTCAGCAACGTAGCCATTCATATTTAGAAGAATGGCCTCATCGTAACCACAGTTTATGGCCTCCAGCTTTGCAAGTGCAGAGTTCAAATAGTTTGCTGTTGACTTAGCGAGGGAGGGAAGGCTACGAGTATCCACACGTATCCAAGACGATATCTTACATCTGACGCCTTTCTTGAGACCTTCTTCACCGAGATATGCCCCCCAAGGCCAAACGGCTATAGCCACATTCACAGGGTTCCTCATAGGATTCAAACCCATCTCGCCATAACCATAGTAGGCTATGGGCCTGATATAACATTCATGAATCTTATTCACCTTAACAGTGTCTTTGACAGCTTGGGTGAGCTCATCGATCGAGTAAGGAATCCTCATCATTTGCATCTTCGCACTATCATACAGGCGTCTCATATGATCCCTGAGCCTGAATATGGCAGGACCTTTGACTGTTTTGTAACATCTTATACCCTCGAAAACCGCAGTGGCGTAGTGGAGTGAGTGGGTCAGTATATGTATCTTAGCATCATCCCAATCGACGAACCTTCCATCCATCCATATCTTCTCTGTCTTATCCAACCCTAACCATTCCATACTGATATTGATTTACATATCTTACTTCTACGAAGGGATTCAGGCTACAAGAAAAATCTTTTGGATTCCTTACCAGAGTCATCCACTACAAGGTAGCTGAATCGAGTTAGAAGATTCGCCTTAAAAAACCACTCTCGAGGCCCTGAGAGAGTTTAGGATCCTGTCTTCTAAGGCGACTCCTTACTGTTGCAGGTTATCTCAGTCAGAGATGAAATGTCGAGCTCGAATGCTGCGACAGGATTCTCAATACCGAAATTCTCAAGAACTTGTGGATGAACTTCTCCTAAGAATCCGATCTCCCTACATGACAAGATTATGGATGCTACACGGCCCTTTATGAACGACGGATGTTCGACCCTTTCAACACTCCAACCTTCTAACCTAATATTCTTGAAGATACTATATACTGCAGCTTGAACCTCCTCGTAGCTGACCTTGTAGTCGCACGAAACGGCGCCAAGCCTTCTTCTTGTGACGGTCATAGTTGGCTCATTCCGGTCTATATGAACCACATCTCCACATTCAAATATTCTCTGGGGATATGAGACGTGCTTGTTGTAAGTTAAAAAGTTCAACAAGCCTGGGATAAGCCAATTTCTCAACACTGCAAAGTCTAGACTCAAGGGATTCGCCACCTCAACAACCTCCTGCGGTGGAAGATTCATTTTCTCTGAGAGGGAGGCTTTATCGGTCATTATGTAATTTATTACCTCAAGATATCCTAGGCTACACATTAGGTCACGCATTTTCCTCGACAGTCTTGTTATCGCCCTCTCAGCCCCTATTGTGAAGGTTGAGGGGATCAAAGGTTCTAGCTTATTGTATCCGTAGGCTATTGCAACATCCTCAACCAGATCTATTTCATGAATTACGTCGGCTCTGTACGCCGGTATGAATACTGTCAGTCTCTCATCGGAGTTAACTTCGACATTGTATCTCATCCTTCTCAAGAGGGCAGCTACCCTCTTTGCAGTAAGCTTCAGGCCGAGGGTATCGTTTACATATTTAATATTCAACTTCATTATATTCGGCTTCAAATCTGGGGTTAGAACCTTGGACCTTCCATATATGATTCTGGCAGACTCGATCAAACCGCCACGCTCAGCTAGACTCGTTGCTATAATATTGTTGACGAAGTTTACAAGTTTCATATCGGTTCCTGTCACGTCTAAGAGTAGATTTTTAGTTTCAGGCGTCACCTGGGTTATTACGCCATTTATTATAGGTGGCATAGAAAGAACCTTGCCTTCGGAGTCGTAGAGGAGTGGGTAGGCTTTGAAACCTTTGATTATCCAACCATACTCTTTACCTTTGGGCGTAGACTCTAAGATCTCGTAACCATTCATCTCACTCTCCTCATCGAGTGGTGTGAACCTTATCTCTTCCGGAGGAACGGCGGCGTATGTCAATCTGTGCGTTACCTTATCCGAATCATGTATTCCAACGGAAACCTTTGTTCTGTTCCTACAGTATGTCATATGGAGTTTCTCTTGTAGTTGCATTATCTGCCTGACAGCATCGTCTGTAAGTTTCAATCCCCTAATGACTGCACCTGCAATGTAGGGTCTAATATTTCTGATTGATTCATCGACATGGATAGTTAGATCACCCTTTGCGACCTTATATTTGGCTAGGCCCTTCTCGATTCCTAAGAGGCCCCTTAACTCTCTAGCTATGCCCTCTGAGCATAATAGGTCGGGTCTATCTGAGGTGACTTCTAGGAGGATTTCATCACCATAAACACCTTCTACCCCACATTTCATCATGAAGAGTCTCTCACTCAGAATATCGAGAGGCAACTCCTTGCCTATCATGCTGCATAAGTCTCTGTATCCAACCTTTAGTGTTGGCAACTCGTATCACCACATCGGTCTATCCCTTAACCAGTCGAGCCTCCTCGAATGTAGATCCCTTATATCTTCAAGATTGAGAGCTATCATTGCAAGCCTATCAAAGCCTATGCCCCAAGCGATAACTGGGAAATCTATTCCAAGAGGTTTCAGAACCTCAGGCCTGAACATCCCAGCGCCTACGAACTCAATCCAGCCTAGAGTTGGATGTTTAATATAGGATTCGACACTAGGTTCGGTGAAGGGAAAGTATCCCGGTTTGAATCTAACATCACCGAGCTTGAGGGTGGATGCAAACCTCTGGAGGAAACCTAGTAGATGTCTCATGCTAATACCTTTATCTCCAACGATACCTTCAAGCTGTGTGAACTCCATCGAATGTTTCGGATCCAAAACATCTGGCCTAAAAACTTTCGAGAGGCAGAACATTCTTACAGGAGGCTTTTTATGTGAGGCAAGATGTCTCATCGAAACAGCTGTAGTCTGGGTCCTTAGAATCAGCCTCTCGGCAATACTCTCATCCCACCTGTAACCCCATCCTTTCGAACCCGTTATCCAGCCATCCTGATGTGTCCTTTTAACTCTCTCGACAAGAACCCTATTCTCCAACCTACACCTCTGGGGGTACTTCAATATGTAACTGTCATGAATCTCCCTTGCGGGGTGGTCTTGGGCTTGGAAAAGAATGTCGAAATTCCAGAATTCAGCCTCGACGAGGGGCCCTTCATCCTCATCGAATCCCATCGCAAGAAGGATTCGCCTAGCTTCATCCATAAACTCGGCATAAGGATTCTTCTTTCCAGGACAGATGGGCGGAGGGGAGGCCATGACATCATACTCTAGAAGCTCAACGTTCCTCCATCTCCCGCTGAAGATCATCTCGGATGTGAGGGCTGTAACGGTCTTGGAAACCTCTACGCTAGGGATCGGTGTGGAGAGACCTTCAGGGGTCAACTCAACCTCCCTATCAACCCTACGATGCATCTCCAAGAGATTCCGTTCTTTGAGTCTAGAGACGGACTGACTGAATCGCTCTTTAAGATCCTCAAGCGGCACCTCACCTTTGGAATATATTAGGCGAAGGGCAACTTCATCGGGATCTGAGTCGCCCATCCCTAAACTGCGAATATAGACCGAACCTCCACGTCTCAGTATTTCGCCGAGACCCTTCCTCCTCAACCAGCCCAAGACTATGGAAGGCTCAATGTCACCCAAGCGAGCTTTAGATAAAGCTTCGTCCAAACTGGCTTCCCCACCGAGATACCTCACCGTTGATGAAAGCCTAATCTCTGGAAGGCCGATATGAGCGTACGTAGTACCCTCCTGGCTGAGTCTCACCATAACAGTCTCCTTCTCGTTGACCTTGACCAGGCCTCTATTTGAGAGGGTTAAGACGGCGCGCATAACTGCTGAGTCTTGGAGCCCAGACTTCTCGACAATATCTGGGAGACGAGCCTTACCTCCAATATCCCTCAGGATAGATAATATACGTATCTCGTTTTCACGCATAGTAGACATAGACCCAACCATCTTTAACGACTCATAATATTCCACAATACTCCCAACCAAGTATGATAAAAAACTCGCGTATGGAGGCCAGAGGCACCCTCAATATTGTCTGGAATTGAGTCTGATACCTGAACGGAAAGTCTTAGAAGGGTATCAGCGATAAATTATATGGTGGTGATTTGATGGAGAGTCTGAGTGAAGTTGGGCAGGTCACACACTACTATTCGAAGATTGGTGTTGCTGTCATTCAGTTGAAGGCACCTCTGAACGTCGGTGACATCATATTGATCAAAGGTGCCACGACGAATCTTGAGCAGAGGGTTGAATCTATGGAGATTGAACATAGGAATGTGGATAGGGCCGAGGCTGGCCAGTCAGTAGGATTGAAGGTGAAAGATAAGGTCAGAGAGAAGGATATAGTCTACAGGAAGATCTCATCTTAAGTTAGTTTGAGGCTATCTCTCTTGGCTATGAAATCTTCAATATAATCGTTGAAGCATCCGCTTCTCCTTAAGTACTCCCCATAAAATATTAGGGCTGCCATGGCCTGAGCAGCCTCCTCTGGTGAGCGGTAGGCGGGGATCCCTAGTTTCTCAAACTTGGACCTTATGTAGAGAGCCATCTCAGTCTCACCTATATCACAGGCTACTATGGGCTTAGGAACTGTCGCGGACACCTTTGCGATACGTTCAACAAAGTCTTCTTGTATGGCTGGGAGATGATGTATCCCAATGATGATTATCCCATGGACATCACTGTCAGCTACAACTATATTCATCGCCTCCTCAAACATCTGCGATGTCGCCGAACCTGTGAGGTCTACAGGGTTCCTATATTGAATGAATGATGGTAAGACCCCTCCCTCAATCAACTTGGCAAATTTTTCAGATGTCTCGTCTGAAAAAACCTTGACACTAACTTCTCTCAATTCACACTCGTCAGCAGCCATAACCCCTGGTCCACCGGCATCCGTTATTATAGCTACGTTCCTACCAGATGCAGGAGGCTGGAAGGCAAGGGCCTTCCCAACATTGAAAAACTCAAGCATATTGGATGATCTTAAAACTCCAGCTTGATAGAAGGCCGCATCATATATCTGGCCCGTCCCACTCATCGCACCTGTGTGGGACGCCGCAGCCCGAGAACCAGCCATGGTCCTACCAGACTTCAAAGCAACTATAGGTTTATGCCTTGTAACATATTTAGCTACATCCATGAACTCTCTCCCTCTATCTATACTCTCCACGTAAAGAAGGATAACTTTCGTCTTTTCATCGGAACCCAAGTAAGCAAGTATCTCGGGTTCGGCGACATCTATCTTGTTCCCGAAACTTACAAACTTGCTTATTCCTATCTGGCTTCCAGTCAGATAGTCGAGTGCAGCAGCCCCGAATGCGCCGCTTTGACTCACGAAAGCTATTGAACCTTGCATAGGTCTCGGCGTCGCGACCATTATATCTCCTGTATCAACAACCTTCGTCTCCGGAAGGAAGAGCATGTCAACACCTGAGTATGAGTCAAATACTCCAAGACAGTTCGGTCCGAGCACTCTCATACCGTAATCCCTCGCTATCTCCATCACCTCGTCCTCTAGCTGATGGTTGCCAACCTCTCCGAAACCAGCTGAGATTATTACTACTGCGCTGACACCCTTCACACCTGCCTCACGCATCACATCAGGAACACATTTACTTGGAACGACTATGACGGCTGATTCAACATCTCCAGGAACCCTCTTAAGGGATGGGAAACATTTGAAGCCCAAGATGCTATCTTCATTAGGGTTTATAGGATATAACTCGCCCCTGAAGACTCCACGCCTCTTATTTGTTGCAAAGTTTGAGAAGATTACGTTGCCAGCCTTGTTCACGTGTCTAGAAGCTCCGACTATCGCAATCGACTTCGGATTGAAGAAAATGTCTATCTGTTTGAACTTGCTTTCAAGACTGTTTTGAAGCTTCATCCCAGTACCCAACCATGCCAAGCATTGCAGAAACTGGTTTACATCGATGCAATAAGTCTTTTCCGTTAAGTTTCATAGACAAAAATTGTATAAAGGTTCGCTTCTTGATACGTATATACTTCGGTGAGGTTACTCTTGTTTTAACCATATCGTGTAGCCTATCTATCTACCTGTTTCGATAAACTTTAATTAAACTGATGAATCCTCCAATTCTCAGTGGGGTCGATCATCCTTGGATGGGGCCGTAGAAGGGGTTTAATATGCTCCTGCGGATTCAAGCCAGGGATGACGACAGCTGAACCGGCATGTTGAGGGTCAGCCGCCAAGGGCTCCAGAGGCATATCGGGTCAGCAGACCCTTCCAAGGGGATGATGAACTTCAGGAGCGGGGAGGAAACCCGTAGACATAGGATTGGCGGAAGTCGAGGGTTCAAAATGGTCCATGAG
>JAGTQO010000049.1:0-147 GCA_018396565.1 Candidatus Bathyarchaeota archaeon
TCCTCAGCTGGTGAATATGGATGAAATCCAAAACAGCCACTACTATTGCCATATTCACCGCGCTCTCAGTTGCCCTTGTCTTGTCGCCCGCTAAGGTTCCAGCACCGTATGCCCCATTCCTCAAATATCAGATATGGGAGATACCGA
>JAGTQO010000049.1:173-11696 GCA_018396565.1 Candidatus Bathyarchaeota archaeon
CCTTCAGTTGGGGTTACAGTATCATGTATGAACACTATCGTACTGCTGGCTGTATATCCAGGAGAACTTCCTACAGGCCCACTTTATAATCTTACAGCGGTCTTGAGTATGCTACTCGGCATTTATATCATACACAGGTTCGCCGCCAAATATTTTAGTAAGCGACGGGAAACCATGCTAACCGTCTCCGCCACAGCGCTTGGAAGCATTACCCGAGTAGGGATAATGACTATTGTGAACTGGGCATTCCTTAGGTATCCTTACCCAGTTGGGTTCAACATACCCCCAGAAGCATTAATACCAATGCTTCCGATCATAGGATTCTTCAATGCAACTCTTGCCCTCTACACAATCCCTCTCGGCTACTTTGTATCAAGAGCCGTGAGTGTCAGTATAAATACTGAAGTCACCATTAAGACGAAATAGTTATTCCATGAAAATCTATTAACGCAACCCCATCGGACTTCAATTTTCATAAGGGAGGAACATGGCTCAGTGAATAGAATAAACATGAAAGAGAGTCTTCAGCGGAAGGAAACAGGAAGTTTCTCGGTTAGTCTTCCGTGAGTTTAAGAAAAATTTTAGGAAGAAGCTTGGTTTTAGTTCATAATCTGAACATTCACAAGTTTCGTCTGGAATTAGAACCAAGAATCTGCAGGTGATGCTTAACCTAAAAATGGAATGGAAGTCGGGTAACGGTTTGGCTATCAACCTATTGACCGCTTAAATATTCCCGAATAAATTCTCCCAGACTTAAATGCGCTATCAGTTTTAGCGTTATTAACAGTTAAGACAATTAGAGCAAAGAAGCTTGGATCAATCTTAAGTCGCAGTTAGCCTCCCCTGAAAATTTTAAAGAATGGTTTACCTTAGGCTTGCGAAGAAAACCTTCAACTCCTCCTCGTAATTCTCTATATTTTTATTATAATCAACAGTGGCGTCTACACCTATTCTGTAGCTACCTCTAAAATGAGACGCTGAAATAACTACCCCTCAAACTAAACTTACTTACATCAAAAACCAGGCTAAGTTTTTTGATAATGAAAATATGATACAGCCAAATGAGAAGAACGTCTACAATTTGCTTTTAAGGATGATAGCCTACAATTCAATAAGGGAAGATGAGTTGAACCAACTCCCGAATGCTGGCATGGTTGAGATAACACATGAAGACTATAAGAGGTTCATCGAGAACCGTAGGGAAGTGATTATAGAAAACGTGAAAGTGAAACTTTATGGTGAATGGAATATTTCTAGTTTCTCTCCTCCAGACGAATATTTGCTTGAGCGTGAGACAGTCTGGAGTTTCCCAGATCGAGGCGGCTGGGCTACCCACATGGGCGATTACAGGGGAAACTGGTCACCATATATTCCTCGAAATCTGATCTTGAAGTATACTTTGAGGGGAGACCTGGTTTTAGATCAAATGGTTGGGAGTGGGACAACCTTAGTCGAATGTAAATTGCTTGGAAGAAACGCTGTTGGTGTTGACGTGAATATTGATGCAGTCATGGTTGCGAGGGATAGACTCAACTTCCGCTACAACCAATCGGATAGAGGCTTAGTTGAGCCGATCATAAAGACTTATGTCGGTGATGCCAGAAACTTGGATAAGATAGATGATGAGAGCATAGACTTGATAGCCACCCACCCACCCTACGCCAAGATGATTCCATACACAAAGAGTAAGGTTGAAGGCGACCTCTCAAACCTCCCCCTCCCTCAATACCTTGAGGAGATGCGTAGAGTAGCAGACGAATCCATGAGGGTCCTCAAAAAGGGTAAGTATTGCGCTGTATTGATAGGCGATACTAGGAAGAGGAGGCATTATGTTCCAATATCATTCATGGTGATGCAGCAGTTCCTCGACGCAGGCTTCATTCTTAAGGAAGATATTATTAAAAGGCAATGGAAAACGAAGACCACGAGGGAGAGATGGAGGGGTAAAGATTATGACTTTTATCTTATTGCTCATGAGCATCTATTCGTCTTCAGGAAACCCGGTGAAGATGAGGAACTTAAAAAATTTAAGTATAGCGTAAAGTGGTGGTGAAAGTCAGGTCATATTTACAAGGCAAACATTATCCATAAATATCATCTACATGTTAAGTAAATTATGTGGGCCGGTATTCGGAGATTTTCTATGCTAGATGAAGATGAGTATGAGAGGTGGGTGAGGGCCTCGAAGGAGGCTTTGGCCTCAGCAAAGGGTGACTTGGAGAGGGGAGACCACAACTGGGCCTGCTTCAAGGCACAGCAGGCTGCAGAGTTCGCGGCGAAGGCTCTTCTCCATGGTTTGGGCTTACCGGCCTACGGACACATCTTATCGAAGCTTCTGGAAGCGACTCCTAAAGAGTTGGGTTTTCAACAGGTCGACAGGCAGGCCAAGGCCCTCGACAAGTATTATGTTCCTACAAGGTATCCTAACGCCTGGGTTGAAGGTACCCCAAAGGACTACTATACCAGACAGGACGGCGAAGAAGCCTTAAGGTGTGCGGAGGATATTGTTGGTTGGGTTGAGGCTTCATGGAAGTCATTGAGAAGAGGAAGGAGTTGAGAAGAAAGATTATTGAGACCGCGTCGAGCTGGGTTACAGGCCTCAATCTCAAAGTTACAGCGGTCCTCATAGGATCCTATGCTAGGGGGGACTTCAACCTTTGGAGCGATGTAGACCTTCTAATGGTGTCGACAGACTTTGAGGGCGGTCCCATTGAAAGACTCAAAAAACTACAGATACCGGCTGGATTCCAAGTTATACCCCTAACCACTGAAGAGTTCAATAGACTCCTAATTAGGGGTGAGAAGATGGCTACGGAAGCTTTTAACTCAGGAATAATATTGAGGGACGACCTCAAAATATTCAGAAGGGGAGGAAAAGCCGATTCAAATGAGAAATAAAGCATTGAAAATTATTAAGTTTATCTTCATCGAGTGAAAGATTTTTGCATTAGAATATCTGAAGGAACTAAATTTTGGAGAGAATGTTTGAATATTTAGTCATCCTCAACATTTTTCCTTCAGGCTGAATGAGCCAGGTCATCCAGCAAAGCTCTATCGGTCTGTATCCGCAGGTTGAAGCAATCTCTTCAGCCTTCTTTATGAACTCCATATCATCGTCCACTGGTTTGAATCCTGCTTTTACCAAAATCTCATTTACTACCCTCTTAACTATCTTATCAGGCATTACTGTATCGACGCCCCCCATCATCCTCAAATATTGGAAGGTCACCAGTCCAACACCTTTAATCCTCCCAACAGGATCCTCCCTCCACCTCTCCAAGCTTGCTCCTTTCGCCCAAACCCTAAGAGATGTCTTATCATCTCCACTCAGGGTCGATAAGTAAGATGCAACCGCCCTCGCCATCCTCCATGATCTTTTATTCCTCCATACCTTCATTAAATGGTTGGTATCTGCCCCAGCAAGGTCTATAAGACACTTTATTTTCCCAGTCTGAACGAAAATCCTGCTAAACTTCTCAACCTTCGGGACAACGGCTGTGAAATAGTTCAAACCTATCGACGTAAAAGCCGCATCCACAACCATCAGAACTACACATCCTCCCCACCTCTCTGTTCTTAGGCACCTATCGCAATGCTCCTCTAATCCTGAAACCTTAGACATATACTCATCAACTACTCTCTTCAACATATGCATCTTCACTCTTACAGCAGCACATCATTGGAAGCATCGTCAAACTCATAGTCTTTATGATAGAAGGGAAAATAGTTGTACATAAAAGTGTGGTAACGAAGCTGGCCTCCCGCCTTCATATCTTAACTGCTGAATGTATGAATCAATCTCAGTAAGCATTACTATTTCGCAATATTTTTGAAATTTGCTCTTTGAGCTCAGGAAGTCTCCTTTTAATAGTCTCCCAGACTAATTCCAAATTTACACCAAAATATTCATGGATCAGCTTATTTCTCATACCGGCAATATCTTTCCATGGGATTTTACGGTTCTTCAACCTTAACTCTTTACTTAAATTTTTTGTTGCCTCACCGATTATTTCAAGCGCCCTCAATACGGCATATTGTTTCTCTACATTCTCAAAGAACACTTCCTTAGTCAACCCCTGAGTAAATTTTTCTATCATAATTATCTCGTCCAAGATGTGTTTCAGATACGCTCTATCTTTTTTCATAAATAATGAGCATCTCTTTTTTTATATTCTCTATTATGTATGGATTGATAGTGCTAAAGATCCCTAGGTCAACCTTTCTCCTAAATATTTTTCTTAACTCATTCTCCATTCTAACTAGGTCCAGAAGACTCTTTCCACTGTTCTTATTAAACTCGATTGCTATGTCAATATCGCTTCTTTTATTCTGTTCTCCTCTGACAAAAGATCCGAAGAGGGCCATAAAAACTATGTCATTCTTATTACAAAATTCGAAAAGTCTCTCTCTTAGGTCTTTCTTTCTTAATCCTCTAGGTAGATTTTCTATTTTCATATTTGTTCTGTATTGAGTGGAGCATCCGCAAATTTAAGCTTTTTCTAACCTAAGAATTGCAGAGGTCATAGTTAATCTCGTGGACTTGTAAACTATCAAGTGGACAATTGATATTTAATGTTTTACGTGGTAATGCAGATACATATGTCGGCCCATTGGTGAATGTATCTCAAGCTGGATGGGGAAGAATTGTGTGTAGTAAAGGTAAGTGATGCGGGTTTAGAAACTGAATATTCTACTTGTGCGCAAATATTCTGGGGGTAAGGGCGCGCTATCAGCAGTGGGGAGCAACCCGCTAAAAAATGTTTAAGGTAAGAGGGCCATTATGGAGAGGGCGGTAGTCTCTATGTTTGCAACGCCGTCAGGGTCAAGGTCGTTTCTTCTGTCAGTAACCCAGCCACCGGATTCATCCTGCCATTTCAAGAGGTTCCTCTGAACATTTTCTAAGGTCGTTTTGTCATTCATTCGTTTTGCGAATATGCCAAATAGAGCTACCTTGTAGACTGGATAGAGTTTTCTCTTAGAGTCAGCCTTATCCATCTTGAGAACGCCTCTTGAGAAGTCGTATTGAGAATATATTTTCCTCCATAGTTTATCAGAATAGTCTTTGCGTCCTTTTTCCAGCCAGTACAATGATAATAGTGCAATCTCATCATTGTAATTTGAGTCTGTCTGATTTGCCAGATAGAAGTTCTTCGCATCGCCTTCAAGTATGCAGAACTATCATCGACTTTATGCCTCCTCCGCCTCGATCATTATCTGGTTCCCCCATCGAAGCCTCAAATATTACTTCAATAGATGTTGAAGTCGCGTTGGAGTCGGCGAAATACTATATGAAACTTTCAGATGAAGCAGGAAAGGCTGAGGTCTCCAAGCCTTTATGATGCCATAGTGCTTGTGGCCGTCAAATTTCTCAACGTAAGAATTCTAACAGGTGACGAATACCTCAAGAGCCTACAAGAAACACTCTGGATAAGATGACGTAGAGATTATAGGTAACGCATGCCAAGCCGTTCCTCGCCATTTAGAAAACTAACCAAGTCTTAGTATTCAAATAGTCTCTTTAGCTTAAAACATAAGATTTTTTTAACACATTACAGCCTATAAATTTCGTATAAATGAAAGCTATTGCCATCTAGGTGCATTTTAAGATTGAGAAAGAACATATCGTCGGAAGAAAAGGTAAATCTTGCAATAGATATGACCGACACGTGCGTAAGTGTCTGTGTTGAATCATTGAAGAAGAAATATCCAAATATAAATGGGAAAGAGCTGCTGGAGAGGGTTAGAGAGAGAATAACGTATAATAGACGAAGACGATGTGAGGTTTAGGTACTGGACACTTTCGAGGGGCTTATCAGAAGGGTCGTCAACACCTTCAACTCTTCGGGATTAGATTACATGATTACTGGAGCCCTCGCCGCAAGCTATTATGGTGTTCCGCGTACAACAATGGATGTTGACGTTATAGTCAGAGTCTCTAGGAGAAGTATGCTTTCCAACCTTATCTCTGCGCTGAAGGTGGCAAGGTTAATAGTTAATGAAAAAAGATTAGATTCAGTCTTCAACTCGAAATTTAGAATAGCGACACTAAGAGATAGGGATACACCTTTCACATTAGATATAATATTTTCAAGTAGGAAACTGAATAAACGAGCAGGAAGCATCTCTGGACTTCCAACATTCTATCAGACACCTGAAGATCTGATTCTAGCTAAATTACGAATGGTAAAGGCAACTATTCCAAAAGATAGAGCTCTAAAGGATATGGATGATATACGAGCAATCCTTAAATTTTCAAAGGTCAAAATAGGTGTAATCAAGAGAGAAGCAAGGAAAGATAGTACTCTACATATACTTGAAGACCTGATCGCTAACGTGTAAAAATCCTCCATACATTCCAGAGACTGATCGCAAAATGAAGTCGGAGATGTGTTTATGTTAGAAATGTAAAGGTTAAAACTGGATATGCCAACAAACTCCGCTATCAAGCCAGGAATGCTATGGAGAAGTAGATGGCTACTGCGATAGATACCCACACCAAATATGGAATCAGAAGATAAGAAGCTATCTTCGACCTCTTCCATGACAAGAATATTAAAGCCAATATAGTTAACCATAATAAAGCAAGCCTCTATAGAAGCCCATGCTGGACTCTTGAATTCAAAGAATATGAGGCTCCACAAAAAGTTCAAGGCCAGATTCAACCCGTAAACAGTGAAGAAACTTCTACATTCAGGTTGGAAGTACATGAACCCCCAGAGAGTCCTATAAGTAGAAAGAGAATGTTCCATACCAACGCGATTACTCAGCCAGGGGGCGTGAAGAAGGGTTTACGTAGACCTTGATACCAGGGTCCTTTGTCTGTGAATATACCACCGTCTTCTATTAAAGACCTGAAGATAAACATAACAACTTTACCTTGACCTCGTCAGAGCTGACAGAACAATTGTCTTCGTAGGTCCAGAGGGTGATTTGATAAAGAGTAGCTAATGTATTTAGCTGCTTCAAAAGTTTGTTCCCTATTACCTATAGTAATAATATCATTCCTTTTGGTATCAATTTACTTTCAGAAACTGAAGTCTCTTTAAAAATAAATAATTTGAGGCCATAAAATCCCTATTTGTCCGATGCTTCTTGCTATGGCAAAGAAGCGTATCCTCGTTATGGTTTCAAGCAGCTGAGAATATATGTTGATGGTAGGTGTTATCTGTTGGCGGGATCCGTTTGGTTTCCACCATGTATACTCATTGGATTGTTCGATGAAGGCAATTTTTATGAGATTATTATGAGGCTAACTCCTGCATTCTCCTTTTCGCCATCTGGTATCCGAAGTCGAAGTATTTGATGAAGTCTGCTACGAATTCGTTTGCTGGATGGTTGTATATGTTCTCTGGTGTGTCAACCTGCTCTATCCCTCCCCTATTCATGACCGCCATCCTGTCTGCTAGGGCCATCGCCTCCACTAGGTTGTGGGTGACATAGACCGTCGTCGTCTCAAGCTCCCTATGCAGCTTCCTGATCTCATCTGAAACTTTGATCCTGCTCTGAGGGTCCAGGTTACTCAGAGGCTCGTCCATCAACAGTATCTTGGGCGGTATGAGTATGGATCTTCCTACTGCGACCTTCTGCTGTTGGCCTGCTGAAAGTTCCCCAGGCTTCCTAGGGTATAGACTTCTCTCTATTCCAACCTGTTCGCTGACATTCTCAACTATCTTCTTGATCTTTGGTGTTACGAATTTTCTGAGTTTGAGGGCGAAGCTGAGGTTTGAATACTTCTTCTCATCGAAGACCTTCATATGTGGGAATAGGGCGTAGCTCTGGAAGACCATGTTCACACCCCTCCTTATAGGCGGAAGATCGTTGGCGAGGGTTCCGTCAATATATATGCTCCCACTATCAGGCTTTAACAGGCCTGCAATAAGTTTTAGAAGGGTTGTCTTGCCGCATCCGCTTGGACCGACAACGACAAAGAATTCGCCGTGCGGAATAAAAAGGTTGAGGCTGTCAACTGCAGTAACGTCGCCAAACTTCTTGGTGAGATCCACCAAGATCAGACTGGCCATAACTCTCAACAATAATTCTTATCTATCAAGTATTTATGTTTATGAGAAAACTCAATTCAAGGTAAAGATTTTCGAGGCATATCGCGTTCAGACGGCTCTTCTTTGGGTCTTTTTCACTCTATCAAAGTGTTCATTGGTTGAGTCGATCATCTCAGCTTTCTCCAACAGCGCTGATGCGGCGTGGATTGCGCCTCTAGGATCCAATCGATATTGCATCATAGGTTCTAACGCCGATGATAATACGGTTCCCTTCACGTCTACAATCTCTAGGTGATGTTCAGGAAAGTCTGTCCAGCAGTGACTGCGTCTTCAAGATTCCTGTACTTCCTAACCGCTCAGACGAGCTCGTCGAAGGTTATGGCCGATGTGAAAGCACGTGGCTTGCCTTCCTGTATCTCTCTGAGGAGGAGTCGAGCTCGATCTCCAATCTCCTTCTGGTTCAGGGCTGCATATACAAAGATATTCGCATCGAGGTAGAGCGTTTCAACCAACCCTTTCCTCAAGCTCTTCTTCATATAGGTGTGTCGAAATCTGCTTGATAGATGGGCCCTTCTTCGCTATTCTTTCGAATAGAGACACAGCGTCAATATCGAGTTTCTGTAAGACTACTCGGTCACCCTCAAGCCTAAAGATAACCTTCGACCCCGGATGAATCTTGAGGGCTTTACGCAGAGCTTTAGGGATTACCACCTGGCCCTTTGGTCCAACCTTCATTTCCTCCTCGATCATGTATTACCACATGTCAGAAAAATGTATAACTTTAATTTATACCCCGCTCATTTCCGCCAAAGACCTCGAATAGTTGATAAAGTATTATGCGAGATCTTCTTTTCCCCTTTTTCCCATGTTTGACTACCATAGACGCAGCGCGCACTGGGGCCTGTGTAGGAAGTACTGGAGATGGTGTCTTGTAGAGATTGCCTTAAGACCCAGAATATGCATCTTCCATTATGTATATCTTTACATTATTATCTAGAGTAAGTATCACGAACTAAACATTTTTCGCACTCGGTCTCTTCACCGACAGCCCGACTCATCAGACCTTACATAGGCGGATGTTTCTCTTTGCAAGTGTCGGACCAGAGGTCCTTCTAAGCCTAGAATCGTGTTGAAAGTCGAATATGCATGCAATTAGCCTTAGAGTTGATAAACTTTATTTATTTGTCAAACAAGTATGCTATTGGTGATAAGGGTGAATGTAACGATTAGAAATTTGGATGAAGCAGTCTTTAAGAGGTTTAAGGCTAGGGCTGTAGAGGAGGGGATGAAGCTCGGTGAAGCTGTAACACAGGCGATGGAAGTGTGGATCAAGCAGAGGGCGATCAAACGTAAAGCAAGCCTTCTTGAAATAAAGCCTTTCAATTGGGGAAAAGGCAGAGAGAGGGTGAGTATCGAAATCGACCAGATCTTGTATGGGGAGAAAAGATGATCTTCCTCGACTCCAGCCTCATTGTTGCCTACTTAAATGAAGTTGATGTAAATCATGCCAAAGCCCTTCAAATCATAAAGGACTTAGATAGAGGCAGGTATGGAAGTTCAGTCATTACAGACTATATATTCGATGAAGTCATCACCGTCATGTTATTTAAGATAATGAATTTGGGAAGAGTGGTAGAATTGGGTGAAAAGATTCTCAGTGCAAATCTTCTCTTCAGAGTTAATGAAGACCTATTTGAATTTGCATGGAAGATCTTCAAAGAGCAAGAAAAGCCAGTGTTCAGCTTCACTGACTGTACGAGCATAGCAACTTGTAGAATAAATGGAATATCAACCATAGCTACGTTCGATGAAGACTTTCAAAGGCTAAAAGGGTTCCGCATAATCGGACCGTAAGGTTTTGTCTCCATACAACTATCTAGAGGGCTTCCTTAGGGTTTCTCTACAGGTACGTTTCTTCTCCACTTCTTTCTATGCTATATGTAGAGATGTCTAGTCACTTATCTCATCCAATCTTTTCACTAATGGATGTTCTGTATTTATTCTGTACATAGCGGCTCTCTCCATGCTCCTAGAGAGCTCGAATATTCTCAATTCTTCTAAATTCTTGAAGTTCTTGTAGAAGGTCTGCTTGCTCATCCCAAGCTCTCTTACAACTTCGCTCTTGCTGAAGTCGGTGTGTGGATTCTAGAAAGAAACATTTCGAGCTAAACATTCTTTATCACACTCTACCAGGCTCCTCATCACAAGTCCGGTCCACGGACTTTGCATAAGTAGAGGTTTCTCCCACCCAATCTTGACATCCAAACCGTAACGAATCTCCATCTATAAAGGCGCAGGTGAACAGATTCACATTTTCGCATCCCTACAGTCTAGATGCTGAAAATTGGGTTAGAGAGAAATTTTAAAGCAATAGTAGGGCTGCAGGTTTTAATTGCTTAGTCACAGGATCTACCTCTAAGCCGAGTTCTTCCAAGGTAGTTACTCCCAGCAACGGTGTATCCTCCTTCTCACCAAAGATCACGTTGGTTCCAGCTACAGTATCCATGTATTCAACTATGGCTACACCAACATCTCGCTCGATCTTCTGCTTATTTACGGTCTGAAAGACCCTTCTCCCCCTCCTTTCAATCTTAAGTTTTTCCAAGATCTCTTTGGGGACGATTGTGTACACTGCACCTGTATCCACAGTTAGCTCAACAGTTTCAGAGAAATCTGGTAGGGCTGGGTTTATCAGCCTAACCTTCACATATGTAAATCCCAAAGACGATTCTCTAGATCTAGTAAGCATAGCCTGTAATTAAGTATTCTTTAACGCATTCTTTACTTAAGAGTCTTTTTAACCCTGTCTATGAAAGCATCAACAATCTTATCTGGAAGTTTCACAACTCCCCCTCTTCCTTCGACCAATTCCTCAAATGTGAAAAAGAAATAGAGAAACAGGGTGTTTCTGATGGTTGAGGAAAAGAAGGTTTATAGAATTTTGTATGAGGCTTTGATAGAAATTCAAGAGTGGATGAGGAAGGATACAATTACTGGAAAGAGAATGAACCGAGCGATCAAAACTTTATAGAAGCAATTAAGTATGACTTAGACCCTGAACTTGGATCTCAGGCGAGAAGGTTAAGAGACTTTTAGTAGGAAGAAGTTAGAAGTGTGTAACATAATCCAATCAAAATTAGGAAGAACAGAAAAAATTAACCCAACCTTGCACTTTTCCCAATACTTAACAAAAAATGAAAATAGTTAGAAAGGTGAGAACTGAATTACAAGATACCCAAAACCAATCTTCGAAACGTTGCCGAAATTGAGAATAAGAGGTAAAGATATTTTTATGAGATATGCAGATAGATGTTTGAATAGAGATGTGATCGAGGAGGACTAGGTTTCGGCTGAGACACGCGTTTTTTCGACTTCATGTTCTGCTATTTGTAATGAGACTTCATTCACTATTTCATTCAACTTTTTTATCAGTGGATGCTCTGTATTTATCCTATACATCGTTGCTCTCCCTATGTTCCTAGAAGGTTTGACTATTTCCAACTCTTCCAAATCTTTGAAGTTC
>JAGTQO010000050.1 GCA_018396565.1 Candidatus Bathyarchaeota archaeon
AACCGAGGTCTAAACCTAACCCCCCGCACCAGACTTCGAGTTCGAATCCCTCAACCATTTTTATTATAGGGTGCGGCTTGCAAGACATATACGGGTACGATAGACGTCTGGAGAAGGCTAGGAAGGGTCTTGAAGCATCAAATAGTATCCTGGAGGATAATAGGAAGAGCATAATGGGGTTCATCGAGCATATTCTGGCTCAGGGTGTCAGTAAGGCCAGGGCTGCAAAGTATATTTACCATCTGACTGTTCTTGCCAGAGTTGCTGAGAAGCCTTTCAGCCTATTTACCCGTAAGGATGTTGAGAGGCTGCGATAGTGAGGATGATTATCCGGCTGAGGTGAAGTGGATCAAAACATCTAAGGGAAAATAAACTCTACGCTTTGTTACTTTTCTCTTGATAATTGATTCAACAACATATCCTAAGAAAGCCCTTCTAGGTGTTTCTACACTTACCTCTTCGCTTGGAATGTGTATCTGTTCTTCTATCGGCTCTTCTGTAGGAAGTTCTAAGGCTGAGATGAACATCTTTCTTAAAACATTAGCAACATCCTTATCAGATTCAAATCCTTCACAATCTTCAGCTAAAGCTAAGCAGTAATACTTTTTTGCTTCATCCCAAAAAGGAAAAAACTCTGGGTTGAAAACTATTATTAGGTCTTTAACTTCTGAGCATTTGACAAAGTAAGTTAAGTTTACTTCAATCTTAGCAGACCTTTTCCTAGAAAGAATTTCATTAACTGCATCCCCAAAACTCTCATAAGGATTCGTGTACACATAGAAGAATAGAGCTACAGCGAAAATATTTTCCTTGATTAAAAAGTATGGCTTAAGATGCTCTTGAATCTGAGATTCTAAGACTCTAACTGTATCTAAGAATTTTCTTGCGTGTTCTTCTTCTTCCTTCATCTGCTTAGGCAAATACTTTGGGAATACTCCAAAAGTTCCGCTTTGTTGTTCTATTTGAATTCTAAGAGTCTCAGCCTTAGCCTTATGGAAATTATAATTTCTCTCAGCCCACCTTAGTCTTCCCTCTAAATCTTCTGGAACGTCAGGCTCAAGCTTGAAAGGAACTTCATTTGTAGTGATTAAAAGAGCCTTAAAGTGGAGACTTTGGGAGATGGTCTAAGAGTGTTGAAGCTGTTCTTCCATTGAATATCCTTCTCGAAACTCAAGCCAAACTTTCTAACAAAACTTTCCTTATCAACGACTTCCTTAGCAACTAAGCAAGCTACTCCAATAAACTTGTTGTTTCTTTCTAATATTCCGATAGCTTGCTCCTCGTTCCAATAAAGTTTGAAAGGACATTGGTACTCTTGAAATCCTACCTTTATTCCTTCTTCCTTACCTTCGCTTCTATCCCAACTCCCCTTTCCATATTTTTGCTCATAAGCCCACTTTAACCATTTGTGATAATTATCGTAATGTTTTTCAGCCATTCTCATCACGCATTGATTCCCCAATCGTAAAAAGCAGAATTCCGAATAGCGCTATAAGAATAGAGGAGACTATGGTTAAGCCCTCGATGAACCATGAGAGTGTAGCAATTACTCCAAATATGATTGAAGCAATAGCATAGCAGATTTTTCTTAAACCATCTTTTAAAAAAGTGCCAAGGATGAGATGAAAGATAGCTGAAATTCCAGAAGTTCCAAATATTATAGTTGCTACTGCGTCCTCTAAAATCTTAAGCGTGGAGAAAATCCAAAGTGAAAGAAGAAATATTTCAGCCATCGAGTAGAAGAAATTTCTATCCATGCTTTAGTTGTTGGGCGTTGCTTTTCAAAACTTCTATTAACGCATAAAACTTCCGTTAGTTATTCCTTTTCAAGAAGAAAATAAATTTTAGGTAATGAATTTACTCAATTTTTCTAGGGCGTTTTCCTGCTCTGGATCAATGAATTCTATTCCCTCTTTTTCTGCTGCCCTGCATAATTCCTTGTCTGAGCATATGAGAATGAGCTCTTCTTTCATAGGTTTTAAGGACCTTTTCAAATTTATTGCGCTGGCTAGTTGTAGACAGTCAGCCGAAGGTAGAGCATGCTTAACCGCTAGAAGAGTTGCTGAGGCAACAAGTTCATCATTCACAGTAGTTATGGCAAACCTGTCTAAAACATCCTTAAGGAAGCGTGAGACAACAACATTAAAAGCATCTCTCGACAAATCTCCTCTTCTCATCCTAGTTGAAAAGGTAACTATAAACTCAAGTACGCTCCAGAAGGAAATGGTGAAAGCATCCTTACGCTCAAATATCTTGTCTAAAACCTCAGAACCAATTTCTTTACGGTATCTTTTAACTATAGCTGAGGTGTCGAAGTAGAAAGTTACCATTCAATGCGTCTCCCTTCTTCGAAGCTCAACAACATCCTGACTCAACGTTTTCGTTTTCTCTCCAGCTATTTCGCTAGCTAAAATCTCCCTAACCTTCTCTAATGGTTTTAAGTAGGGTTCGTAGCTCTTGTAAAGCTCTTTCACATACTCCTTTACCCTGTTAGCCCTTGCCTGGTATAGGCTTATCGCTATCAAATCCTCAACCCGCTTCTGGGCCAAGCGTTCAGCTCCAACGTCTTCCATAAGAATCACTACTCAATTAGTTTTCAGAGTATATAAATGCTTAAGTCTTATTTAATTATCGAGGGGTATGGGCAAAGTCAGATACAAGGACATGGGAGATACGATTCTGCTGAAGGCTTTTGGCTACTCCCCAAAGCTTAGGGTACTGGACATATTCTTAACATGCCCTTACTTCAGCTAAAACGAGCTCGCAAAAGAGCTTGGGATGAGCAAGCAAACTCTCTACAAGAACTTCAAGGACTTGGAAGAATTAGGAGTGGTTAAGCCTTCAAGAAACATAGGAAGAGCAACCATGTACAGGATAAATACAGAACACCCATTAGTGAAGAGGTTAAATGAAATGGTAGATGAGGTTTCATTGCAAATAGCGGAGAAAGAAGCTGATAAAATGCGTGTTCCAGCAAAAACCTAATTTTCCACATTCGCTTATCTCTCGTTTAAATTCCCTTCTGGAAAGAGCAAGTTTTCCATAAGCTTTTTTCGGTTTCTTCGATTTACAATGAATTGCTAAGTTTAAAACCACCACCAATATATGGCGGTTTTCCTCTTTATCAGACGCAGTAAAGCATATTAAAAGAGATTCTTCGAACAAGAAACCAGTATCTTGCAGGAGTAATTACGAGTTGCTGAGAAGCCTTTCAACCTTTACACCCGTAAGGATGTTGAGAGGCTGATTGCTTGGGTAAACTCTAGAGGCTACACTGATCATACTAAATATGATTATAAGGTTATTGTTAAAAGGTTCTTCAAATGGTTGAGAGGCTGCGATAGTGAGGGTGATTATCCGACTGAGGTGAAGTGGATCAAGACATCATGACATCATATAAGGGTAGGCGCCTCCTACCAGAATCACTGCTTACAAGAGAGGAGTTTGAGAGACTCGTATAAGCAACAGAGAATCCTAGAGATAGACCCCTAATCTTAATTCACTTTGAGTATTCCGTATATTTAGCCAGCGTAACCGTCAACCTATTCCATTGACTTTTCGCATACTTCATTCTCCCTAATACTTTAACGAAGGAGTTTGGTAACGTTTAAATGCTTTTAGACTGCTATTACTACTTGGTGGAAAAAGTGTCTGAAGCCAAGACTATCAAAATAAGTAAGGAAACATACGTTAGGCTTTCTGAAGTTGCCGGCGAACTTCAGATGCGGCTAAAACGCCCAGTTTCACTAGACGAGGCCATGCGATACCTAATCAGCTTGAAATCAAGGAAGAAAGGCACAAGAATAACCGATTTAGCCGGCTCTTGGGACATGTCCAATGAGGAATGGGCTGAGATTAAAGCTTCACTCGCAGAGGCATGGAAGAAATGGAAGATGCCGGAAATCAGGTCATAATCGACACAGATATATTAGTAGACGTACTTAGAGGCTTAGAAAAACCCGTAACCTTTATAGCTGAGCTGGAGCGGAAGGGTTTGACACTTTCAACAACCGTTATCAACGCCTTCGAACTATATTACGGAGCCTGCAAATCCACGAAAAAGCTGCAAAACCTAACTGCCACAAGAAAACTGCTGGAACAAACCGTTATCCTAAATATGACCCATAAATCAGCGGAAAAAGCAGGAGAAATCCATGCTGAGCTGGAAGCAAAAGGCCAACCTATAGGCATAAGAGACGTTATGATCGGCGCAATTGCCCTAATAAAAGGCTACCCATTAATAACGAGAAACACGCACCTACAAAAAATCGAAGGTCTTAATTTAATAACAGCTCCTTAGGGTAAGGGCAGTTCATTTTGCCACTTTACTTTGCCTTACCTTCTAAAATTAATTTTGTAACTCCTAAATCTCCATTGCGGTTTCCCCCAACGTTAGAGAATTCTCTTTTGCCATTTCATTCTATCTACGAGCGCACGTACTACGCTGGACTTCTATCCATAGTCGGAAAGTAGCATTTATGAACAAGTTTACACGTCTGAAGCCCAAGGTTTTAGAGCATCACAGGTTGAGGGTAATACGTACAAGTGGCCCTCACGGTCACCCAGGACCTCCTACTTCGCCATAATTTCCTTAACTAGTTTATATCAGACTTAGCAAGGTCTTCCAGACTCCTTATCCTTCTATTTCCTAGAAACTTTTTGTTGGATTCCTCAACTTTAAGGACTACAACAGTAGAACAATTTAAGCCAATTCAAGTGAAGATCGCGTCCACGACCATTGAAACTGCGCTTCCTCCTCACTTTCTAAGATGCCTTTCGCATGTAATTGTCAATTATTTGTATTAGCAGAGTTAAGCAGCCAATTATTTCAATTGACCTGGAATATTTGTCGGACTACTGGTTTTCCATCCATAGCCCTGTGATTGATAACGATGCGATCAACTCATCCTCCGACTCTGATGAAGAGAGTCGATGAATCGGTGTCCTTCCACTACAATGATAAACCTTGACTTATAGATTAATAACCGACTAGTTGAATTCTGTAATGCAGTCTTCCTCTATTTTCTCCATGTGATGTCCCATAAAGTTCGCTCATAGAATATTCCTTCATATGCAGATTCCTAACAGGTAACGCTTATCTGGGTCGGAGGCTCTGTCAACTTGATGCTATTTGACTCATGTCTATGCAAAGGTGAGACTCATCGGGACGAAGACGCATCGAGTGATTGATAAGCTTCTAGTCGATACAGGTGCTACGTTCACCGTTCTTCCTCGTGATTTGCTTGAAGAGATTGGAGCGGTCAAGGTCCCAACTAAGACGAAGCTGGAACTCGGCGACGGGCGCAGAGTGGAGGCTGAGGTCTATGCTGTTGTGCTTGCGGTCGGAGATCGTGAGGGGGCAACTCTCGCTGTTACATTCATGGACGCAAAACCTGTCTTAGGCATAAGATCACTGGAAGATTTGGGCCTAAAAGTTGATCCTGTGAGTGGGTCATTGGAGGCAACACGGCCACCAGGAGTTGCGTACTACTATTCGAGTGGATAAGAAACGTATACTTTCAGTAGTGGATCTAGTAAGCTTCAAAATACTTCTTCCCACACGCTTTTGTTTGAATCTTGAGCCCTATTACGGTTCAGGTACACATAAGCCATTCCAAACCGCAGTTTAGAACTCCTGTCCCGTAGGGGTTCGTGGGTTCGAATCCCTCAACCATTTTTATTATAGAGAGTGACTTGAAGCCAGATATATACGGGTACGATAGACGTCTGGAGAAGGCTAGGATGGATCTTCAAGCATCGACTAGTATCTTGGAGGATAATAAAACTTGTTGCTCTAGGCAATCTTGTTATCGGCATGCTCCACTTTATTCTCTATCAACTCATCCATCAAGCTCATTGAATCACTTAACGTCGACCTCAGGGGTACTTAAAACAAAGGGATTGCTTGCCAGAGGAGTCTTAATTATAGTTTTCCTGCTCTCCAGGCTTGTCAGCATGTTTGAAAATAGCTTACCTAGGATCCTGCAAGCGGAATATGAAGATGTTCTGGCATTTTTGCGTTGTCATACTCTATGTTTGAAGGGCTTTGAGTTATTATTACT
Source organism: Candidatus Bathyarchaeota archaeon (assembly GCA_018396565.1). Classification (GTDB taxonomy): domain Archaea; phylum Thermoproteota; class Bathyarchaeia; order 40CM-2-53-6; family RBG-13-38-9; genus DTMT01. Next base: position 6,063 of record JAGTQO010000050.1, read on the forward strand.
AGGCTCTCGCCCTCTTCCTCAAACGGGTTGCGAAATCCGTAGAATGCGAAGTATAACCGAAGTAAGGGTTTATGGGTAAGAGGAAAGGAGAATTCTCTCCTTCAATATCGCCCGAGTAAACTCCGTCCTCAATATTTGTTAAAGGATTTAAGGCGCAGCTCCAAGAAAAGGGGAATGACAGTAAGTACAGAACATCCCTTCAAAGCTTATCCTCCCACAATTCATCATACAACGTAACCCATGGAGGGGAAGAGCCAAGCTTAAGTGATAGAGTTAATCTGTACATAGCACTCCCGCAATTTCTATCCTATAGGCTGGTTTTGAGTCTGGTATTCTAAAAGCATTTAAATTTGAAAGATGCGATTCTCTTATGAGAAGGTGAAAAAATGGGTAGGGAGGAAATTTATGGGAAGATTATTGAAGTACTGAAGAATCAAGGAGCGAAGAAAATAGCGGTCTTTGGGTCTTATGTAAGGGGGGAGGAAAGGGCTGGAAGCGATATAGACATTATTGTTGAGTTCTCGGAGAGGAAGAGCCTTCTTGAAATTGTGAGAATGGAAAGGGATCTATCCGAAGCCTTGGGAGTAAAGGTTGACCTACTGACAGAGAAATCGATAAGCCCATACTTAACGGACAGAATAAGAAAGGAGTCGGAGTTAATCTATGAAGAAGGATGACTCAGTGTACTTGAAGCACATTCTAGATGCTATATCAAGAATAGAAGAGTATACCAAGGATATAAGGTATGAAGAGTTTATTGGTAATCATCTCGTCCAAGATGGAGTAATAAGACAGCTAGAAATAATAGGTGAGGCAACGAAGAGGTTATCTAAAGAATTCAAGGAAGAAAATCCTGAAATACCATGGGGGGATGCAGCTGGAATGAGGAATAAATTGATACACAATTATTTCGGTGTTGATTTGGACGCTGTCTGGGATACAGTTAAGAAAGACATCCCTAAATTGAAAGACAAGTTAAAAAGTATAATTCAATGATAATCGCTAATGCAAAAATCGCACATCTTCCTTAGATATAATGAACCTTGAATCCTACCTCCCTACTCTTGATGCAATTTCGGCATGTTATCTCAAAGGCATCCGTCGCATATCCGAGCATGCTATTGCCCTTCAGGAAATTCTTGGAGCACGTTGGACAAGACTTCTTGTCGTTTATTTCTATCAAGCAATCCTTACAGCAAAGTTTACCGCGTACAATGCACTTTCCTCCAAAGTTGAATGGAGTAACTAGTGTCCACATCCAGCGACTATGAACTTAAAAGGAATGCTTGAGAGAAGGTACTATGGACGAAGAGACCAGCGACATGATTTGGTTCTTCGAGTTCATGCCCAGGTTTATGCGAAAGAAGAGAAAGCGACAAAATGCTTTTTAAAGGTAAAAAGGAATGCGTTAGAGGAGCTTGTGAACCACCCCAAATCATCGACATCCCAGAAGACCAAAACTAAAGTGATAAAAAACCCTAGTGTCTATCTTCTTTCCATTATTTCTTGTTGTGACCAATACTGCTTTATGATTAAGTAGCCGAGGCAAAAGACTCCCGTATAATAATGTTAAATCAGAATTATCAAACTCTTTTTCCATTTCTCTTTATCTTATTGCTGAGCCATATCACAAGGCTATCGAGAGGCGTGTATCTAGCACTCCAACAACCTCTATTCTTTAGCTTACTTAGAATCATTGCCTTGATTTCTTTGTCTATGCTCAGAGGAAACATAGTACACTTTTAATACCATTAACGGTTAAGATTTAAATACTTCTCTCCCTAACTGATTTTGTATGTCAGAAGTTAAGTACAAGGATCTTGGGGAAACCCTCTTCGTAAAGATGTTCGGCTATTCACCTAAGCTTAGGATACTCGATATTTTCTTGGATAATCCATACTTCGACTTCAGCAAGAGCGAAGTTATAAGGGAATTGGGAATGAGCAAGCAGACTTTTTACAAGAACTTCAAAGATTTGGAAGAATTAGAAATAGTTAAACCTTCAAGGAACATAGGAAGAGCAACAATGTACAGGATAAATACAGAACACCCATTAGTGAAGAGGTTAAATGAAATGGTAGATGAGGTTTCATTGCAAATAGCGGAGAAAGAAGCTGAGAAGATGCGTGTTCCAGCAAAAACCTAATTTTCCACATTCGCTTATCTCTATTCATGCATCTGCCTGTATCTACAGTAAAAATATCTTGATTCCCAATCCTCCAAATTAAGCTACGTTTCGAGCGAGCGAAAACAATTGAGCCTTCATTCTTCGCGTTTTTTATCTCTGTTTTTATTTTTTCTTTTCTCTCTGTTTCTTCTTTCTATTTCTCTCGCTCTCATATCTACTAATCTTCATATTATATGTAGCACGAAGAGCGCGCCGAACACCGTGCGCCTTGCGTGAGAAAAAATTTGCGAGTTATTTCTGGAAATTTGTTTGGTCTTCCGTCTTCTGAATAGATTTGTTCTCACATTTATCCACCCACAAATCAACAACTAAACCATATCTTTCACAAAAAGCTAAATCATTTTTCCAAATAATTGACTAAGTATCATTACCATTATCGCTTCTGTATTCTTTGCATGCTGAACAGTAACTCTCACTGAAGAACCACAGAAACTAAGATTTGAAGTAAAATAGTATGTGTTATCAATGCATGAGGGTTCTGTTATGGCAGTTTCAAAAACATATTAATTAACGTACGTATACAGAAGCGGATTATTGATCTGGGGAACAAGAACGAATGCAAGGACCAACTCACTTTGTTACAGGAATATTAATTCAAAAGCCTTGAGGAAAGTGCGGCGAAAGTGCGACATTTTGGTATCTTATCATTCAGTTCCCACTTTTCTAACTACTTTCGCTTTTATTAAGTATTGGAGAAAGTACAAAATTGAGTTGATTTTTCCATTCTTCCTCATTTTTATTGGGTTATTTTGCAACTTCTAGCTTATTCTCGTTTCAAATTCCCTTTTGGAAAGAGCAAGTTTTCCATAAACTCTTTTTCGGTTTATGGATTCATCTCACCCATCATGCTCTATCCTTAGGATTAAGTAAGCTAAGCCGCTGTTGCCTTTTCCCTTCTCTTCATCGCCACTACTACAAGCGCTATGGCTACCACAGCGATTACGGCAATGATGGCGACGGTCATAGTATAGTCCGTTCTCCAGATTGCTGTTACAGTTTTTGGTCCATTCATCACAATGGTTACTGAAGCCATTGTAGCAGTCGAGTCGCCTGACCAGCGCTCGAATACGTACTTAATCCCAAGTGGACCTTCCACAGAAGTAGCTACGGAAAATCTTGCTTCTGAGCCGGCGTCGTACCAGACGGAGCCTTTGGGATCGCCGTAATCAGATTTAACAACTAGCTGGAACTGGACTTTGTCCTTAGCCGTATAGGAAGCTGGCCTTGCCACAGTTATCGTTCTTGAGGAGGATTTTTCCCCGTCACTCCATTGAACAAAGAGGTAGCGGGACATCCACGTGACAATGCGTACGTCGCAGTCTCTGATGAGAGCGACACAAGGCAAGGCGAGATATTGAGTATGAGGTAGATCTGTTGCGTTTGATCAGAATGGCGCAGTAATAGTTGTGAATGGAAAGGTTGGTGAGAGGGGGATCGGGCTGATCTCATCTGCGCCCAACCTTGCAACCTGGCTTGATAATATCCTTACAGAGGTGATTCGGATGCCCTGCTATGGGTTAATGTGGGAACAACGAGGCATGATCTGGGGAATTACTTAAATAGGATAAAGTGCCAAAACGTGTTACAGAGGAAAAGATATGAGTGATAGAAACAGCCCGTGGATCGTTCTTCTGGTAATCATTGTACTAGTTCTGTTCGCTGGACCGTTGATGCTTATGGGAGGCTGGTTTATGGGCCCCGGTATGATGGGACCGGGCATGATGGGCTACCGAGGATACGGCTACGGTTACGGATTCAACTGGCTCGGCGCACTGGTTCAAATAATTCTAGTAATCATCTTTCTAGCCCTAATAGCATTCGGAATATACTACTTGGTGAGTTCGGGCAAACCAGCACCCGGCGGCAGATCACTGGAGATCTTGAAGGAACGATACGCTAAGGGCGAGATATCAAAGGAAGAGTATGACCGGATGAAGCAGGATCTCTCCTAGGAGGACCGACAGATGAATAGACGGATCTTGCTCGGAGCAGCCCTTATCATAATAGGCGTCGTGGGCATAGTCACATTCTCGACAGTGCAGTGGGCGCCTACATATACGGGGCAAGTAACAACACCCTTTCCCGCACAGACAGCACCCTTCCCAGCATCTCCAACCCTGACCCCGGGACAATCCCCACCTTACCCATACATCCCAAGAAACATAGATGAGGCTGCTGAAGTAGCAAAGAACTACGTCGCATCCCTCGGATACACGGACCTTGCTGTCAAGGAGATCATGGAGTTCCAGTACAACTACTACTTCATCACCTACGAGAAAAGCACAGGAATAGATGCCTTCGAGGGAATCATAGAGAAAGGAGTCGGACTGAGCGGAATAGGCGGAATGATGGGTATAATCCATCCAGAACAAGGGCCTAACATGATGTGGAACACCAAGTACGGACATATGCTCGGCTGGGGCCCGATGGGCGGAGGCTATGGACCAGGAGGAATGATGGGAGGCATGATGGGCCGTGGATGGGGATACCAACCATATAGCGGAACACCTACAGCCGATATGCCAGTCACAAAAACAGACGCAAAGCAACTAGCCCAAACCTACCTGAACTCATACCTGCCAGGCTCAACAGTAGAAGAGCCCGAAACCTTCTACGGATACTACACACTGCACGTCCTCATGGACGGCAAGATCTATGGAATGCTAAGCGTCAACGGCTACACCGGCCAGGTATGGTACCACACATGGCACGGTGCATTCATACGAGAGAAAGAGCTCGACTAGGCAGCAACATGCTCTGACATCACTAGGAAGTGGAGACAGTGAATAACATCAACCTTGAACAGATGAAGAAGTTCGCAGAAGCAGTAAAGAATGATCCAAAACAGGCGCTGAAGGAGAAAAGTGTGACTGGCGAATGGGCCTTCCAAGAGGGGAGACCCCAATTCACTGCAGAGATCCCATATCAGAAAGGCAGAGTCTCACTGAGCTGCGAGTTCTCCCCATTCTCAGGTGTATGGGGAACCAGCCCAGATCCTATACAATGCTGCTTATACGGGTTGGCCGCCTGCTTTGCAACAAATAAGAATGTCAAGTTAAGATCCCTGAAGGTGACTACGGAGAATAGATCTGAGGAAACAGATGGGTCTCTCCAGCGATCCAGTAATTCAGAAAGCTGGCTTGAAAATCAAAGTCGAGGCTGACGTCCCGCAGGTGACAATTGAGAAGTTGCTAGGTTACGGAGATCCGAGGAGGTTTTCACAATGAGGCTCTGTCAAAGACCTTCAGACTCTTCAATAACGCGCGCATTCAGAACTAGCTGGGGCCTGAATATCACCAGCGAACT
>JAGTQO010000051.1 GCA_018396565.1 Candidatus Bathyarchaeota archaeon
GAAGGAGCATGAGGCGAACCCTCACTTCAACATCATGTAAACCCTCATCTCGACATGTGAGTATCCAATTACTGTTCAGTCAACAGCTTCTTTCATGTATTGATCTGGCTTTGCAATATTTCGGCCTCAGATTCTCTAGATGGTGGCTTGAGCCTCCTAAGCAGGGCCTTACAGAGGATATATCCGCCCACACAGCTTATCAGCCCAGCCATCACATTGAAGCCTGCTATGAATGGCAGCAGGGCCGCAGCCGCATCCCATGTCAATATTGATAGGAGCGGCAGGAAGACCATGTTGCATAGGGACATTACTATAACTCTCAAGGATACGCCCCCAACGACACTCATCAACATGCCAACCTTCGACTTTCTAGTGTAGAACGGTATCATACCTGCGACCGTAGACAGTTCAGCTATGGCCCTCATGAAGCCGCTCAGGGGATCCCTGAATGATATTGATAGGAATAGGATTGTCGATGTTGCAAATCCTGAGAACGGACCGTAAAGTAGAAGCGAGAGCACTATTGGAATTCCACTGATGTCAAGTCTCAGTCTTGGAAAGAATGGGAACGGAATCTTGACTCTCAGACTCCACAGGGTCAGGTCGAAGATTATGACCAAAGCTCCAAGCACAGCCGTCCCTGAGATCGAGATGGATCTCCTCATCGAGACACCTGAGAGTAAGCAAGATGGTACCACCAATATAAAAGGTGGATGCTCCGAACTAAATCTGGCCGATTGCATCTACAATTTGTGGTCAAAGGGGAAGAATAGGATTCAGGTGGTTAATGAAAAGCGCAATATTTGAATTTTGAGATCATGTATGGATTATGGTGAGATTCTGAAAAACCATTTAATAAGGCATCTGACATTCAACGTAGGCTGGTGTAGAGGAATGAGTTTAACACGGAATGCGGTACTGCTTATAGTTATCATTGTAGTGGCAGCCAGTTCAGCTTACTTAGCAAATGTTATCCTTACAGCTGCTGCGAACACAGGTTTGGAAGGCCCTCCCGTTAATGGGGGCGCATGTCCTTGCAAGCGTCCATTACCATATGAATGGCAAAGTAATATCACAGGCCCGCGCAAATGGCAAGTTAACATCACCGTTACAGACTCCCAGGCGAAGATTATCGTAAATGATGCTTTGAAGACCTTCACCGTTGGAGAAGTATCTGATAGAGGCGCAGTCTGGATAGTCAGCATCAACTATAAGGGCAAGCCTATCATGATAGTCCCCCTAGGGAAGATAAATACTCCAACCTCCCAAGACGCCCTGAATGCTGTGCAAGAATCCCTAGCAAGAGGCTGGAGTGCGGGTGAGCCTAAGCAACATGGTTTTATCTACAATGTGCCAATCATAGACTCCAACGGAAATATTATAAGCAATGTCAGAGTCGACGGTAGGACAGGCGAGATCCACACAGGATTTCCACAACTACGCAGGTGAACTTAGTCTCTGAGCCAAGTCAGGACTGTTCTCCTGCAAGTAATTATAGTAGATCTCTTTATGTTACCGCTTATTGCCGCATCTACTTCATCAGATTCTATCTTGAACGCAATCTTCTGGACGTCTTCCCAACCTTCCTCCTTTGCGAACATTTTGATTAGGGGCTTCGTATCTAGGATTATCTTAGGTTTGGCTGATTTTTTTCTCAAATTCTCTTGTCCACTCCTTTCTCATGTTCTCTATCTCCCTTGAGGGTTTCCTGCCTCTGAATAATTCTTCATCTACACCGGCTAAACTTGAAAGCTTGGGTAAGAGGATGACTTTTATTGCTTTTCCGCCACGCATGATCAGGAGTCTCTCGCCATCATTTATACCAAGTTCTCTTCTTAACTTCGGTATGGTAACTTAGCCTTTCAAGGCTAATTTAACTGTTTCAACCAAAGATTGCCATCAAATAATATGAAACTATCTTACATTTATATATGTCAGAAAAATCTGAAATTATCCATCATAGAGCAAAATTCTTACACACACTTCGGATAGAGATAAGAATCTCTGAGGTAATCTATTGGCCGCCTATTAAACACTTTAAAAGATTCGGTAGATGAAGCTGTCGTCTCAAGCACCTCCAGAATAGGAGGCCCCTATACTGGCATTTTCCATTCCTTAAAGGGTGGAGATTGTAAGTGTTTTTATATTTCTAATTTCAAGACGGTTCTCATTATGAGTCCTATGATAAAGGATAGGGTTGCTATTCCGAGACTGATGAATGCCATCTCAACGAATCTCGACTTTAAAGGTACGTCCTTGGCAACAGATATGTAAAATGTGAATATGAAAATCACTATGAGGGCGTTTAGAACCGTCAATGCGAGCGAGAGGTAGATGTTGGAGAGGATGAGATATGGATAGATCAGGAAGATGACGGTGAGGATATAGGCTGAACATGTATAGAGTGATGCTTTGACAGGATCCAGAGCAGAACTCTCAGATTTAGTTGCCAGATATTCCGAAGCCGCCATTGAGAGGGATGCTGCGACTCCTGTGATGGAACCCACCATTGCAACCAATCTTGGATCCTGGAGGGCAAAGGTGAACCCTGCAATTGCACCAGTAAGTTCCACGAGTGCATCATTCAACCCTCGAACAGTTGAACCGATATATCTGAGTCTCTCCTCATCAATCATGTTTATGATCTGCTTCTCATGCATATCCTCATCTGCAACAATATCTTTAGCTTCTGGGATATATTTTGAAATCTTGTAATAAGTAACCTGAGCTTGATCTTCACCTCTCTCCATAAGTTTTATTCCGAATGTAAACCCGAAAATTTTGGCGATGAGCAAATACTTTAAGACCTTTAGCCGATCAGGCTTGACGTCTTCCTTGGAATATTTTTTCCAGAAAAAATAGTGATCGAGCTCATCCTCCGAAATCTGTTTTAAAACATTCTTATTATGGGGATCCCTTATTGAGTCTGATAGTCTGCTGTAAATGATATGCTCAGTTAACTCGTTCCTTTGAGCACTCAAAACTGTCTTTCTAATATTTTCATCGAACATGATTCGTCGACTCAATTTTGCTGGTTAGAGTTATAAATATGCATCGAGGATTAACGGCATGAGTGACCATAAGCATAGGTAACTTTACATTAACACTATAGGAGTATTGATTTTAAAGTAGCTCATGAGAGATAGAAGAACACGCTTACCAGTGGAATTACTCTATTTGCTTTGTTGATCTTTATTAAAATTTCTGGTGCCGCTTGACACATGAGGCTAAGATCCTTTTTCATCTCTTGTAGCGACATCCACACTCACCGGAATTCCTTGCCTTACGCTTTGAGTGACGACGCAGAAGTCTTCGAATAGTTCAAGGCATCGCTTCAACCTTTCGACGTCCTCCCTTCGAATGGATAAATGAATATGTGCTCTCAGCGAACCGATCCTGAGGCGGCCCTTCTCGTTTCTTCGGAATGAGGTCTCAACAGTCGTTTCGACCCTTTCTACGTTCAGCCTAGCCTTTGCGAGGCAGAACAGCAGGCTCGCGCTGAGACAGTGGCCGACAGCCGCTGAGAGCAGGCGTGAAGCGTTTGGGCCTGAACCCTCCCCTACAGGCTTTGGCTCATCCATAATCATCTCCGGAAGATCTGCGGAGTCGAATCTCACATTGAATCTGTAGCCATCAGATCTTTCCAGAATAGTAGTGAACCTCTCTGGCTCCGAGGACAATCATCACACCAAGAGAGAGGTTGGGATATGGAAAGATAAGCCTGCCGGTCAAAGCGGGAATTTGAACTGGTCTCCTCTTGAGTCGCCAACTATCTCAATGCTATGTCTAGAAGGCACTGCATAATATATGTATCGAGAATCCTCTCGTGGATGTACATAAATTAGTGTTTGCCTCATTACAAAAAAATATTCGGAGACGCCTCAATGTTAATACCCGTGGGATACACCATCTCGAGAATATGTTGCGTCACCGATCGGTTTAGCATGACCGTAAGGTCGTGGTGATGCGCAATCCTACTTATCGTGTAAGGGGGACTGAAGGAGGAGCTCTACCCTGACAAGATTAAGTATGTATGTCTTTAGATAGATATTGTCCGAAGACCTTGCTTTAAAACATAGATAGTAGATTCACATAAACGGACCAATCTTCTGAGAATGTTACATATCTGTTGAACCGGCCTAAACTGCAAAGAAGATCACGCGGAAACTCGTCGTAAAACTATCAGGGATTAGATGATCCTTCCGTTGAGTTAGTCAAAAACTCCAAGCCTCAGTATATGCAAGATCTTCGGAGAGTATGGAGCCCCGGCTGGGCTTCGATCCCAGGACTTACGGCTTACGAAGCCGTCGCTCTACCGTACTGAGCTCTCCCTCCAGCGCCGCATTTTTGGACGCGGGGCTGAGAGCTCCGGGGCCTAAGAATCATTGGAGAGCGATATTGATAAGGATTAGGATCGCCATATTCAGATACTGCAGGTGTTCTCTATAATTGAGTGTGTCGGGTGCGGGTTTGGGTGAGAGGAAGATAATTGAGTTGATCACTGGACTCCAGGACAGGATGAGGGGTAACCCTCTGCCTTTCGGCGAAGACGTCGCCGCAGTCCGTCTAGGCAAAGGTAGGCTCGGTGTCTTGAAATGTGACATGCTCGTTGGAGCAACTGATGTTCCTTCCGGTATGAGTTTGTGGCAGGCCTCCAGGAAGGCTGTCGTATCGAGTGTGAGTGACTTCGCGGCGAAAGGTGTCAGACCTAAAGTCATACTCGCCTCCCTAGGGTTGCCTAAGGGTCTGGGTGAGGATGAGATCCGCCAGATCGGTTCAGGCCTGAACGCAGCCGCCAAGGAGTATGGTGCCCACATTATCGGTGGAGACACGAATGAGGCTGAAGGCTTGACTATAGATATATGTGTCTTCGGCATTTGTAGAGAGAAGATTCTTGTGAGGCGTGACACTGCCAGGGATGGTGATGTCGTAGCTGTGACGGGCCCTTTCGGTCTGGCCTCTTTAGGTTTGAAGATTGTTAAGGAAGGTTTGGAGGCGCCTCAAGACCTTAGGGTTAGGGCTTTGGATGCTGTCTACATGCCCAAAGCCAGGCTGGTTGAGGGAGTCACCTTGGCCTCAAACAGGTTATTGACGTCCTCGATAGATTCAAGTGACGGGTTGGCATGGAGCCTCTATGAGTTGGCGAGGGCAAGCAGTGTCGGCTTCGAAATAGATAGGCTACCGGTCGATGGGGATTTGGAGAGGTTCGCTCTCGAGAATGGTATTGACCATGTTGACTTGACTCTTTATGGCGGGGAGGAGTATGAGTTGGTTGTGACTTTGAGTCCTAGAATGTTTGGGAGGGCTATGAGGAGGATTCCCCTAATACCTATAGGGAGGGTTACTGGTGATGTTGGGAGGATCGTTTTGAGGGTTGACGGTAGGGTGTTGGATGTCGAGCCTAAAGGTTACGAGCATCTCAAATGATTAGGGTCCAAAATATCTATCTCAGCATGATATATTGGTGAGGAAGGCCTCTGGAAGATTCTGTTAACGTCTCCTCTTCGACCTGTATCCGGGCCTCAAATATCTTTTCGAAGGCTTCTGTTTCTGGGTGAGCATCCTCTTGAGTCTGGTCGCCAACTCATCATATATGCTCGGCAACTCCCATCCTGCATGGGTGAAATTCACAATTCCTCCAGGTGTCTTTATGGCGACATCAACCTCATACCTTCTCCTATCCTTCCTCATCATGGATTCGGGTGTCTTTATTATTGAGCGGGCCTCCTCAATCTCAGGGAATGCTTTCTTGAGTCTTCCAATTACATTCATGAATTTTGATTTGGCAGCCTCAGCCTCGAAAGGGTCGTCTGGTAATCCTACGACATATACTGGTATCTCAGGTTTCGCCTCAGGCTCAGCGAGCAGTTTGACGAAGTCTCTTGGGGTGACTATGCCCTCAACCATCTCCAGGACAGTGATGAGAGAATAGGTCTTGCCCATCCTCAACATCTCCCTCAGAACTTTTGAGGCATCGTCTTCAGCCGGTGAATGTATTGGTGTCGTATCCATCAGGGCCTTGACTTGGACGTTTAGGTTGCTCTGACCCTCCAGGCCGAGAGAGTCGCTCCCAACCCTCTCTTTAGGAGCTAGGAGATAGACTATCTGGCTTGAGGTCACAACTCCTGCGATATGATGGTTCTCTGAGATAGGTAGGTGGTCGATCCTCTTATCAACCATGAGGTTCCTAGCCTTTGATGCAAGATCTGAAGATTCTAGTTTGATGAGGCTGCTTGATGTCAAAGATTTGATCTTGAAGTTTAGGGAGCCTGACTTGGCCAGGGTCTCCATAATACTCTTTGCTGTGATGGCTCCTACAAGCTCATCGCCATCAACTATTGGTAGAGCCCTCAACCTATAATCTGTCATGATCCTGGCTGCCTTTGCTACAGTTGTTGCAGGTGAGAGTCTGGCTGGATATCTTACAATCGTGGATGCTTTTGTACTCAACGGATTCGAAACTCTCAATATGTCCCTGATAGTCACCATTCCAACTTTGCCCTCCTCAAATGTGAAGGCTTCATATGACTCTAGATCCCTCAGAACACCTATAACCTTCGATACGGTGTAGTCTGCAGGGACTGTTATAGGATGAGTCTGCAGCTTCTCAACCTCCAATCTCTTAATGGCCTCCATAGTGGCTCCCTTCAGTCATTGGTTGGGCCAATGGAAAGACTGGCAACTTCTTTTTAAACATTGATGAAGGTCTCAGGCCTGATATTATCAAGAGTTTGATTTCTCTATGGGAATGTTCAACATCTTAGCGTGGTTGAGCGGTTGTGGGACATACTGTTAGTCGTCTGCGATTTTGAGCGTTTCAGGCTTGAAGTCTCGACCTTCCCAGACGTATGATCTGGTCTCACCTGTAAGGTTTGAATGGATGATGTAGGAGCATCCAGGCTGGTTTGCCTTAGCCCTATCTGTATTGGATGGTTGCGCAGGCCAGTCTGGATGGCTGTGATAGTAACCCAAAACTTCCATGGAGAGCTCATCTGCCATCATGTAGACTTCGAGTTGCTCCTTAGGGTCTATCTCATAGGCGTCCTTTGAGTTCAACATGTTTCTTGTTGGGCATACCATCTGAATCTTCTTGACCTCACCATCCCTTCTACCCAACAGTATTCCGCAAGACTCGGCAGGGTAGGTTTCGTTGGAGTGCCTAATTATCTTCTCAAGATCCTTTCGCCTTATCTCTATGCTCAACGTTGTTTCACGTTTGAATCGTTGCATCAGGAGGTTTCTTTCATGATCCAGTCTATATACTCTTTTGAGCCCCCGACTATTTGTAGGCTGATCACCTCTGGAGTCTTGTATGGATGATTCGCCTTTACATCTTCAACAATCTTCTTCAATAGTTTTCGTTTAGACTTTATTATCAGGAGATGTTCATCGGCCTCTTCAACCTTCCCCTCCCAACGGTAGATACTTTTTACTTTTGATGTGATATTGATGCATGCGGCGAGTCTCTTATCGGTTAGGGATCTAGCTATCTTCGTCGCTGTCTCTTCGTCCGGACATGTCACCAAGACTGTTATGGGTTTATTCAGGGTACTTTCAACCATCGCTCACTCAGTATCCGCGGCGATTCTTGGTCTTTATGTTTGCGGTTGGGCCTTCTTCAGCCTTATCTCTAGGACGCCGTTGTTGTATGCCCTGGTGAAGCCTACAACCTTCGACGGTAACTTCACCAGTTCATGGAATCCTCTTCCTGCCTTCACTTCGAGGAAGCCCTCATGTAGATGGATCTCTATCTTGTCTTCTGGACCTGGAACGTTGCCTACGATAAGGATCTCATTTGCGTCTTCGATTATGTCTGAGTTCCATCCTTTAGTATCTCTCACCTTCAGTCTCAGGTCTCCAGTCAATGTCTTCTTCAATTCTAGGATCCAGTATATTGCTAGGATGGAGGCTATTCCTCCTAGGACTATTCCTAGGAGCCCCCTCTGGATCCTGACTAGGAGGGCGAGTATTATGGAGGCGATTATTATCCCTGCGACCAGTGTCGCTATGTCGCCGGCCTCCTTGAATTCCCTTCTGGACGATCTCTTCTTGTAGAGGCTCATATCACCCCCCTCCTGAACTTGTTTCGAGGTTTACACTCACATAATGTAATTCAACTATTCCTTTAACGTTTATCAGTACTCCGAAGTTTAATTTTGAATCTTCCTGCCACATAAGAGTTTTGTCGGTTCTCGTAGACCATTCGGCTATGAATTCTTCCAGCACTCTACTTGTGCTTTTCCACTGTTCTTTCGACGTGTATTCTACAGTCGCCTCAAGATAGGATGCGTGGGGGTTCAGTGTTTTAGGTGCGGCCAAGGTTATGTTGGCTTGCCTGAAGATGTTTATGATGTTTGCTCTCCTCTGTTCGAGGTCCTCGAGAGGTTTGGGCTGGAGCTTCTCGATCTTTGAGACTTCAGAGAGATACTTCATGTACGCTTCTTGGGCTGTTTTGCCCAGACCTACATAATATTCGCCTGTGAAGACTGCTCCGACGCAGGCTACGACACCCAACTCTGCAACGACGCCGCCGGCGCCGGCGGTGTATATTGGGATGAAGTAGACTTCATGGTCTCCTATCCTGTACAGGATGTTGTCTCCTGTTCTGGGTTGTCTGAGGAGGGTCTTCAACTGGGCAAATTCAGGGTTCTTCTCCAAGGCTTCGATGGCTCCTGTGGGTCCTAGAAGCTTCACCCTACTCTCCTTCAAGGGTTGATAGTAGAACCTCATCTCCCCGAGGTTTGGATAGTCGTTTCTAACAACCATGTATCCTGCAAGGTTTCTTCCTAAGGCTCCACGCAACTCGAGGGAGAGTAGGCCCATGAATTCAGGCTCGTCGAATCCTGGGGGCTGGGTCATGATGTAGTAGGTCTCCAATCCTGCCGGAACCTCAAGAAACTCCTTGGCAACTATGTATGTCACTGGATCGGTTATGTGGTAGTAATTGTACATTGAGACTTTCCAGTTGAAGAGTTCCTCAGGGTATCTGGTCTGTTTATTGAGCCACTCGGGAACCTCCTCTGTTATGTAGTCTTTGTATAGGGTCTTGAAGAGTTGGCTGAAGTAGTCTCGGCCCAAAACTATGATCTTCATGTCGCCGTTATAGGTGTCGACTAGGACGTAGCCCAGCAGCCTCATGAGGGGGTTGTTGTTGCTCCAGGGAACCTTGTTCGTGTTCAGTCTGACTATTAGGGGCACTATGTAGTAGGTGTTTGATCCGTCTGTGACTGGGAATATGTCTATTGTCTTTCCTGCGAAGTAGTATTCGAAGTATGGTAGGAGGAGGCTCACCCTATCGTAGATGTCTCTGTAACGTAGCAGATGTATGGTCTTGTCTCGGTAGGCTAGGAAGAAGTTGAACTCGAATATCCAGCTCAATGGCGGTTTTATGTCTACTCCTCCCTTACCGTTGTAGAAGAAGCCGTCGAGCTCGTCGCTTCTATCCCTCTCCTTCGGGTAGGCTGCCCATGTCGTTGAGAATAGGCCACCCTCACCGTAATAGATCCTTCTCTGTTTGAAGAAGTTGCTTGTCTGGATTATTCTTCCGTCGTGGGCGTTGAGCATGAGGAGCCCGTCAGGTGCATGGGTGTACACGAAATGTTCAGCGTACCATCGGTCCTGGGGTTTCACGGTCTTTGGGAGTATGGGCTTCATCGTCGAGGCCCAGTAGAGGGTTCCGTTGAACCTTATTATGTCTGAGTCTTCATAGTCGAGGTATGGGATGAGGCCTATCTCAGGCTTCAACTTGGCATAGGCGGCATCCCAGTCCCAGAGCCTTATCTTATCCAGAAGAATACTGCTCGAAGCCTCGGAGGTTGAGGTTGCTGTTTGGGATGGTGTTGTAGGGGTGAAGTTGAGGGGTATCTCCTTTATCTGGTCTAGTTCGGCGAGGTACCTGTTGACGGTGATCTGCTGGGCTACGTACGGTCCGAGCCACTCTATCTTTCTTGTGTCTGCGATGCTGCTGTTTATCGCTGTGACCGAGCCGGTTATCAGGGCTATCATGAAGAGGCTGAGCAGTCTTATGTAGACTCTTCTTTTGGTCAATGTTGAGAATCCCTTTGAGTATCGCCAGTCTGTGATGGAGAATATGGCGAGGGCAGCTCCGGCTGCGGCGAAGCCTATTATCAAGTATCGTGTGTTGAAGTCTATGGTTGGTGAGAAGAAACTGTTAAGCATCGTCCAGAATAGGCCTATTGATACGAGGCCTTCAAAGGAGGCTATCCTCCAGCTCAGACCTACAGGCTTGGCGCCGGTTGCCTCCTCAACGGTTGGAGTGAATATTCTGGCGAGTTGCGTGATGCCGACTAGTATGATGAGTCTGATACTTATGGCTCCGAGTACTGGGCCTACGATCAATGTTAGGCTTGGAATTAGTGGTATGACTTCTGATTTTGCGAGGGAGCCTTCCAATGTTGGGTTGGTGAATGGGAGTTTAAAGATTGGCCAGACCAGGTTCAACCCTGGATCCCATCCTTGAATCATCGCGTAGACGGCCATTCCGAAGATGTAGTCTCTGAAGATGAACATGCCGAGAAGGATCTTTGTAAGTTGCCACATGAGGAATTTCGGGGTTGGGAGTTTGAATTCTTTGAAGTCTATCTTCGATGTTGGGATGGATCCGTATCCTTTGAGTAGGTTTGCTATGAGGTGGATGAACCACCATGTTAATGATCTTCTGTTGATGATGTCGAGTCTCATGAAGGCTATCGTTGCGAGAATGATTCCTCCAGCAAGTTCGAAGTATATTGGTATGATGAATAGCTCGCCGAACTCCTTCATGTTCAGCCAGAACCATATCATCTGGCTTCCGAGGGACCATGTGATGAATGCGGCGAAGAGGATTATTATTGCGATTAGAATCTTTCTTGTTGGGAGGCTTGGCCTGACAGGTTCAACTCTATAATATTCCATTCTGAGGCTCGACGATAATAGGGGTCTTCCGCCTTAAAACTTTAGGGGGCTATACTGGTGTGATGGTTTTGATCGGTTGGGGTCTGGATGTGTCTTGTCTGGACTTGGTATGTGAAT
>JAGTQO010000052.1:0-1019 GCA_018396565.1 Candidatus Bathyarchaeota archaeon
CCTCATTTTAGGATGGTTTTTCACCAGCCATTCTTTCAACTCTGAAGGCAGAGGATAGAACTCTACACCAGAGTATAATCCTTCAGTATTCTCTCTGAAGATAACTAAGTCTATACCATCCATGTAGTTTAGGGGATTGCCCTTGTAACTCTTGCAGGGCCTTATATTAGTGTGTAGGTTGAATTCCTGCCTTATCCTGACTATTGGACTATAATACTTGTATCCTTTACCCTTGAGTTCAGGGTTAAGTTCCTGCTCAGCATCTTCCGGAGGTTTCGATGTGACTGCGCCGAGGAGGCATACGTCTGTATCTCTTAGTAGTTTAAGGGTTCTATCGGGTAGGGGGTCGCCTTCCTTTCTCCAAAACTCCCATCCGATGTCTCCATAAAGGTATTGGGCGTCGAGCTTCGTTGCTTTAAGAACTATCTTCGCTGCTTCCATAACGTCTCGGCCTATTCCGTCTCCTGGAAGTATCGCTATCCTATGTTTTGCCACCTTGTACCACATCGTATGTGAATGGCTTTTAATTTCCCTTCAGGAACTTTTTATTTGTCTCTTCAGTATCATCTTGTTGATTCCCTCAATCATAGCCTCAACGCTTGCAGCTACCACGTCTTCCCCAGCAGATCTTGCAGAGACCACATTACCCTCCTTATCCTCAACCTTTATCAATACTTCTGCTAAAGCATCTGAGCCGCCTGTGGTTGCTTCCAGCCGGTACTCTTTTAATCTCACATCTATTAAGGGGCTCACTATTTTATGTATGGCCCTTATTGCAGCGTCGACTGGTCCGACTCCGGTCTCTGACGTCACATATTCTTTACCGTCGACAATTATTCTGACGGAGGATGTTGGAACAACCTCTGTCCCAGTGACGACTGTGAAATTCTTTAGGTCGACTGTCCTCTTTTCTTCAGAGACCCCTCCGATCACTGCCTTGGCAATTGCGAAGAGGTCTGCGTCGGTCACCATCTTTCCTTTGTCACCTATCTCCTTCACCCTCTGCATTATCTCCCTCA
>JAGTQO010000052.1:1025-2525 GCA_018396565.1 Candidatus Bathyarchaeota archaeon
CCTGGGTTGGATGTAAGCCATCCTCCTCAAGCTTAGCAGCTAGGCCGTGCCCACCTGCATGCTTACCTGCTTGGAACCATCTCTTCCTTCCAACAAGCTCTGGATCGATCGGCTCATAGGTTAATGGGCTCTTCAGGACTCCATGGGTATGTATCCCCGATTCGTGGCCGAAGGCATTTTCACCAACTATAGCCTTGTTGGGTTGGACAGGGACTCCTGTAAGTCTAGATACGAGTCTTGAGGTCTCGTATATGAGGCGGGTGTTTATGTTGGTTTTCTTTCCTTGCAATATGTGTAGGGCCATCACAAACTCCTCGAGGGATGCGTTTCCAGCCCTCTCGCCTAGACCATTCACCGTCACATGGGCCTGCGATGCGCCTGCCCTTACGCCGGCTAGGGAATTCGCTACAGCTAGGCCGAAGTCATTGTGACAGTGTACACTGATTGGAACCTTCACGGTTTTCACGGCGTCTGTTATGATTTCAAACATTCTCTCAGGTGTTGCTGTTCCAACTGTATCTGGGATATTTATTCTGTCGGCTCCGGCCTCCTCAACAGCCTCGAGTACTTTTCTTAGAAAGTTTGGCTCAGTTCTAGTTGCATCTTCAGGTGAAAACTCCACGACTACACCGTGCTTCTTTGCATATTCTACCCACTTCACAGCGTTTTCAAGAACTTGTTCTCTGCTCATCTGTAATTTGTATTTCATGTGGATCTCTGAGGTTGCAATGAAGAGGTGTATACATGGAACCTCACAGTTCAAGGCAGCGTCTATGTCTTGTTGATTCGTCCTTGCTAAGGCGCAGACCTCACATTTTAGACCTTGCTTATTAATGAGTTTTGTTGCTTCAAGCTCGCCCTTCGATACTATTGGGAAGCCAGCTTCCACAGTGTCCACACCCAGTTCGTCGAGCTTTATAGCTATCTCGAGCTTCTCTTCTGGGGTTAGGGAGACACCTGGGGTTTGTTCTCCGTCCCTCAGTGTTGTGTCGAATATTCTGACTCTTCCATTCTTGTTGTTCATTTATGCTCCCTCAATTATTGTTTGGGCTATCGCTTTTCCAACCTCCATCGTTTTGCTCCGTCCACCCAGGTCAGGCGTTATGATGCCTGACTTTAAGGCTTTGATGAAACCGTACTCAATTTTTTCAGCGGCCTCAAAATATTTGTTTAAACCTGTCTTTTCACCGAAGTATTCGAGCATCATCTTTGAGGAAAGTATCATTGAGCATGGGTTTGCTATCTGTTTTCCAGCAATATCTGGAGCTGAACCATGTACAGGTTCGAAGAGGGCGAAATCTCTTCCTATATTAGCTGACGGAGCTACACCCAAACCTCCTACCAGCTGAGCTGCTTCATCTGAAAGTATGTCGCCGAACATGTTTGTTGTAACTAGGACGTCGAACTCATGGGGTTTTCGGATCAGATTCATGGCGGCTGCATCCACATATAGTTCGTTGACGTCAATATCGGGATACCTTCTGGACACATTGAAGCATA
>JAGTQO010000052.1:2578-9957 GCA_018396565.1 Candidatus Bathyarchaeota archaeon
GTGACTCTTCTCTTTCGGTTTCTAACTCTTGCAAGTTTGAATGCATAATCGGCGATGTCTCTTGAGCCACTAGCTGTTATTACCCTTATGGCTATTGCTGATTCATCCAGTGTAAACTCAATACCTTTGTATAGATCTTCAGTATTTTCACGGACTATGACTAGGTCTATGTCTGGTCTTAAGCATTCTATTCCAGGATAGGATTTAGCAGGCCTTATGTTGGCGTAGAGTTTGAACATGAGTCTCAATCTGACTACTACGTCTCTTGCCATCTCTCCTACAGGTCCTTTGAGGATGGCATCTGTATTCTTGATGGCTTCGATAGTTTCTTCAGGAAGAGCTTCTCCCGTCTTCCTGTAACATTCATCTCCAGCTTCAACCTTGACGAAGTCTATGTCGAAGCCGAACCTCTGCTGAACAGCTTCTAGTACAGCTATTGTTGCCTCAGTCTGTTCCGGACCTATGCCATCGCCTGGAATCAAAGATACTCTAAGTCTTTTCATGACCTCTCCACTAGAGCCCTCACGTGAGGTATCAACCCACCTTCCTCAATCAGTTTCAAGATGAATTGAGGTGTGGGAGTAGCTCTCATTACCGTTCCCGTTGTCTTATTCGCAACTATTCCATTTGCTAAGTCTACTGAGAGGGTGTCCCCTTCAGAGGTTGTTCGCGATATTCCTTCACATTCGAGTGCTGGTAGACCTATGTTTATTGCATTTCGGAAGAATATTCTCGCAAACGATTCTGCTATGATACATCTAACTCCTGCGCTCTTTAAGGCTATTGGTGCCTGCTCTCTACTTGAGCCGCATCCAAAATTTTTCCCTGCAACTAGGATTACGCCCTCCTTTGCCTTGTTTGGAAATGTTGGGTCTAATCCTTCGAGGGCGTGTCTTCCAAGCTCCTCAGGATCTATTGACTCAAGATATCTCCCTGGGATTATCACGTCTGTATTTATGTTGTTTCCGAGCTTTAATGTTTTGGCGGTTATTGTCAAGTCATCTCCTCCTCAACTCGTTTGGATCTGTTATGTGGCCGGTTACTCCAGAGGCAGCTGCGGTTGCTGGGTTGGCTAGGTAGACTTTCGATTGTGGGCTCCCCATTCTACCGACAAAGTTTCTGTTTGAGGTGCTTATGCAGACTTCCCCTGGAGCCAGTAGTCCCATGTGCCCCCCAAGACATGGACCGCAGGTTGCATTTGTGACTACTGCCCCAGCCTCCGTAAATATTCTTAGCAGCCCCTCTCTGAGGCATTCCTTATATATTTCCTGGGATGCTGGGCTGATTATCATTCTTACACCTTCATTTATTCTTCTACCTTTCAGGATAGAAGCGGCTAGCCGAAGATCCTCCATTCTGCCATTTGTACATGAACCTATAAACACTTGATCTATACTCACGTTTTGTAGTTCAGAGGCTGGTCTAACATTGTCAACGGTTGGCGGGCATGCCACGAGAGGCTGGAAACCCGTCACGTCGTACTCTAATACGTTTTCATATCTTGCCCCTTCATCGCTTAACACCGGCTTGAATGTTCCTCTTGTTCTTGCTCTGACGTATGTTATTGTCTTGTTGTCTGGTGGGACGATACCTGCTTTTGCCCCTGCTTCGACAACCATGTTGCATACTGTCAGTCTGCCGTCGATACTCATTTCTTTGAATGTTTGTCCCGTAAACTCTAATCCTTTATAGATCGCTCCTCCCTCTCCTAGGTCTCCTATTATCTTGAGTATGAGGTCTTTTGGGGTTGTGTACTTTCTAAGTTTCCCTCTCACACATATCTTTATGACTTTGGGAACCTTGAACCACATCTTTCCTGTAGTGAAGACTGCGGCCATTTCAGTTGAACCTATTCCGGTAGCGAAGGCCCCGAGCGCACCGTAGGTGCATGTATGGGAGTCTGCACCCACTATTAGTTCTCCTGGCCTTGCGTAGCCTCTCTCATGGAATACTTGGTGGCATACTCCTCCCTGACCGATATCGTATAGGCTTCTGATTCCTTGCTCCCTTGCAAATTCTCTGAGGTTCTTCTGGTGGGTCGCTGCCCTTATCGTGCTTGCTGGAATCAGGTGGTCGAAGATTATGACGATTCTATTTGGATCCCATACTTTTGAGGCACCTATTTTCTTGAAGGAGTCTAATGTTAAGGGTCCTGTCAGGTCATGAATCATAGCCATATCTATGTTGGCTTCGACTATATCTCCCGGGGTGACTTCTCTCTTTCCCGAGGCTCTGGCCAGTATCTTCTCGAAGATATTCATGTCAGCCACCTTCAGCCGTTTTTCGCACAAACATTATGAATAACAAATATAAAAAATTTTGGAATAACATATTTCGTAATTATAGTACGATATACGTTATTTACTGTTAGTAACCTGTTGCGCCCTTCTCTATTCCAGCCATCTGTCTAATGACCTTACCAACCTTCTCGATGGGGTGGGCTTCAAGCTCCTGCATCAGACTATTCAGCTTCATCATACTCTTCTTCGGGTCACCGCTCCACTCCTTTGCAAATTCACCGCTCTGAACAAACTTCACAACTTTACGCATATTCTCCTTCACATGCTCATCTATCACCTTGGGGCCTACCGTGAGGCTGCCATACTGGGCTGTGTGTGAGATCATCTTCATCATTCTGGTCAATCCACCCTCGTACATGAGGTCCACCATAAGTTTCAGCTCGTTTGCAACTTCGAAGTATGCAAGTTCCGGTTGATAGCCCGCCTCAACCAAAACTTCAAATCCCTTCTTGACTAGCTCCATGGAACCTCCACCCAAGACTATCTGTTCGCCGATTATATCGGTTTCAGCCTCCTCCTTGAATGTTGTCTCGATGACTCCTGCTTTTGTGGATCCTAGGGCTTTGGCCATCGCCAACACGGTCTCCTTGGCCTTGCCTGAAACATTCTGGTAGACTGCTATCAATGAGGGTACACCAAAACCTTCCTTATAGATCTCTCTGAGCCTAGATCCTGGGCTCTTTGGGGCAACCATGACGACGTCCACATTCTTTGGGGGGATTATTTGTTTGAAATGTATGTTGTAGGCATGTGAGCAGCTCAGTGTCTTTCCTTCCTTGAGGTTTGGTTCTATCTGTTGCTTGTATACGGTTGGCTGTTCGAGGTCTGGGAAGAGCATATGTATTATGTCGCCCTTTTTTGAAGCTTCATCCACCGTCATAGGTGTGAAGCCTTCCTGTTCGGCGAGCTTCCAAGATTTGCCGCCAGGCCTCAAACCGACAATTACGTTTACACCTGAATCTCTGAAGGTTAAGGCTTGGGCTCGGCCTTGATTTCCGTATCCTAATACGGCAATTGTCTTGCCCTCAAGATATTTCATATCTGCATCCTGGTCATGGTATATCTTCGCCATCTCAAACACCTCATACATCTATTCTTACAGATTCTGGCCCCCTAATAAGTGCAGTCTCTCCTGTCCTCGCAACCTCCATCAAACCGAAATCTCTAGTCAAATTTATGAAGGCGTCTATCTTGTCTTTTGATCCAACTATCTCAACGATCGCTGACGTTGGAGAAACATCTACAATTCTACCTCTGAAAACTTCGACATAGTGAAATATGTCTGATCTTATCTTTGGATCGGCCGCGTTCAGTTTGATCAGCGCTAACTCCCTAATCACTGCTTTCTGCGGATCTAGTCTTGCAGCCTTTAGGACGTCTATCAGTTTTTCAAGTTGGCTTACGAGTTGCTCCGCATCTTTCTCCTCACCCTTAATGGTTATGGTCATCCTTGCTAGATCCTCTTGTTCAGCTGTTCCTATTGCAACACTCTCTATGTTGAACCCTCTTCTCCAAAACATGTTAGAGACCTTGTATAGGACACCGGGTTTATGTTCGACTAGGGCTGATATGATGAATGTTTTAGGCATTTTGACTCACCCTATAACATCTTTTAAACTATATCCTGCTGGAACCATGGGTAGGACGTTCTCCTCAGAATCTATTGGCACATCTATGACTGTCGTGACCTCGCTCTTCAATGATTCTTTAACTGCTCTGGAGAACTCCTCGACTGAGCCGATACGTAGACCCTCGGCCCCGTATGCTTCGGCTAGCTTTGGAAAGTCTGGAACATCTCCCAAACTGACTGCTGAATATCTTCTATTGTAGAATAGTCTCTGCCATTGGGCGACCATTCCAAGCATTCTGTTATTCAATATAATGACTGTGACTGGAATATTTTCAGTTACTGATGTGGCTAGGGAGTTCTCTGTCATCATGAAGCTCCCGTCGCCGGCGATATCTACGACTGGAACATTTGGGACAGCTGTCTTTGCACCTATGGATGCCGGGAAACCGTACCCCATGCATCCGAAGCCTCCTGAGGTAATGAAAGTTCTAGGCTTCAGAACCTTGAAGTATAGTGATGCCCACATCTGATTTTGACCTACCTCGGTTGTTACTATGGCTTCTGGAGGTAAGACTCTTCTAAGCTCCTTTAGTATCTTTGGAGGAGTCAGGTCCCTGCCGGAATTTTCAGCCTTGACAGCATTGGTCTCCTTTATTTCCTTGAGTTTTCTTGACCAAGCTGTATCCTTCTTTTCAGTTAAGGTCTTTGTCAAGGCTCTATACAGCGCCTCTAAAGCCATTTTTGCATCGCTGATTATCGCTAGGTCTACACACTTGTTCTTCCCAATCTCTGATGGATCTATATCTATATGTATCACCTTGGATGTTGGGCAGAACTCATCCAGCTTGCCTGTAGTTCGGTCGCTGAATCTACATCCAACTGCAAGTAGTGTGTCAGCTTCATATATGAGGCTGTTGGCCTCCTTTGATCCGTGCATACCGATTATTCCTATTGATAGAGGGTGGTCTTCTGGAATTGAACCTTTACCCATGAGGGAAGTTGCGACTGGGGCTAGTATGGTCTCTGCGACTTTCTGAAGCTCCTCCGAAGCATTCGACAGTATAACCCCTCCACCTGCCAGGATGAGTGGCCTCTCCGAGTCTGCCAGTATATCTGCGGCCAAACCTATCTTTCCAGGGTCAGGCTTGTAATCTGTTCTGTAACCTCTGACCTCAACCTTCATGGGGAATTCGACTTCAGCCGAGTCCATCTGGACATCTTTCGGAAGGTCTATCAAGACTGGGCCTGGCCTACCTGTCGATGCTATGTGGAAA
The DNA here is from genome assembly GCA_018396565.1 of Candidatus Bathyarchaeota archaeon. Lineage (GTDB taxonomy): Archaea > Thermoproteota > Bathyarchaeia > 40CM-2-53-6 > RBG-13-38-9 > DTMT01. Next base: position 7,723 of record JAGTQO010000052.1, read on the forward strand.
GCCTTCTTCACTGTGACTGGTATATCTTCAACTCTGCGAGGTTGAAAACTATATTTGGTCACTGGACTTGCTATTCCGATCATATCTGCCTCCTGAAAAGCATCCAGACCTATCTGCGATGTTGATACTTGACCTGTTATGGCGACTATGGGCGAGGAGTCTAGGTGTGCTGTCGCTATTCCAGTTATGAGGTTTGTGGCCCCTGGACCGGAAGTTGCCATGCATACCCCGGCCTTTCTTGATGCCCTGGCATAACCATCCGCCATATGCGCAGCTGACTGTTCATGTCTTACCAGAATATGCCGGAGCTTGGAGTCTAGTAGAACGTCATATACTGGCATTATGGCTCCTCCAGGCAATCCGAATATTACTTCTACTTTTTCCCTCTCCAGAGATTCTACGAGGGCCTTTGCACCGGACATTTTCATCCTTCATCATCTACACTGTTTTCATAAGAGGCCCGTAAGGCAACAATGTAGGGTTGCTGCCTAGGGCTAAATTAGAATTACAATGACGATGAGTGGAATCACGATTTGGAGATTCACCAAAAGATTGCGCGTTCTCATCTTCACTTCACTCATCGTCAAAGTTTCGTTTATGGTCCAACATTGTAACCTATAAGGTTATCGGTGGCTGATTATTCTGGGATCACGCCCGAAATGACTCCAAATCTCAATTTATGGGTGAATTGCGCCGATGAGCCGACGGCTCCATGGATATTGTAGGAGATGCTGCTCCACCCATCTAACGGTAGGGTCTACCCCATCATGGCTAGGTAGGGGTAAGTGCACTGCTCTGCTGAAATAGGAGTCTAAGGTGCTCTTCAAAACTATTATGCGCTTAATCTTACCGATACTTGATGAAAATGGTTTAAACCATGCTGAATGGGTTAAAAGACCACCTTTCATACGTATTCTCATATTCATTTATCTTTCCAATCTCCTTCTAGCAATGTTCGCTATCTTTGTCTGTAGACCCCATAGTTCAGTGAATCCTGCGGCTTTCGTCTGGTTAAATATTGTGTCCACACCGTATGTTGCAAGTTTCTGGTTGTAAAGCGATTTAGGAGATTTTCTTCCGACTATCTGACATGCCCCTTTGTAGAGTTTGAGTTTGACTTCACCTTCAACCCTCTCCTGACTCTTATTGATGAATGCGTTCAGATCCTCCAGAAGGGGATCCATCCATAGGCCTGAGTAGACTGCGACTGCCCACTCATTATCTACAAGATGCTTGAAGGCGAGTTCATGTCTAGTCAAGACACATTTCTCCAGATCCTTATGTGCCTCTATTAGAACAATAGATGCTGGGCACTCGTAGACTTCACGAGATTTTATTCCTACAATACGGTCTTCGATATGGTCTATGCGACCTATGCCATTCCTTCCAACTATATTGTTAAGGGACATTATCATTGTAACCGGATCCATCTTCGATCCGTTTATTGAGATAGGTGTCCCAGCATCAAATCCTATGGTTAAATATTCAGGCTTATCTGGACTTTTCTCAGGAGCTACGGTCCATTCAAACACCTCCTCCGGCGGTTCAACCGAAGGATCCTCCAATACTCCACACTCAATTGATCGACCGTATAGATTCTTATCTATGCTGTATTGGCTCTGTCTTTTATCGGGAATGGGGATACCATGCTCTTGGGCGTATTTGATCTCCTCCTCTCGTGAAAGTCCCCACTCCCTTATAGGCGCTATGATCTTCAAGTCTGGAGCTAGGGCTGATATTGTTACATCAAACCTGACTTGGTCGTTGCCCTTACCGGTGCATCCGTGAGCCACCGCATCTGCACCCTCCCTCTTAGCTATCTCTACCAGTTTAGAGGCGATGAGTGGTCTGGATAAGGCGGTTGATATCGGATATTTTCCTTGATACATTGCGTTTGCTCTGATCGCTGGATATACATAGTCTTTGACAAACTCTTCCCTTGCATCTATTGAGTAGTGTTTCTCGGCGCCGATCCTCTCAGCAAATTCCTGAATAAGTTTCAAATCTTCCCCTTGACCAACATCGACTGTAACAGTGATGACGCCACATCTATAATTCTCAATCAGCCATCTTATCGCCACGGAAGTATCTAATCCTCCGGAATATGCTAAGACTATTTTACCACTCATTATTTACCTACTCTTCGGTGTCGCTTCTAATTACTATTTCTTTGATGTTTTAATTACGTAGTCGATTATTTTCGATGCGATGTTGACACCTGTAGCCGTTGACGCC
>JAGTQO010000052.1:10001-10792 GCA_018396565.1 Candidatus Bathyarchaeota archaeon
ATTCGGACTCTCCATGGCGTCAACGGCCAAGACACCCCCACCTACCGCCATAGCTGCCCTCAACGCTATATCCTCAAGTTGGCTGGATGTTGGGCAGGGTGTGGTCGTTGCGCCCAGGGCCACGTTTGTTCTCCAAGCCCCTGCCGGAGCACTGCGATAAACTGATACTGCAACCTCGTCACCTACGACAATAGTCCTTATATCTCTAGGCGGCCTCTCCACCATCTCTTGTATGTAGTGGATCTGTAAAAGTGCGTTATTCATTTGTTCTCTATGTTCAAGTATGGCCTCGGCTGTGGCCCGGTCTCTAACAGGTGAGACCAGCCTACCCCAACTACCGACGACTGGCTTTACTACCGCGGGATAGCCTATCTTCTCGAGTGCTTCTAAGGCAGCTTCAGATGTGAAGGCTACATACGTCTTGGGCGTTGGGACACCTGCATTTTCTAATGCTAGAGAGGTGAAGAGCTTGTTTCCGCAGATTAGGGATGTGTTGAAGGAATTCACGACTGGAAGGCCTTTCCTCTCCAAAACTGCAGAGATATGTAGGCCCCTGAAGTAGCTTATGCATCTTTGAAGTATTATGTCACCGTATGTTTCTGAATCATACTTGCCGCCGATACTTAGGCATATACTCTTTCCATCTATTAGATTCGTTGATATTCTCCTTCTTCTTGCAGCTTTAATCAGCGCTTTCTCTTCCCATCTTGTACGGTCATATATGATCGACAGTTTCTTTGGCAAAGATAATCTATCACTCTCCCCAGTCTTCACCCACGACCTCAGCAGTC
>JAGTQO010000002.1:0-155 GCA_018396565.1 Candidatus Bathyarchaeota archaeon
ATAAATATAAGTTGAGGTCTGTAGAACGGCTATCAAAATATGAAAAAGTATGGAGCGGAGATGTATATAGATGCCTGATAAAAGAATTGTCGCAGACGCAAGAAACATGCTTGAGAAGGCCGGCGTAAATAATGTACTGTGCCTCTTCAGCGATC
>JAGTQO010000002.1:180-1218 GCA_018396565.1 Candidatus Bathyarchaeota archaeon
AATACCAGCCTCAGAATTCATCAACGGTGAGGCCTTCGAGGATGGACTCGGATTCGACGGCTCTTCGATAAGAGGTTTCAAACCCATCCAGGACAGTGACATGGTATGGATGCCAGACGCATCCACGACATGCCTGATCCCATGGATTGAGGATCCCATCCAGAAATCAGCAATAATTTTCGGAGACATCTATGAAGCCTTCGGAGAGAAGGGTGGAGGAGGAGTATCGAATGTTGATCCTCGTGGCTACGTAGCACGCAACGCCATGAAAGAGGCTGAGAATATGGGTTACAGAGCAATATTCGGCCCCGAGATCGAATACTTCGTATTTGAGGAGGTCGATCCGACAAAACTACACTATGACTTATGGGTCTCACCAGCCGGCGGGAAAGGAGACTCGTGGGGGCCGCCGAGGATCGTTCCCAGATCCCCAGAGATCAGGCCTGGAGGAACATTACTCAGGCCTAAGGAGGCCTACTTCAGGGCGCCGCCGGAGGATACAACCCACAACTACAGGAATGAGGTTGTATACCACCTCAAAAAGATGGGTGTTAACGTCGAATATCACCACCATGAGGTTGCAACAGCAGGTCAGGTTGAGCTTGACTACAAGCCTATGGAGGCAGTCAGCTGTGGAGACGCATTCTACAAGTATAAGTTCACAGCCAGAAACATCGCTGCAAAGTATGGTTGGATAGCGACCTTCATGCCTAAACCCATATACTTGGATAACGCTAGTGGTATGCACACCCACATGAGCCTTTGGAGGGGGGAGCCTTTCAAGGGTGAGAACGCATTCTACGACAAGGATGACGAGTACTGCCTGAGCCAGACCGCCCGATACTATATAGGAGGATTGATCGAACATTCTAAGGCGCTGACAGCAATATGCTGCCCGACAGTGAACAGTTACAAGAGACTTGTTCCTGGATTTGAAGCGCCCATAAACATAAGTTGGAGTCCAAGAAACAGAAGCGCCCTGGTAAGGGTTCCACTATACTTTAAGAAGGAGAAGGCTGTGAGGTGCGAGTATAGGGC
>JAGTQO010000002.1:1337-10968 GCA_018396565.1 Candidatus Bathyarchaeota archaeon
CCGTTGAGGAGAAGAGGAGATACGGTGTAGGGGAATTGCCTACAACACTGAGGGACGCCGTTGAACATCTCACAACAGATGAGGTCTTGCAGAGGGCTTTGGGAAGCCACATATACGAGGCTTTCGTAGATATGAAGTTTGAAGAGTGGAATCAGTTCTGCCTCTACATAACTCCGTGGGAGATAATGAAGTATTTAGACTATTGAGGGAGGTGATGCGTATATGGGTGTCCACAGGGTCACAAGCGAAGCTGCTAAGGCCTACGCGGCGAGGGAGAGGGTCCTAGGTAACGGAATATCAACTCTGGGGATTGTGGCCGAGAAGGTAACGAGTGTGGATAAGAAGACCCTTGAGAAGTGTGGTGACCTAGCAGCTGAGATGCTTCCGTACTCTCCAGGATATGTTGGAAAGACCATCCTGATAATAGCCAGACTCTTCTGGGCCATGGCTTCAGTGCCTGAGAAGGAGGCGAAAGTGGTACCTCTCGAACAGCTCGAAATGAAGATCGACGAGATAAGACAGGCCGTCCCAACATGACCGTCCACAGTCAAACTTTGAAAGACATCCTTACATTGATAGGAACATATGATCCGGGGCTGTTCCCAGAGGATGTGACGAGAATATATGGGATACCAGAGAAAGACATAGTGAACCTGGGTTCAAACGAGAACCCGTACATGCTTCCAGAGGATATTATTGAAAAAATCGCAGGTGAACTCCATAAAGTAAACAGGTATCCAAACCCATCATATATGGACCTTAAAGAAGCGATCTCCGATTACATAGGCCTACCTCCGAACCACATAACCGTTGGAAACGGCTCCTCAGACCTCATAGACATGATATGTAAGGCAACACTCAACCCCCTGGACAAGATAGTAATACCGCTCCCCACATACACCCTCTATATGCTAACCTCAATGTTTTGGGAGGCTGAGATAAAATATCTAGAGACTGAAGGTGAAGGCTTCGATGTGAGAGCCTCAAGCCTCGAACCTCACATGAAAAATGCAAAATTGGTCTTTCTAGGCTCACCGAACAATCCAACAGGTAGAAGCATAGATAGAAAGGAGCTTGAGGAGATGCTTAAGTTTGAGAGCCCCCTCATCATCGTAGACGAGGCTTACGCCGAATTTTCAGGTAAGACAGCGATAGAACTTGTGAAAAACAGTGAGAACCTCATAGTACTCCGGTCGATGTCGAAATATTTCTGTCTCGCAGGACTCAGAATCGGATACGCTGTCTCAAACCCTAAAATCATTGAGGGTCTAGAGAAGGTCAGGCTACCTTTCAACGTGAATAGGCTAGCCCAAACCGCTGCCGTCCAAGCCCTCAAGAGCCTCAAACATTTCAGGGCGATCGGTGAGGAGATAAATAGGGAGAGGGAAGACTTGTCGAGGGAGCTCAAGACGATAGGGTTTGAGCCCATACCCTCCGACAGCAATTTTCTAATGGTCAAATTGCCCGAAGGCCAGGATTCTGAAATATTCACCCATAGACTGGCAAGTAAAGGGGTGATAATAAGGAGTCTGAAGAACCTCCCTGGATTAACATCGGGGGAATATGTAAGAGTTACCGTTGGAAGGAGGGGTGAAAACAAAAAGTTCCTTGAAGTATGTAGAGAAATTCTTTCAGAGTGAAGATGTTTCATATTCCAGCCGAAACCTATACAATAGCACTACTATTTTTAGTAGCGTTAATAAACCTCCTCATAGACATAGAAAGGGCGAGGTGGATTTGATGCCTTTCAGTGATCTCCCTAGAGCAAACCCTAAAATCATTGAGGGTCTAGAGAAGGTCAGGCTACCTTTCAACGTGAATAGGCTAGCCCAAACCGCTGCCGTCCAAGCCCTCAAGAGCCTCAAACATTTCAGGGCGATCGGTGAGGAGATAAATAGGGAGAGGGAAGACTTGTCGAGGGAGCTCAAGACGATAGGGTTTGAGCCCATACCCTCCGACAGCAATTTTCTAATGGTCAAATTGCCCGAAGGCCAGGATTCTGAAATATTCACCCATAGACTGGCAAGTAAAGGGGTGATAATAAGGAGTCTGAAGAACCTCCCTGGATTAACATCGGGGGAATATGTAAGAGTTACCGTTGGAAGGAGGGGTGAAAACAAAAAGTTCCTTGAAGTATGTAGAGAAATTCTTTCAGAGTGAAGATGTTTCATATTCCAGCCGAAACCTATACAATAGCACTACTATTTTTAGTAGCGTTAATAAACCTCCTCATAGACATAGAAAGGGCGAGGTGGATTTGATGCCTTTCATAGGCCCTTGGGAAATAGCCCTAATCCTAGTGATAGTCCTAATAATATTTGGTCCGAAGAAGCTCCCTGAGCTTGCCAGATCGATAGGAGACGCCATTAGACAGTACAGGCAAGCCACCGAAGGGTTGACTGCGCCTCCACCAGCAACATCAGCCCAACCTGCACCTGGTCAGAAGTCTACGGACATTCTGATACAGACCGCCAAGCAGCTTGGCATACAGACGGAAGGAAAAACTATGGAGGAGATCTCTAGGGAGATCACTGAAAGGGCTAAGAAAGAGGGTGAGGCCAAGTAATCTATAGTAATCGGGAACCTACCTGCAGATAGGCCTCGAATCGACTATTGAACGGTTAAACGACGGTACTTCAGAAGGAGGGTGGTGACAACCCTACTCAATTTATTGAGCATATTGGGGTCGGGCATCCTCCGCCATACTCTGCATCAACGCTGACATAGTTCATGGATGAACCTATGTATAGGACCTGCTGTCTCTTACTCCCGTACCTGTAGACCGTTATCCCTTTACACTTCAATTTGTAGGCCAACCAGTAAGCCTTCTCAACATCTTCAGGTGTAGCGTCGTTTGGAAAGTTTATCGTCTTGGAGACGGCGTTATCCACATGCTTCTGGAAGACAGCCTGCATCCTTACATGCCACTCAGGCTTTATGTCGAAGGCTGTGGCGAAGAGTCTCCTCACATCTTCAGGAACCTCCTCGATCTGCCTTACAGACCCTGTTCTCGCTATCTTGGAGATGAGCTCCTCACTATAGAAGCCACGCTCCTTCGCTATCCTCTCGAATTCAGAGTTTATCTCGGTGAGTCTCATCCCCTCCATCACGTTACGTATGAAGGCGACAGCGAATAGGGGCTCGATGCCGCTGCTTACACCGGCTATTATGCTGATGGTCCCTGTCGGCGCGATAGTCGTCACTGTGGCGTTCCTCATAGCTTTGAAGCCCTTGCTTGGCCATATGCTCATGTCGAAATTCGGGAATGAACCCCTCGCCTCACCGAGTTCGGCTGAGTATTTGTGTCCCTCATCATTTATGAACTTCATAACCTCCTCGCCGAACCTTAGGGCCTCGTCTGAGTCGTAGGGTATTCCCATCTTTATCAGTGCGTCGGCGAAACCCATGACGCCCAACCCTATCTTCCTATTCCCCTTCGTAACTTTCTCCACATTCGGTGTGGGGTACCTGTTTGCATCTATAACATTATCTAGGAAATGGACAGATCTTCTGACGCAACTCCTTAACCCATCCCAATCTACCTTTCCATCTTCGACGAACTTTGCAAGGTTTATGGAGCCCAGATTGCAAGATTCATTCGGTAAGAGGGGCTGCTCGCCACAGGGGTTTGTGCTCTCTATAGGCCCCAGCTGAGGTGTTGGGTTATGCCTGTTCACCTCATCGATGAATATGAGTCCTGGATCCCCTGTCCTCCATGCTGAGGTGACTATTAGATTCCAAAGCGTTCTAGCCTTCATCTTGCGTGTAGGCTCCCCTGTCCTCGGATTTACCAGTTCAAAGTCGAGATCATTCTCAACAGCCTCCATGAAAGAGTCTGTGACTGCAACAGACAGGTTGAAGTTTGTCAGGAATCCCTCCCTCTCCTTTGCAGTTATGAACTCTATAATATCTGGGTGATCGACTCTCAGAATAGCCATGTTCGCGCCCCTTCTCCTACCGCCCTGCTTTATAACATCCGTTGCAGAGTCGAAGATTCTCATGAAAGAGATCGGTCCAGAAGCGATGCCTCCTGTCGACCCTACAAAGTCTCCCTTAGGTCTAAGCCTCGAGAACGAGAAGCCCGTTCCACCCCCACTCTGATGGATCAAAGCCATGTCCCTGAGAGTGTTGAATATCTCCGAGATCGAATCGTTAACCGGCAGAACATAGCAAGCTGAGAGTTGACCCAGCCTCGTACCGGCATTCATGAGTGTCGGCGAGTTCGGTAGGAAGTAAAGTTTAGACATTAGGCCGTAGAATTCCTGGGTCAGGTCCGTACTCCCACCATACCTAAGGTCTACAGATGCGATAGACTTAGCAACCCTCATGAACATTTGGGCAGGGGTCTCGATCACTTTGCCAGACTCATCCTTGAGTAGGTATCTACGCTCAAGGACATTGATGGCGTTGATTGAGAGTTTCAGCTCATCCTCAACGCCGAATATCCTCTTCGCCTCACGAATCTCAGCGCGCCTCTTCCTATATAGGATGTATGCCTTAGCAACTTCTGGGAGTCCCTCAAGCATCAAAACCCTCTCAACAATATCCTGAACATCTTCAACACCAGGAATCTTTTCCTCGAACTTATCCTCCAACTCATCTACAACGATCTTTGTAATCCTTCCAGCGACTCCGCCATCCGAAGTCGAGACAGCATCAATAGCCTTCTTTATAGCAGCCTCAATCTTCCCAGGCTCAAAATCTACTATGCGACCATCCCTCTTTCGGATTTTAGAAATCTTATAGCCCGAAAGATATCACCCCAACTTTCAAACAATCAGAGATTTACCCCATCGACATAATAAAACTGGGCCCTCATTTATATGAACATGAAGGGCTAGCATAAAAATCTTGTAAATACGCTTATTCTCGACAAAAAACATTTGCAGACCATTTAAGACCTGACCATGTATGCCGGCTATGTGAAAACTATCAAAATATCGCCCCATGCAATAGGATGTTTTCTCCCCTAGCCTAGAGCCAAAAAAGTAGGGGGAGGTGCAGGCTTAAACCTAAGGGCCCGCAGATTCAGATGAATGACTGTACGGCTATGTAGCTGACTCCGCTGACGGTGGAGTCTCAACTTTTGGAGCTTCAGATGGAGGTGGGGTTGGAGGAGGTTTGGGCTTGGCCTTCCTCTTAGGTTTAGCCTTCTTCTTAGGTTTAGTCTTCACACTCTTCTTAGGCAAAGCCATTACCAGAGAGATGATTGTAGCTGATCTTAGATTTAAGATTGTAGTATCGGTAAAACCCATTCTCCATAGTACGTTAAGAATAGGGGTTATTCTATTAGGGGCCTGCTAAGAAACTCAAGGTCAAAGCGATCGAGTCGTAGATTCCGTGCATAATGGCGACCGCTGTAGTGTTTCTTCCTAACCTCTGCCATATGAAGCCTAAGAATAGTCCTGCGACTAGGGTCGGCGCTATAGCCCTTACAACATTGAGTCCATGCATCAAGCCGAATAGTAGGGAGGCCAGAATCCACCCCTTCACCCTGCCAAGTGAATCTTCAAACCCCTTCTGGACATACCCCCTGAAGAAGAGCTCCTCTACAGGCCCAACCAAGACCATAGAGAAGGTGATTAGGATGAGGAGTTGGGCTGGGTCTCTAGGTGTGACGAGCCGCGTGAAAGCCTCTTCGGAAGGGTCGGAGCCAAGAATGGCATTTTGCAGCCATGCAACAGTCGCCGCCGAAAAAAGCATCGCCAAAGCCAATAAGGCCATCCCGAAGGCCATGGTGGCTGAGACCCTCTTAAATCCCAATGCACTGAGACTTGCCTTACTCCTCCTCACAAATAACATAGTCAACAATAGGATAGCAGACTCGTTCACAGGGATAGATACTAAAGATAAAGGGTACTGCGGGTCCTTGAGTGAGACTCCACCCAGTGTTAAGGCGAGGGAAGTCGCTATGGAGACTACTAGTACACCAGCGACCACAACAATGAAACAGGCTAATGAAGACTTTGCTCCCCACACCCCACCACCAGGCCGACCGGATCCAGCATATTCGTCTATCGTCGACATGACAATTCACGTTGCGCATACTAAATTTCACTAATCGATATATATTGAGCCGGTCTTACTCTGCGGGTTGCCAGTAATATATTGTTTACTTAGCAGCCCGCGCAGCCTCTCAACATCGCCTGGGGTGTTGACGTTTAGAGCAACCTCCAATGAGTCTACTAGTAGGTCAGCCTCCTCTATATGTTTCATCCAAATATAGTTACTATCTATGATATTCAATCCGGCTGGCTTCAACCTCTCCTCATCTTCGGAACCGTCTTTCCTTCCACCCTGACTATATGTAACAACCTTCAACGCTGGTTTCCCACATGTAAAGTAATGTTGGATGACATAATCTATCAGTCGACTCGAGATCAGAGGTAGGTCTGCTGAAACTACTAGTAGACTCGCGACCACAACAATGAAACAGGCTAATGAAGACTTTGCTCCCCACACCCCACCACCAGGCCGACCGGATCCAGCATATTCGTCTATCGTCGACATGACAATTCACGTTGCGCATACTAAATTTCACTAATCGATATATATTGAGCCGGTCTTACTCTGCGGGTTGCCAGTAATATATTGTTTACTTAGCAGCCCGCGCAGCCTCTCAACATCGCCTGGGGTGTTGACGTTTAGAGCAACCTCCAATGAGTCTACTAGTAGGTCAGCCTCCTCTATATGTTTCATCCAAATATAGTTACTATCTATGATATTCAATCCGGCTGGCTTCAACCTCTCCTCATCTTCGGAACCGTCTTTCCTTCCACCCTGACTATATGTAACAACCTTCAACGCTGGTTTCCCACATGTAAAGTAATGTTGGATGACATAATCTATCAGTCGACTCGAGATCAGAGGTAGGTCTGCTGAAACTACTAGGGCTATTCTTGGAACTAGCATCTCAATGGCCTGCCTCGCATCTGCGACATATCCTGAGCCTTCAGTTCTTATTACCCTCAACCCCATCCTCACCGCCTCCTCCTCGGTTCTTGGTGTGTACCGGCTTGTGGCGATGATGACCTCTCCAATTTTGGAGGAGCCCTTTAGAGCCTCAACCACCCTCACGAGCATACTCTTACCACCGATAATGATAAGGGGCTTCTCAACTTCAGAACCCATTCTGGTCCCCCTCCCACCAGCCATGACCAGGCCGACTAGATCCAATTTAAAGTCACCATGGTGAGGAGAGAGAAGGTTCTTGAGAGCTCGTTGACAGCTCCTAGGACGTCTCCTGTCACGCATCGAAAGTTAATGTTCGATATGTATTCGATTAAAATTCCGATGGTCAAGGCTGAAAATACGCCGACTAAACCCCTGATACCAATAGTGAGTGTGGAGACTCCTATAGTGAAGAGTAGAGATGTAATGAGAGTGATCTTGCCGCGTCGCCCAGTCAATGTTGAAATAAAGATGGCGCCCAAACCATCCTGCGCTGGCTTACCGATCACAACCACTAGAATCATGACAAGTTTGGCTGAAGCTTCGGAGACCGCCATGAGTGGGGGAAGCTCTACAGCAGGGATCGACCACATGCATGAGGCTAAAAGGAGTGTGTTGAGGAGGCCAAGACCGAAACCTCCAGCGCCTGTACTCTTATCTCTCATAATGGAGATTTTCTCATCAGGTGATCCATGAGCCATCACACCATCACCAAAATCCAGTAGGCCGTCGAAATGGTGGAGGCCCGTGACTAGGTAGAGGATGCTGATCGTTAATATAGTTGATGTCAAACCTGTTGGGATGAGTCCCCTCAATATTTTTCCAAGGTGCCCTATGAAAAATCCGAGGGCAGCTCCAAAAATTGGGAAAAGATACATGTTGGATGCGGCCTCCCTGACTCCTTCGGAGTCTTTTCCAATGGGGATTATGGTCAGGAATGCCACAACACTCTTCAGCCCCCTCATTGGAGTCATCGAGGTCTACCTTCGTCTTCCTAGTTTTGTGTAGACGTTTGATGAGACTCCAGCCACCAAGGCTCCTACCGCATCGTCTGCGAATGGTCCGAGCTTCCTTATTATCCCCGGTTTGGTTCTGTCAAACCTCACGTATTCAAATACGCCCTTAGCCCCTGCGATATAGTTGCTTATAGCCATCCCCAAGATTTCGTCTGCGAGGAGGCTCACAGGGTCCCTAGAATATTTTTTCTCTGGGAGGCTTGGAATGAGACCTGAGTAACCATCATCATCAAGATGTAAAGCTCCAAGTACCAGGGCTGCGACATTATGGTCTGAAGCAGCCTCCTCAAGTAGCCCTCTGAAAATTCTTCTAACCTTAATCTTTGAGCCTAGAGCCTTGTGGTGAATATAGTTTTCCATGAAACTATCCTCAAGATCCTTGATTCTTATACCTCTCTCTTCGAGCCTGGTGAGCAGCGGACGGTTTGGAGTGGCCCCACCATGCTTCTCAACAGCCTCCTTAACTGCCCTGTACACTGTATTTGCAATAGCCATACCAAGGGCTGTGCCTGGTCCTGCATAGTGATGTTTGGGCCCATCCTCCGCTGAGCCCACCATCACTGCGTCTGTGGATGTTCCTGTAGCCAACCTATGTGAGATTGAACTTCTTATGTCGAGCTCCTTGAAGACTAGGGATTTCGCCTCAGTCACCGTCTGGACAGCGTTGACGAGGCAACTATCCGTGGCCCTTACGTTCATTAAAACAATAATGTTGACTGTTCCAGCGTTGCTCGCCAGCGCAGGTTTCTCACCGACCCTCATAGAGTTACTCGTCCCAGCCGTGGCCACCGTTGATACTTTGACCTTGCCTAGGCTCAAGCTTGAGAGGCCGAAACACTTCAGGTCTGCTGCCGTTATAAAACCTGTTGTTGAGTCCGGCGTCAGCCCCAACCCTTCTACGTATGTTGCCAAGTAGGCCTCTGGGTCGGTGCACCTGAAGCCTTTCGGAACGTGCCTCACAATTATTGAGTTGACTCTGCGAAATCCTCCGTTGAGGACTGCAGAGCTGAGTGCCCTGATAGGCCTATCAGACTTAATTATCAAACTCTCCCTATAGCATTTCATGTGGGCGCCTACTGGAAGATTCAACATTCTAATCGACCAACCCCTTATATTCCAGCTCAACCCTCTCCTGAATTTCGGAGCATGTTATGGCGCCTGAGCTCTTCAGCATGGCAGCTATGGATGCTCCCCCAGCACCCACACCCTCCTTGACCACACCAAACTCGTAGGCTTGCAGGCCTCGATGCTTAGATTTTGAGAAGCACAATCTCGAAGCAAGTATCGGAACCTCGCATATCTGCTCGACGAGACCCACCAGGTCTGAACTCTTATCTTTGACAAGCCACTCTGTAGTCCCTATAGCTAGGTTGCTTGTCTCGGAAGAGGCTATGCAATCTACAATTGCGAGGACCGCCGCCATCTGTGTCCCTCCAGCCATAAGAACCTTCACATGGCCGGCTGCACCTGCAATCATACCTGCAAGGCCGGCTTGAACAGGGTCTCCAACCATCTCGATGGCTTCTATTGGGCTCCTCTCAAGGTCTCCCTTCCTTAATCCAGCCGAGTTCAGCGCCTCCTCCGCGACCGAGAGTTTGAGGTTGTGTGGATTGTCAGGCATGCTACTGCTAACCTTACCTTCAGCGTCGAGACCCATAGCCATC
>JAGTQO010000002.1:10994-11274 GCA_018396565.1 Candidatus Bathyarchaeota archaeon
TCCTGGAATACTCTCCCCTAAGACTAGAAATTCAGATGTTCTGGCTAGATTTAGGCCCAGTGTTTTTGAATTCTCAAATATTGTTGTTGCATCTTTTACAGCGTGGCCGAATCTTATATCTTTCCCTGGAGAACCTCCCAAATCGATGAATGGAACTTTTGGTTTTACCTTGGAACCTGCATCGGCTACTAACACAGGCAGACCTGCAAGGTCCACTGCAGCCTTTGTGATTAGAGCTGGTGTAGGCACCCCTTCAGGGGTTACAGGTATACTGCCGATA
>JAGTQO010000002.1:11301-30161 GCA_018396565.1 Candidatus Bathyarchaeota archaeon
TCAACATCCGCCGGGGGTGTATAGTCTGTGAACTGCGGATTCTTTCCAGCCGCCGATATACCCGGGATCTTCGCTGTCTCAGTTGTTCCTATTGTGCATATAAATATTGGTCTACTCCCTTCAACACTTCTTAGGAATCTATCAGCTTTCGATTCACTGAAGACCCTCAATATGTCTTGATACTCATTCACCCTTAGATTTCACCCCTCATCAGAAAGGATATTAGAATTAACTTCATGAATGCGCTGGTGATGAAGATGATTGTTGTGACCTTCATCACCTTAATTGCTGGCCCAATATCAGTTCTGTTTGGCAAGCCGAATTCTTCAGCCAACTTGTAAGACCCAATCTTCCAAAGTCGAACCTTGAGAGATCCCGCCATCGCAGACATCGGCCAGCCAGCGTTGAGACTCTCCGTCTTCCCATGCTCTGAGAGCAAGGTCTTGACACAGTTTCTCCAGTCTAATCCCATTATTGCCGAGGTGAGGACCATGATTAAACCTGTGAGTCTAGCCGGCAAATAGTTTGCGACAGTATCTATCTTCGCTGGAAACCATCCGAGTTCAATATGTTCCTCGTCCTTGTAGCCTACTATCGAGTCTAATGTGTTTATGACTCTGAATGCGACAGCCCCTGGCACACCCAACAGTATATAGTAGAAGATTGGTGAGATTATGCCGTCGACTGTGCTTTCAGCTATAGACTCTATTGTTGCGGATGAGCAGAGCCCCTCATCCAGTTGCTCCGTGTCTCGTCTCACTATCTTGCTCAAAGCCCTTCTGGCTGCTTGAATCTCACCGGCTTCCAATGCCTCCATTATAGGGTTGACGTGCAACTCCATAGATTTGACTGCAAACGTTGTCTTAAGGATAAAACCTCCAACAATCAGATATCCAGCTTGACCTAACACGCCCTTCAAGGTTTCGAGAATTGTGAAGGTAAGATATGCCGCTAATATAAGGGTGGTTGACGTTAATAGAAATCCAATAATCTTCTTACAAGTCTCAACCTTTCTTAGTAGCCTATCGAATCTCTCAATGGTTCTACCTACTATCACTGTTGGATGTATGGTCTCAGGGGGTTCTCCAAAGAGTAGATCGAAGATTAAGGCTATGGTCAGCATGAGTATTTGGGACATTGGGTCTATATGAAATATTGTCGTGGCCATTCGGATCAGGCATATCCTAGGAGATTCTCAAAGAAGCGTATGAGTCGAGTATTCTCCTCCCTATTTCTTACAGCGACTCTTATGTGGTATTCATCCAAGCCTCTGAATGAGCTGCAATTCCTTATAATCAACCCGTTCTCCATTGCTCGATTGGAGACCTCTCGACCTGTTAGTCGTGAAGGTCTCATGTCGATAAGAATGAAGTTCGCTTCGGAGTCGTAAACCCTCAACTTAGGAATAGACCTTAGGCGATTGATCATCCATATTCTCTCATTCAAGATGATTTTCCTAGCCCTGTCCAAGAACTCATCGTCATCAATAGCAGCCTCAGCTGCTGCTTGGGCTAGGCAATTCACATTCCAAGGAACCTTCAACTTATGCATGACCTCAATAATCTCTTCAGAGGCTATGCCGTACCCAATCCTCAGCCCGGCTAGACCATGAGATTTGGTTAAACTTCTCAGGACGAATAGATTCCAGTATTTACTTACATTGCATGATAATGTGGTTCTATCAGGATCCTCAGTGAAGTCTATGAATCCTTCATCTACAAAAACTAGACTCTCCCTTCTGGATGCATATTCGACAATCTCTGTTATACTTTTCCTGTCTAATAGGGTGCCTGTTGGATTGTTTGGGTTGCATAGGAAGATTATGCTGTTTTCACGTATGTTGCCGATGATCTTTTCGACGTCGAATGTTAGGTCTCCCCTCGACTCAACCTCTCTCACATTCCCTCCGACTTTGCATGTTGCATAGTAATATTCGCTGAATGTCGGTATCGGAATCAGGGTCAACGTGTTGCTTTCAACGAATGCTTGGGTGAAGAGGTGTATGAGCTCACATGAACCGTTCCCTACTATGACATTCTTGTATGTGAGGCCCACATGTCTTTCAGCGATCTTTGTTCTGAGATTCTTTGAGTCTCTCTGAGGGTAGAATCTAATCTTCCACAAGTTCTCCCTCACTGCTTCATAAACCCTCTCTGGAGGGCCGATAGGGTTTATGTTAGAGCTGAAATCTATCACCAACCCTTTCCTAACGGTGTTTTCATCGGCGATCTCCCATATGTTTCCTCCATGCACCGTCTGCTCGAGGCCTTGGAGCCTCTCTTTAGTGTCTTTAATGATCCGGGTCAAATTGTCGTCGCCTATTTCATGATCTCAGTTACGGTTGACATGACTTTCTTCATATGGATCCCCCTTAAACCTCCGCCCGCTACGCTCTGCTCGTCATATTTTCTCACCCCGTCTGGTACAACATGCATTCCGGCAATTGCTATGGGTGTGGGGTGGGTTGTATGTCTCCGTAGAGCTGTCGACGTCGTATGGTCTGCCAGGATGATTATCAAGTTATCCTCAAGGCTCAACTCAGTGAGAATTCTGCCAAGCATAGAGTCGATCTTGGATATGATCTTCACTTTCGACGCTGGATCTCCATCGTGACTCGCCTCGTCTGGACCACCCACGTGCAACAACACGTAATCGTTGCCTCTGCACATCTTGAGCGTCGCCTCAGCCTTAGCCTCTGCGTCAGTATCAACGTAGCCTGTTGCTCCAGCTACTTTGGGGACAGTCATGTCGAGCATAGTTCCTATACCCTTGGCGAGGGGAGATCCAGCTATACACGCAGCTTTTAAACCGTACCTAGACCTGAAAGGTTCAGGTCTGAGTCTCCTCCCAACGCCCCAAGGGATAAGAATGTTTGCGGGGCAGTCGAATCCAGGGTTTCCCATTAGTCTCGTTAGAATGTTGCGGCTCTCCTTTATGACGGAGTTTATTATCATACTCGTCCTATCGGCATCCACAGTATTCTCCAGAGGTTGGACCCTCGTCGCAGCCTTCCCTATGGATGGTGGAGGTGCGAATACTTTTGGGGAGAGGTTGTCGCCTTTAAGAGCCATGACAGCCTTGAACCTTCTGTTTCTTTTGATTATCGCCTTCACACCCAAAGTCTCTGAGCAATATGTGATGAGTTCCTCAAAGAATTCTCTGAGGTCTACCTTCTCAACGTCGACCCTGTCCTTCAAAACTTTCAAGTTACTGTCGGCGAGGGCGAAATTACATCTGAAGGCTAGAGATTTATCATCCAAATCTATTCCAGAGCCTAAAGCTTCTAGAGGACCCCTCGATAAGGTCTCTGACAACTCAGGATACCCAAGAATACTGGTTATCGCAACTTCACTGTCTGGTGCATTGCCAGCGCCATGTTGTATGAGTCCACATCTACCTTTTGAGGTGAGGTTCGCAATATTTCCGGTTTCTGCGAATTGCAGTGGTGTCTTGCCTCCGAGCTCTTTTAATGGCAGGTCTGCCATTCCATCCCCTATAATCATGATCGCAGGCATGTTGAGTCGTAGACCTTTATATTCAGAGCTATTTAAAAGATGGATGGATATTCCATCCAAATAAGCTTAAGAGGCTGAAAGAGATTTGCCTCGAACCTTGAGAAGACATATTGAGATGCTGATGCCCAGCCGAAACGTGATTCCGCCAATACTTCTGGTACTATTCATAATGGTCATATTGACTTCACTATCCTTCGGATACTCCAAGGTGCCGTTGGATGTTGTCCTCAAGGCTCTGCTGAAGTCTATGCCGCTCATAGGCGACTCTATAGATTTGACTGGGCTTGACAGTAGAGACCTGATAATTATCACCGAGATCAGGCTGCCTAGGGTGTTGGCTGGTGCTCTTGTAGGTTCTGGATTAGCCATCTCAGGAGCCATTTTTCAAGGAGTATTTAGGAATCCTATGGCTGACCCATATGTCATCGGGGTTTCTTCAGGGGCAGCGTTGGGCGCCTCCTTGGCCATAATATTCGGGGCAGGATATTCTGTGTTGGGTGTAAACTCAACATCCATAATGGCTTTCATAGCCGCGACCGCAACGGTTATGGCGGTTTATAATCTGGCCAAGATTGGCAGACATGCTCCTGTTGTAACCTTACTCCTCTCCGGTGTAGCAGTCAGCATATTTCTCTCCTCAATAGTCTCCCTCATCCAAGTCTTCTCAGGTTGGGAGATGCATAGACTCATATACTGGATGATGGGAGGATTCTCATACATCGAGTGGAAGGATGTTCTCGGGATCCTCCCCCTAATGTTGGTTGGGGCCGTCATAACACACTTCTACTCGAGGGACCTGAATGTGATGACCCTCGGAGATGAGGAGGCTCAGCACTTAGGGGTCAACGTTGATAGTTCAAGAAGGGTCCTTCTCGGCTTGGGTTCCTTGATGACCGCCGCCGCAGTCTCTATAGGAGGTTTAATCGGCTTTGTAGGTTTGGTCATCCCGCACCTTTCTAGGATACTGGTTGGACCTGACCATAGAACACTTCTGCCGAGCTCACTCCTGTCAGGAGGGATGTTTCTTGTATGTTGCGACACCGTGGCTAGGGCAGCATCAACATCCTACGAGTTGCCTGTTGGCATAATAACTGCAATGTCGGGTGGCCCCTTCTTCATCTACATGCTCAGGAAGAGCAGGGGAAAATATAGTATGTGACGGTGGTTTGTATGGTGATGATAAAGGTCGACGGGGTGTTCTTCTCATACGACTCTCATGAAGCCCTCAGTAATGTAAGCTTCGAGGTTGAGCAGGGCGAATTCATCGGTGTCATAGGGCCAAACGGTGCTGGCAAATCGACTTTGCTAAGAGTTATGAGCAAGATTCTGAGACCAAGGTCTGGAGCCGTCTTATTGAGCGATGTAGACATTCAAGGGATGAGTGAAAGGTCTGTAGCCAAAGAGATGGGTTTTGTAGCGCAAGACAATACCATAACCTTCGGATTCAAGGTCAGGGACGTAGTCCTCATGGGCAGGAACCCCCATCTCGGAAGGCTTGATTCAGAATCGATCCAAGACATCAAGATAGCTGAAGAGAGTATGGCAAGGACTGGAGTATCACATCTTGCTGAGAGGTTGATTACGGAGGTCAGCGGTGGGGAGAGGCAGCGGGTACTCATAGCCAGGGCCTTGACTCAGACACCTAGAATCCTCCTTCTAGATGAGCCGACCCTACACCTCGACATCAGC
Source organism: Candidatus Bathyarchaeota archaeon (assembly GCA_018396565.1). Taxonomy (GTDB): domain Archaea; phylum Thermoproteota; class Bathyarchaeia; order 40CM-2-53-6; family RBG-13-38-9; genus DTMT01. The sequence goes on from JAGTQO010000002.1 coordinate 16,506, forward strand.
AGCCAGCTTGAGATAATGGACCTGCTGAAGAGGTTGAACGCCGAGTTGAAACTGACCGTTGTGTCAATATACCATGACTTCAACCTCGCCGCCAGGTACTGTGAACGATTACTTCTTATGAATAAAGGCAGGATCGAGGCTCTCGGTACACCCAGAAATGTTCTTACCGAGGATAATTTGAGGAGGGTCTTCGGAATCGATGTACACACATATTACAATCCCTTGACGGACTCAATCTATGTAGTTCCCCTGCAAAACAGTAACTGGAAAGGCTTCAAGAGAGGTCGAAAAATCCATGTAATATGTGGTGGAGGATCGGGTGGGCAACTCATGCACAGGCTTGTGGACGGAGGTTGGGATGTCACAGTTGGGGTTCTTAACCTACTCGATACAGACTATGAGGCAGCTAAGGCCTTGGGGATACCTATAGTTTCAGAGGCGCCTTTCTCACCGATAACCGAGGAGGCGCACGATCAAAACCTGAAGAACATCCGAGAATCGGAGGCAGTCATAGTTACAGACTTTCCAGTTGGATGTGGTAATATTCTGAATCTTGAGGCTGCTAAGAAGGCACTAGAGTCTGGAGTATTGACAATATTGATTGGTGCCGATTCGATATTGAGTAGAGACTATGCTAAAGGTGAAGCCACCCAGAGGATTAAGGAGCTTCTGGATATGGGAGCGGTTCACGCTGGAACCGTCCAAGAAGCTTTGTATAAGATGGAGAGTATCTTGACCGGGGAGGATTGACTTTGAGGGAGCTCCTCATAATTGAGAGAATCATGAAAGGTAGGGGGTCTGGTCCGAAACCATCCTTCTCCAAGTATGATCTCTTGAAGACTCTGTGGCTCGTCTATAATTTGGGGCCGACAGGTAGAAAGGTGCTTGCTGAAACCCTCCATTTAGGGGAGGGTTCTGTAAGGACCATAATCAAATATTTGCAGCAAGCATCTCTGGTGAAGAAGTCGGGGTCAGGCTGCGAGTTGACCGGTAAGGGCAGGGTTGTCGCTGAGAGGATATGGAGACTTCTGGTCAAGCAGATTCGTCTTCCAAAGAATACACTCGTCAACGGCGAGTATGTGTACGGGATTCTTATCAGAGGCTCAGCCTCAAAGGTTAGGAATGGCCTTGAACAGAGGGATGCGGCGGTGAAGGTAGGTGCGAACGGTGCCACAACCATCATATGTAGAGGGGAGCAACTCATAATTCCTCCGGAGACCGAACCTCCACCTGAAGATTGGGTTAGGATGGCTGAGATGATATATAGAAAGTTTGAGCCACAAGACCGTGACGTGATAATAATCAGCGGTGCAGACAATGAGGCTGTTGCGGAGCGGGCTGCCTTGGCAGGTTCATGGACCCTCCTGATGGATAGGCAATACCGAAATATATGACTTCACAACATTACTCTCCATTCAAGTTTCAATGGAGGTTGATGATATAACATGTCTCTACATGAGAGTCTGGAGAGGGCTGAGATAACCCTCTTCCACTACCGGTTTTTGGGTGTGAGTTGCCTCGCATGGGCCTTCAACGCAATATCTGTGATGATAATATCTTTCGTAGCCCCATCTGTAAGGTCTGAGTGGAACCTCAGTCTACCATCCATCGGGATGCTGGCTACCGTTTATTATGTTGGAATGTTGATAGGAGCCTCAGGATGCGGATACCTATCAGACCATGTTGGAAGGAAATTAACCGTTCAAGCCACAATAATCTCATACTCCCTATTCACAGGTCTATGCGCGTTCGCGTGGGACCTGAACTCCATGATGATTCTAAGATTCCTCGGAGGTTTGGGTACTGGGGGTTTGATGCCTGTTCTCAGCTCATGGATGTCTGAGTATATACCTGCAAGGAGGAGGGGGACCTTCGTTGCGGTCCTTGAGAGTTCATGGTCCTTCGGCGCACTCCTGATCAGCGCACTCTCTTTTGTAATTCTACCAGCCTACGGTTGGAGGTCAGTGTTCTTGGTTGCCTTCGCAAGTTTATCGTTTTTAATATTGGTTCAAAAATATATGCCGGAGTCCATCAGGTACTTAGAGGTTAAGGGTAAGGTTCAACAGGCCAAAGACATCATTCGGAGATATCGTTTTCCGGAACCGTCAGGGGTTGCGGCCACCTCACCGTCAAGAGTCTCTCTAACCGAGCTTCTCTCAAGGAATTTGAGGAGGAGAACGGTCATGCTCTGGATCCTATGGTTCTGCATAGCCTACACATACCATGGTATATTTGTGTGGCTGCCTACAGTCCTCAGTGAACAAGGCTTCACATTGGTCAAGGCTCTATGGTTCACGCTGATGATTACTTCCCTACAAATTCCAGGCTACCTGAGCGCTGCACTTCTAATAGATTACTTAGGGAGGAAGCCTATCCTCACAGCTTATATGACCATCGCAGGATTGGCGAGTTACCTATTTGGAACAGCCAAGTCTGAGATATCCATAATAGCCTTCGGCGGGGCCATCTCCTTCTTCAACTTGGGTGCGTGGGCAGTCACCTACGCTTACACTCCTGAACTCTACCCAACAAGAATAAGGGGTACAGGTGCAGGCATAGCCGGTGCTGTCGGCAGAATAGCAGGCATAATAACCCCTATAGCGACAGCCTTCATAGTATCCAGTATGGGTGTCTTCCAAGCCTTCTTGGGATTCTTTGTAGCACACTTCCTCGCCGCCGCAGTCGTTGCAATTTTTGGAATTGAGACGAAGGGTAAAATCTTGGAGGAGATCTCGAAGGGATGATGGCTAGAATGGTTGAAACAATTATTGGTAGGTGAATTTTTGTGGAGAAAGAACTCACAGATGCCGAGTTTGAATACTACTCCAGACAGATCGCACTAGACGAGATCGGGTATGCTGGGCAGGTTCAACTCAAGAACTCTAAGGCTTGCATCTTAGGTTGCGGCGGGTTGGGCGTACCTACAATGTTGAAGTTGACGTCGATGGGTGTTGGGCATCTGAGAATAGTCGACCGTGATATAGTATCGATGTCAGACTTGCATAGGCAGTACCTCTACGATGTCGAGTCTATAGGGAAGCCAAAGGTTGAGGTTGCATCTGAGAAACTTAGGAGACTCAATCCAAACATTGAAGTTGAGCCTCTAGCCGAATCGATAATCAAAAGAAACATAGAAGAAATTGTCGATGGAATGAATGTTGTCCTAGATGGTTTAGACAGTATGGAGACACGCTACCTTATAAACAGGGCATGCTTAAGTCTAAATGTACCTTACATCTTCGCTGGTGTCATAAGGACTATCGCCAACGCATCCACAATAATTCCTGGGAAGACCCCATGCCTTGAGTGTTTATTCCCAGGATTTGAAGACTCATCGCTGCCCAAATGTTCACTGGTTGGGGTTCATCCAGCAGCGATAGGGGTGATTTCGAGTGTCCAAGTCTCCGAGGCTGTTAGGATTCTGACAGGGAGAGCGCCTAAACTGGCAGGCAAGATCCTGCTCTTCGATCTAGAAGATCTCTCATTCGATAAGATCGATGTCACCAAACATGAAAGGTGCAAAATCTGCGGAAGCCAGCAGATCTCGTTTGGAGATCTGCCTGAAAGATATTTTGAGGAGGAGTGCGCGAGGGATGGGAGACGAACATTCGTTCTAACCCCTAAGATAAGAGTGAGTATAGAGATAGGGAGATTGCTTGATAGACTGAATGAGGAAGGAATAAGAGTGAAGCACCAGGGCAACCTTGGAGTCTCCTTCATACCCTCAGACTTTCTGACTGCAAGCCTACTAAAGAGTGGGACGATGATTGTTCAAGCGGCTCCTATGAAAGGTTCGGGGCCACCTGAGGATGAGATAATAGGTTTATACAGGCGCGTTATGGTCGAGTGGCTAGGCCTACCAGTGGAGATAGTTCCTTCGAAACCGTCGCTATGATGTCTATGTGCATAGAGAGTCATCAATAATGGGAGAGTTGTAAGATGAGAATCCGACCACGATACACATTCCATGAGTGGCTGCTTGACTATTTGCGAATAGTGATCTTCCACACATTGTCTCCAATCCTATTTGCTGAGACGAATCTGCATCCATGCTTCCTAGCGTAGTCTTGGACTGTCTCAAGTGATGGCAGATTATCCAAGACTATCTCAAGGATCCCATTCTCACTCAAAGTTTGGAGTGCTCTCATGGTAAGATATTGTGGGTACGGACAAGAATATCCTCTTGCATCTATAACCTGCGTTTTAGGGGAACCATCCGAACTCATCTAAGCCCTCCGCTCGACTTGTCGAACTCCTCAACGGAACGTCTGAGATAGAAATCTTTGAGGCTCTCACACCCTACTCTTTCGTTCAAGTATGTGGAGAGAATGTTTACAATGTGGTCTCTCACTCGTTCAACTGGAACTCCGGCCTCAACCATTTGGCCCAGCGATGGGTTCCCGCCAAGATAAATATTGTATCCGGGGATAGTCTTGCCATCTTTATGAGCCACCACTCCTTGAAGCCCTACATCGGCGATAACATGTCTAGCACATCCGCTGAGGCAACCGCTTATCGAAATAGTCAAATTTAATTCGTGAAGCCTGTCGCCCATTTCAGCTTCTAAATGTTTCATTATCTCGAAGGTTCTAGCTTTGGTATTCTCAATCCCTTTACCGCAGAAGTTGGCGGCACAGGCGACTGTTGTCCACCTGTAGGGATATCCGTCCAAATTGAAACCTAAGTCCTTCAGCTCCTTCTTGACTTGGGGGATTTCACATTCGTTTACATCGATCATCATCAAGTTTTGAAAGCACGTCAGCCTAACCTCGGGCCGGCCATATCTCTCAGCGATCTCTGCGAGACGCAACATTGTAGCAGTCGATAGGGTCCCTCCGATTATGGGTATTGTCACATAGAATTTGTCATCCTGCCTCTGTCTATTCACTCCCGTATGCTCCCAACACTCGATTGGTCCCGATTCGACCTTAAACTCTCTTACTCTACCATTCAACTTTTCCTTCAAGAATGCTGTGAGTTTGGCCCTCCCCCAAGATTCAAGCATGAATTTGAAACGCGCCTTGGCCTTCTGTGTTCTGGGTCCATGGTCCCTATACAGTTCGACTATAGATCTCGCAACTTCCAAGGCATCATCGGCTTCGATGAAGATATCGAGAGGCTCGGCCAGTTTAGGTTCGGTTCCCACCCTTCCACCTGCTAAGATGGTGAATCCAACTCTACCATCATAATATTTAGCACCGACAAAGGCGAGATCTTGAACGTATGGTATTGTGCAGTTTCTCGGGCAGCCTGATATTGACATTTTGAATTTTCTAGGGAGGTCCTGATAGGTTCTCTTACCCAGGAAGACTTCTGTGACCTTTATGAGGATGGGTGTTGCGTCGAAGAGCTCTTCTCTACTGATCCCTGCTGCTGGGCAGCCGACTATGTTTCTTACGTCGCCGTACCTTGCACCGGGATATGCTTGTCCACACTTGTCTGTTGTGAACCCTATCCTCTCTAAGTCACGGAAGACTTCTAGAGCCTTCTCGACTTCTATCCAGTGAAGTTGCAAGTCCTGTCTAGTAGTTATTTCCGCATAGCCCTTCCCATAGTTCTGGGCCATCTCAGCCAGTTCCCCTAACTGCTTTGTGTTGAGTATGCCACCCGGTATCTTGACTCTTAGAAAATGGCTTGAACCCTCACCCCTCTCGAAACCCAACGCATACCTGTCAGCGAACCTCTCTATTTCATCTATATTCTCAGTCGCCAATAGACTGGCCTCCGGATCTCTAATCTGTTGGGGTCGCAATATCTAGACCTAGACTTTCCTGTTGGCCTGTAAGCTTTTCAATTTCATCCTCTGTGAACACGCCGAGCTCCAAATATGTGGAATTGTATTTCAATCCGCTATCGCCAAAAATCATGACGTAGCAACCCTCCTTTTTCTCCATCATTCTCATAGCTGCCGAAGCTACTGCTCCAGATGACGGGCCTACATATAATCCTTCATTGATGGCGAGCATCCGTACGGCTTGGAATGCTTCCTCATCGGTGACCGTTATCCACTCGTCGATGAGGTGTTCTCTGGCGCTCAAGACTAGGGGTTTGGCTGATTCTTCAAGATTTCTGAGTCCGTGGATGCGATGGTTCCTCTGGGGTTGGACAGCGATGAGGGTGATCTCTCTGTTCCTTTCTTTGAAGTATTGGCCTGCCCCTGTGATGGTTCCACCTGTACCTATACCGCAGATGAAGTGTGTCAACAATCCTTTCGTCTGTCTATATATCTCTGGTCCAGTGGTCTCATAGTGTGCAAGATAATTGTCGAGGTTATCATATTGATTCGGCATGTAATATTTCTGCTTGCCATCGCTTCGGTATGGGTTGCTCGCCACCAGGGATTTCGCCAGGCTGATACACTGATCGGTTCCAGGACCCACTCTGGGGCATAGGTGGTCGCTGACTTCAAGGACCTTGGCTCCAAGTTTACTCATGATCTTTTTGGATTCGACACTGGCTTTCTCTGGCACGACTATCTCCACTTCATACCCTAAGACTCTGCCTATTCCAGCGAGTGCTATGCCAGTGTTTCCAGATGTGGGTTCGATTATAATATTTCTTTTCGGGCTGATCTCCCCCCTTTCTTCAGCTTTCTTTATCATATAATATGCGATCCTGTCTTTAACAGATCCCCATGGGTTGTACCACTCAAGCTTCGCATATGCCGTTACTCGGTTTGAACTTAAGGTGCTCAACAGTTTAAGGGGAGTTTCGCCGATACGTATGGGGGGTGCCTCCTTGAGGGGTAACTTTTTGTCCAGCAACTTTTGGGAAGTAGTATGACAGCGTTATATAAAATTTTTGATATTACCAATAAAACTCAACTCGCCAAGTTTAGGGAAGCATGGATTAAATCTTTATGTCTTAAGCCTTCCTAGTAGCATCTACCTTGAGTATCACATTCAGGATAGGTTTATTTGAGGGTTCACTCTGTGTTATGGATATCCTGATGGGCCCAATATAATTCTTCCTAATAATTCATACCGGCGTTCAGATTTTGTTTGTTAGGGTTATGTTTGACTAGATGTTTTGAACAAGACCCCACATAGGTTGCAGTTCTCTCCTATAGACGGAAGTAGGTGCATATGCATCCTACACACATCTGTGGAGCGGATCGCCATGCATGTCTCACATAGCGCTCGGATTGCTTGGACCGTTGTGAATCTGTCTTCTGCTATTGCCTTGGCAATTTCCCTTACTGCACTCTTTACTCGGGGATTTTCCCTCAGCACAGCTGCTCCAGAGTCTCTTATGTTTACGGCGCCCCTACTTCCGGATAGGTAGTAGCTTACAGCCGACTGTGTTATGCCGAGTTTCTTAGCGGATTCTTCTTGATTGAGACCATATCTTTCACTTATTTCCTTGGCAATCAATGCTCTTAACATTGGAAGGACATGTTTAACTACGATTTCACATGGAGGTTTCATCTCTTACCATCAAAGTGTAGTATGACAGCGTTATATTTAAATACTACATCGATAGATAACACCGTCATAACGGTGGACGGGATGCGCCGATTAAAAAGAATTCTGACAGAAGATTGGCTAGCAGTCATAGTAGCCTTACTACTCATCTCAGCGGTCCTACCATACATCCAGGTGAGGTGGTAATCGGTGGTGCAATCATCTAAGATCACAGGCTACCTCGCGAGTCTCATGATAGTAACCCTCATAGCTGTCGCCTCAAACCAAATTGAGAAGGTGCCCATAGTCAAGTATTATGGCATAGAATTTGTCGTGTGGGCTGTACTGGCAGGGATTATAGTAGGCAATATAGGTTTACCTCAAGCCTTGAAAGCATCTTTCAAAAGTGAGTTATTCATCAAAGTCGGTCTTGTCCTGTTAGGTGCATCAGTTAACTTCACCACCCTGATGGCTGTTGGTTTCAGGGGCCTACTCCAGGCAGTGGTAATAGTTTCAGCAGTTCTCCTATTCGCCCTAATCTTGGGATTGAGGCTTGGACTCGACAAGAAGCTAAGCGCAGTGTTAGCTACAGGTGTAAGTGTGTGTGGAGTCTCGGCAGCGATAGCTGCCGCAGGGGCCGTCTTGGCTAAGAAGGAGCATTTGACCTATGTCGTCACCATGGTCGTCGCTTTCGCCGTACCATTGATGTTTATTCAACCCCTGATAGCCCGCCTCCTCCAGCTGCCAGATGCTGTGGCAGGTGCCTGGATAGGTGGAAATATTGACACGACCGCCGTCGTAGTGGCAGCAGGCTCCCTCTACAGTCCAGAGGCCTTGAAAGTAGCCAGTGTCGTCAAGATGAGTCAGAATGCCCTAATCGGATTAGTCGCATTTATGCTCTCGCTCTACTATGCCTTATATGTTGAAAGGCATGAGGGCCTCTCCGGTACGGATGCTCCTAAGAGACCTAGCCCGATGATGATCTGGGAACGCTTCCCCAAGTTTGTATTGGGCTTCATCTTAGTATCTATCCTGTCGACTTTAGGATTCATAGCTGGTTCACATCTGGCTTCAGTAGACGCTGCCAGGAAGTGGGCTTTCGCTATGGCTTTTGCATCGACACGGTTAAGTTTCAACTTAAAGGAGCTCAGAATCTTAGGTGGGAAGCCTTTACTTGTTTTTCTCCTTGCTACGATATTCAACCTTTTATTGGCATACGGTGTAGCATGGCTATTCTTCGGAAATCTTCTCCATCTACAATGACCATTAGATGGTGTGGCCAAGCAGATTGTGAAGGGCCATGTTCAATACCCGTCTTACTGGCCAGGAATTGGCTTTCATAGCTGTGTCGTCATCTATTTGGATCGCGGCCCAAATAGCCTTGGGGCCATTGATTGGAAGATTCTCCATCGGACCAGTAAGTATGCATGGCGCAGTTAATCATGTAATAGGATGGTTTCTGATGGTTGTTACAGCATCTCTCCTGGGAAGGTTTGGAATGGTATCAATTATGGCCATAGTAGCCTCTATAGGTACTCGCATAATTAGGGTCTCGACTCTTGAAGGTATGCTCGTAGGGTTAGGATATATGTGTGCTGGAGTATTGTTCGATGGGTTATTCTTCGGCCTAAGGCTCAACACTCTTAAACATCAAGACCCCAGACTCAGTTGCCTAATCATATTCATCGCGGCTTCTTCAGGAATGGTGTCGCTGCTTCCTTATCTCCTCTTCAGATTATATGCTCTCGGGCTTTTAGCGCTCACGGCTCTGGCTCCTTTTTTTATACTGTCAATCGTTAAGAATATGTTTTTTAGCTCATTTGGAGCATACATGGCCCTCCTTGCCCTGCCTAGAGTAACATCGTTACACAAGCAGCAAGCAAGAGACAATTGAGACTCCCCAGTATCTATTAACAAGAATCTCCTAAGGCGACCCAGATATCTTTGAACTCACATAAGATCATCCACCACCTGGGCTAGAATGATTATTTAGTCACGGTGGTGGATAGAAACAAGCGGTAGCAAGGGGCTATTCGAAAGCGGTATAGATCATAGTAGGTATGAACGTTTTATCGAGCTGGTTTTATTCGGGATCATGTGGGTTGAATCGCATGATTCTGAACTTTGCAGGCGGCTTAACCCTTCCCTACAGGATGCGAAACTCATTCCATGCTTCTCGACCTCGGTTTTTACCTTAAGGATCAATTTGAGCCTGAGATTCATTGGTAGGTAGAGTGCCCTACCGATCCTGCTCCCCTTCTTATAGTATAATTCATATAGCGATTTCTCTAATTTTGGGAAGGTTTGGGTGAGTCGCCTGAAACTGTCTTCCCTCGCCTTATAGGTTGAGGCGGTTACATGTCTTGCACCTGCCTCAGCTAGTCTCCGCACCAAGTCAGATAGAGATTTATCGTCACTGTTCAGTCCTGGGATGATTGGGTCTATGCGGGCGCTGCATGGTATTCCATGTTGAGAAAGCATCTCTATCGCTTTCAACCTCTTTACAGGTTTCGGTGCAGCTGGTTCCAAGATCTTGGAATGATGATCGTCCAATGTCGTTATCGTTATGCTCGCAGCGGCCATAGATGTTTTGAGGATATCTATATCCCTCGTGATAAGGTCTGACTTGGTAACTACCAAGAACCTGGCTGAGTATTCTTTTAGAAGCCTTATTGTATTTCTCGTCAGGCCGAGCTTGCTCTCGATGTGGACGTATGGATCTGAGCTGCTCGCCATGCATATGGGGACTCTCCTATCTATTCTTTCTAATTCATACGTCAATCTCTTGAGAAACTCCTTCTTCGGCCTCGCCTCGAATGGATTTGAAATATAGGATGTTATGTAGCAGTACAGGCACCGGTGGGAGCATCCTGTGTAAGGTGAGAGACTATACTTCTTTGGGCATGTACACATCTTGCTCGACCATGGATCGAAGGGGCCTATGACCCCCATACAAAACCAGCCTCAAAATCCAACTATCAAACCGACCTGTTTATATATTGATATTTGAGGAGATATTCTTCTTCAGTCGATCTAGAAAATCGCATGTAGGTGGTGTGGAGTTTGTCATCCTTAGCTCCTCATGTTCCGAGCTCAGAGGAGGCTGTGAGGAAGATGCTTGAACTCGCCGAATTGAAAAGAGGTGAATGTCTATATGATCTCGGCTCAGGGGACGGTCGAATAATAATCATGGCTGCCAAAGAGTTTGGTGCAAGGGCAGTCGGCATCGAGTTGAGAGAAGATCTGGTCAGGCAGACCAAGAGAAAAATTGAGGAGCTAAACCTCACAGGCTCAGTAAAGGTCATACATGGGGACCTCATGCAAGCAGATATAACGCCTGCGGATGTTGTCACATTATACCTGACTACGACTGCGAATGAGAAGGTTGCTCCGAAACTTCAGAAGGAGTTGAGGCCTGGAGCCCGAGTCGTCTCTTTCTGCTTCAAAATTCCAGGATGGACACCAACCAAGATTTTAGATATGGACACCAGATCCCTGTATCTATATGTCATTCCAGGCAAGTGAGGAAGGACTCGAGTTCAAGGCTGAAACGGTATATAATCTCTCGTTACACTCAATTGACTTTCGTCGGTCAAAGGTTTATATTAACTCATTCCTATTTGCTATGACGTTCAGGTCTCGGGACTCTTGAGATTCTATCCCAGATGAATCTTCCATCCTCCTGTATGGCTTCCCCGTCAACTACTATCCTACCGGGCTTCATGGTCTTTATCATGTCCCAGTGTATGGCGCTTAGGTTCCTCCCCCGGCACTCCTTGTAAGCTCTACCTACTGCTAAATGTATTGTTCCCCCTATCTTCTCGTCGAAGAGAATGTTTCGTGTGAACCTGTTTATTCTCATGTTTGTTCCAATTCCAAACTCCCCGACTCTAGCCGCTCCAGGGTCGGTCTTTATCATTGCCTCCAAGAACTCAATGTTCTTCGATGCTCTGTATGAAACTATCCTTCCACCCCTGAATTCCAACTCTATGTCCTTAACCTCCTTTCCTGAATGTATGGCTGGAAGGTCGAAGTAGATCTTCCCGTCTACCGATTCTTCGATAGGAGCTGTGAAGATCTCTCCTCCTGGAAGATTATGTTTAGCTTCGTCTATGACGAAGACCCTGCCGTTGACTTTCATGGTGAGATCTGTCCCCTCACCCTCCAGCTTGATCTCTCTCGACTTATCAAGGAACCTCTTGAGGATGGCTAGTTTCTTTGCTTCCCTCTTCCAGTCCATGAGGATGGCTGAGTATACGAAGTCGCAGTAATCACTGTAGGACATGTCGGCTTCTTGGGCGTAGGCGGATGTTGGATGCTGTGTGAGGCACCACCTCTTCCTCATTCTCTCTTCCTGTATCTTCTTGATGGTTGCAGACCTGAGACTCAGCCTGCTAGGCTCAATCCCTGAGAGACTCCTAGTGTTCGCCTCGCCCCTGATCGAGATGATCACATCTGACGCCTTTACTAGTGAGTATATGTGTTTGGGAAAGATCTTCAGATACTCCTTAGGTGTGTTCTTGTAATATGCCTCAGCCGCATCCACAGGCTGTGAGGTGATTAAACAGGATGCGCCCCTCCTCGATGCTTGTCTCAGGATCTCGACCGCAAGGTCTAGGCCTTGATCGCCTATCTGGATAAGGACGTTGTCACCCTTTTTGATCCTTGTTGAGTAATCTACGATTATTTCTGCATGCTTGGTGACTCTCGGATCCACAATAGATCCTCCGCAATATTTCTAGATGATATGTGCGAAACTGCTGAATCCGCTTTACGTTGGTGCCAGCTGTTACATAAAGGTCGCGACGAACCGTCTGCCCAGAGAATATTCAACACTAATTTTTTCATATGGCAAGTCTATTTTCCTGCACTATCAATAGGCTTATAACGTAGGCTCCTTCAATCCACAGACAGAGGGAAACAAGTTTGGTTGAGATGTTTTGCGTTAAGTGTAAGAAGAAAGTTACTCTCGACGACAGTGCAGTAAGTAAGGAGACTACAGCTAAGGGGAGGCCGATCCTGAAAGCCAACTGTCCACAATGTGGAACCAAGATGACCAAATTCACCAAGTGAAACATACCCAGTAAGATGTATCTTTAGGACTATCGGGTTGAAGATAGCATATTACCATCATGTCCACAATAACCGATCGAATATAGTTATAGCCAAGTAGGTTGAGTGCTGGTGGGCATGCAATAGGTCAGGAGCCTCTTCTCAAACCTCATTGGGAAAGGTTCACCCTAACCTGACCTTTATCCTTGAGGTAAAAGGGATCTTGTTACAGTAGAAACTATGCGAGGATACTCTGAGGTTTCCATGTTCTGTTCAACTCAAGGCCTTGAGAAGTCTGACCAATGAAGATGTAGTGTTGCCACGCAGCTTTGATAACCTCATCCCCCCATATGTGGAGAATAAAAGAATTTGCTTGATACACCCTCTAGAATAATAGAAGGGCTGGTCGCCGCCGATGCTGAGGTTGAGAGGTTTATAATATATCCTAAGGTTGCAGAGATACTAGCTGAGTTTAATCCTGAGATCATGTTCCACCATCTCTTGTCTAGAGATTCTTGAAGACAGCTCCCTTATCGGCTGAGGTTACAAGTCGACAGTACCTGCGCAAGTATCCCTTCTTAACCTTTGTTTCAGGTGGCTTCCAAGACCTTAAACGTCTCCCCACCTCATCCTTTGAGACTTCAAGGTCTAGTCTTCTCTTCTCTATATCCATCGATATTGGGTCGCCATTCTGAACTATGGCTATGGGTCCTCCTTCCATGGCCTCAGGTGAGACATGACCTATGCATGGGCCCCTGGTTGCCCCTGAGAATCTTCCGTCAGTCGCCAAGGCGACACACTCTCCAAGGCCCATCCCAGATATCATCGCTGTAGCCATCAACATCTCACGCATGCCAGGTCCACCTTTAGGACCCTCATACCTGATTATTATAAAGTCTCCAGGCTCTATCAAACGGTTCCTCAGGGCTGATGTGACTTCCTCCTCACTGTTGAAGACTTTCGCAGGACCCTTGAACCTCCACATCTTCGGTGTAACCGCTGCTATCTTTAGAACAGCCCCATTTGGTGCGAGGCTCCCCCTCAGAATTGCAAGCCCCCCTTCAGTATGGATCGGGTTGGACCTCGGTCTGATCACCTCAGTATCGTGGACCTTCGCCTCATCGACTATCTCACCAACCGTCTTCCCGCTGACTGTCTTTAGGTCTCTCTTTATCAGGTCTCCTCGAAGCTCAGGGTACAC
>JAGTQO010000002.1:30269-49641 GCA_018396565.1 Candidatus Bathyarchaeota archaeon
TAGATCTATTCCAAGCTCATTCGCCACAGCCTTGAGATGGAGTATTGTGTTCGTTGAGCCTCCAAGAGCCATATCTACCGTGATGGCATTTTCGAAGGCCTCCTCAGTCATTATCAAGCTCGGCCTCACATCATCCTCTATCAAACTCATTATCTGCCTACCTATCTCGTGGCAAAGTCTCGTCTTCGCCGAGTCTGATGCAGGTGTCGTCCCCATGTATGGTAGTGTCATACCAAGAGCCTCTATCAAGGCTTGTGTCGTCGTCGCGGTGTATAGGCCTCCACAAGCCCCTGGACCTGTCAATGTGATATTCTCAAGATACTCAGCCTCCTCAGCCGTTATCTTCCCCGCCTGGAGTAGCCCAGGAACCTCGAAGAGTTGTCCGACAGTGATCTTCTGACCCTTATAGTAACCCCAAGTCGGACATGCAGGATACATTGCTCCACCAGGGGCTATGATGGTTGGAATGTCCAGTCTAGCAGCTGCCATCAACATTCCTGGATTTATCTTGTCGCATGTGGTAAGGCATACCATGGCGTCGAAGAGGTGTCCTTGAATCATAACCTCTATCGAGTCGGCTATCAACTCTCTGCTCGGCAGAGACATCTTCAAACCTTCGTGGCCTTGGGCTATTCCGTCACATAGGGCTATTGTGTTAAACTCGATAGGTGTACCCTGAGCTTCGAGGATACCCCTCTTGACGTGTTGACTTAGGATGTTGAGGTGGATATGCCCTGGAACGAGTTCATTCCATGAATTTACAACCGCAACCAGAGGCTTACTGAGATCCTCATCTGTGAAACCTGAACATTTGAAGAGCGCCCTGTGGACACACCTATCCACACCTTCGATGACCTCTCTACTTCTCAGCCTCCGCATATTAAGTTCCAACCCAAAGCTTTAAGGAATGTTCATATCGGTCTGGTTTACCATATTAAACCTTTCGAGGAGTCTCTCCACGTTGAATGTTAATTGAAGATGCGGCTTTGATGGGGTTGACATTGATTGAAGGTGAGGGCTCACATATATGTCAGCGGCCATGTTCAAGGGGTATTCTTCAGGCATGAGACTAGGAAACATGCTTTGAGGTTAGGAGTCTCAGGATGGATTAGGAACCTTCCAGACGGCCGTGTAGAGGCTATCTTTGAAGGTGAGAAGGATGCTGTTGACGACATCTTAGATTTCTGTCGGCGGGGCCCCCCAGGGGCTATTGTTAAAGATGTTGAAGTTCAGTGGGCGCCTTGGACTGGAGAATTTCAAGGTTTTAGAATAATCTATTAGCTTTACTTATTTAATAGTTGAACTGTAGCCGCTGAGGCCCGGCATGAAAGAGCTTAAAGGATAGGTTTTCACCTCTCATACTGTGCTCCGGTGGTGTAGCCCGGTTAACAGGTTAGAGGCCGACAGCATAGCGGCCTTTCGAGCCTCAAGACGGGGAGGGATAACCCAGAGCCGTTGATCGCGGGTTCAAATCCCGCCCGGAGCACCAAGGAACAACCGGCGATGCTTACGAAAATTGATAAAACATATTTGTAGACATTCAACTCCAAAGAAACAGATTTACTTTGAAAGCTGCCTATCAATACGATCAATATGATGTGTACTGGAGTGTGGATTGAGTTATCTAGACTCTTATTGGTCACAGGAACCCCTGGAGTTGGCAAGACCACCGTGTCAAGGATTATAGCTGAAAAACTTAATGGAATCCATGTCGATGTTGCAAAAGTCGCTTTAGAGGAGGGTTTGACGAAAGGCTACTCTGCAGAGGATCATTCGCATATAATAGATGCTGAGAGTCTCAGTAGGAGGCTTGGCAAGATTGTAAAATCTTCGACCTGCGATGTTGTTCTGGAGGGGCACTTCATCCCTAAGATATACGGATTTAAGCCGTCATTAATCTACGTTCTGAGATGTCACCCGAAGATTCTGAGGTTGAGGCTTAAGAGGAAGGGCTATCCTGAGAGAAAGATCGCAGATAATGTTGCTGCTGAGCTGCTTGACACATGTCTTTACGATATTCTTTCAACTTTCAAATCAGATAAAACTGTTGAGATCGACACATCGAAAAAGAATCCTGCTCAAGTGGCGTCACTAGCCTTGAAAATATTGGATAGTAGAATCAAGTTGAGGGAGGTCAAAATAGACTGGCTCCAAAGATTGCTTGTTGAAGGAGGACTTGAGGAGATACTTCATTATATAGAGTCGCAAGCCCCAAGGATGAAGATTCGGTAGATGGGATGAAGTATATGCTGAAATCTCCAAAGAAAAGGTATGGAGTGATAGAGTGTCCAAATTGTAGGGGATTAGGGCTTGTTTGTTCATCGGCTAAATCGCATAGATGCCCATACTGTGGTAGAGTTATCAAGTTTGGGTGGGGGAGAGTTAAGAGCCTATATTGGTCTTACTCGCCAAGGGTAGCATCGAGGGTTCTTGCGAGACTCAAACTTGAGAGGTCGAAGTGAATACATATCGAGGCTGGATGTATGCCGAAACGATAAAAAGGGGCTTCTATTATTGGTTGGGTGGTTATGGTTGAATGTCGTCGGTCGCTGAGAGAAGATTTAGGGAGGAGCTCTCCCTACTCGTCCAGAAACCTGTAACTGTACGAACATCCATGGGTAAGACATATACTGGAACACTCTACGGTGTCGACGCCAACACCTTGAGCATGTGTCTGGCCAATGTCAAAGATGAGTCAGGCCAAGAGATCAGCAGAGTTATATTGAATGGGAGGGCTGTTCTCGAGGTCTACGGCCTTGAGACACCATTCGACATCCGCAGCTTGGCAGAGAGGCTTGAGAGGGTATTCCCAAGGATGGTGAAGACAATCGATGAGGCGGGTGTCATAGTGGTGATGGATAAGATTAGGGTCTCAGAGAAGGGTGTTATAGAGGGTAGGGGTCCAGCCGCCGAGAGGGTTCAGAGGGTCTATGAGGAGTTCATGCGCCAGAGGGAGAAGTCTACTTAACATAGCCGCCTCAATATTTGGGAGACTCCTCGCAAGGTATGCCTAAAAGTCTCCTAGTCGACTCTACCGCCCTATCAAGGTTTGAGGGGTCCAAGGATAGGCTTAGGGACTTCGATAGGAAGCCTAGGGCAACCTTTGCAGCTAAGGCGTCAGGGTATAGGCCCAGGGTCTCAACCAATATGCAGTAGCCACTCAATCCTCTAAGCCTCGCCAGCCCTAGAAGCAACCCTGCAGCTCCGTAAACCCTACCTTGGAAAGGTGACGCGCCAAGACTCACAACCTTCTTTAGAGTCTCTTTATCGGTGGCTGTGCAGAAGACCCTCGGCGTAGATGGTGGTGAGCTTCTTTTGAGACCGCCGACTGTGATGATGGTTCTGCAGCCGCTCATCTCTGCGATATCTAGAATCTTAGACGACAATTCATATTGCCCCCTCCCAGTTGAGGCTTGAGTGTTGCCGTAGAGAATAATCAGATCGATATCGGCACCGGTCTTTGCATAGTAGAGTTCATTCACCGGCGGTCTGACATATCCCTTACCGGTCGTGAAAGCAACTGCTTGGAAGAAGGGAGAGTGGATCTCACAGAACATCTTTGCCCTCAGCTCCTTGACGAGATGTAGACCGACGATGTTGGCTACGAACCCTATCCCAGGCAGACCCTCAACCAGGACCGGCTCCCTCAACACAGGCCTCTCAAAGAATACTTCGATGCTCACATTCGAAATCCCCGCTTCAAGCCTCCTATAGAGCATGATGATTCAGGGTTGCCTCTTACTCCTCAGGACTCCACCCTGCGCAAACCTGTTCTTAGGCATCTCATTAAACTCTATCCATACAACTTCCTTTGGAACCCCGAGTATATTTACGATAGCATCTGTTATAGCTTCCACCAACCTCTCTATCTGCTCCTCACTTCTACCTTCCAAAAGATTGACTTGTACGTAAGGCATCATACATCACCGCCGATAATTAGAATAGATCTGTCTTAACAAGCTTCCGGATCGTTAATCGGCAGGTTCAGAACATGTAGAGGCGTATTTCAGTGTGAGGTTTACATATGTTGAATAATATGTTTGAGGAAGATGTCTTCGAAGTTACATATGAAGACCTGCTGGGCAGGGTTGGGAGGCTGCATACAAAGAGTGGGATTATAGAGACACCGTGCATCTTTCCGGTGATTCACCCAGCTAATCAACCTGTCTCACCCAAAGAAATGTGGAGTATGGGTTTCAAAGCAGTTATGACTAACGCTTACTTGGCACGCAAATTTTTCGGCCCAGATGTTGGGATGAGGATACATCGACTATTAGATTTTCCAGGGGTGGTAGCTACCGATTCAGGTGCATACCAGATACTTGTCCATGGCGGAATCGATGCGACTCAAGAGGAGATAATTGATTTTGAGGAGAAGATAGATTCAGATATCGCTGTTATCTTGGATGTTCCAACAGGCCTCACCGCTAATAGGCGACATGCCGAGAGGACTGTGAATGAAACTTTGGAGAGGGCAGATCAGGCTCTGAGGATCTTTAGGAGGAGAGATATCTTATGGGTTGGGCCTGTTCAGGGTGGCCTACATTTAGATCTTCTCTCCAGATGTGCAAGGGAGATGTCAAGCAAAGGCTTCCCCATCATCGCCTTGGGCAGTCCAACACAGGTCATGGAGAAGTATATGTACAAGGATCTTGCTAGAATGATTTTGACATGCAAATCCAATATTGAACCTAGAAAACCCCTCCACCTTTTCGGTGCAGGCCACCCTTCAATGTTGGCCCTCGCTGTTTCTCTTGGATGTGATCTATTCGACTCAGCCTCCTACAACATCTACGCTAGAAACAACAGGTATATGACGCCCCATGGAACCTTTAAATTGGATGAGTTACACTATCTGCCGTGTTCATGCGAGGTTTGTAGAAAAACTTCTGTGAAAGACCTATCGGACCTCCCTGTTGAAGAGAGGACTAGGAGACTCTCAATCCACAATCTCAATGTCCTCCTCGATGAGATTAACATGGTAAAGCAGAGTATCGTCGAGGGTGGGTTGTGGGAACATCTGAACCAGAGGGTGAGGGTTCACCCCAAACTATTTGAGCCTATACATCAGCTTAAGGATTATTATGAGATGTTTGAAGTCCATACACCCATATCGAAGATTAGGGGCCTCTTCTACTTCGATCATCTCGACCTGTTGAGGCCTGAGGTTGAAAGGTTCAGGAGAAATGTGAATAGAAATTATTCGCCGCCTGAAAAATCAAGAAATTTACTGTTACTTCCACCTCCCCCATCGAAGCCTTACCCATCGAGCAGACCCATTAAGAGATTGTTGAAAGCAGTCGTTACTAGAAGGTTCGAGATGTGCTTCTACACAATCCCTTACGGTGTCGTTCCATTTGAACTGAGTGATGTGTATCCAGTAGCCCAGACTGAGATGCATGGACAGCCTGACGAGATCTCTATACTCGATACCGCTGATACGGTCTTTCAATATTTGGTGAACCGCCGATATGAGAGGGTCATAGTATATGTTTCGAATGAGTATTGGGCTAGAAGAGTCCTATCGAAAGTTAAGTCTGCCTGCGCTAAGGCCGGTCGGAGGTTAACGGTCTTTCAGTATAAAGGGGAGTCTTGGGGAGATGAAGCCATAGAGAATCTGATAAGGGTCATGAAGGTATAGATCATCAGCACCGTAAAACTACACGAACATTCCTTGGAAGGATTTTTGTGTCTGCTCCATCTTCTTCTCTATCTCAGCCTCGATCTCCTCAGCATCCCTCTCCAACTCTGAAACGTCAACCTTCAAATCACACATCTTACAAATGTTCCTTATAGCCACTGCTGCGGCTGCTGGGTCAGGCCTCACAGATGAGGCGTATGGAAGGATAGCTATGGCTGGAAAGTCGTGTATCTCGAATTCACTCAGCATTATCGCCAGGGGACCGTAGACGAATAGTTCCTCCTCCAACCTCTGACCTTCAAAAACTCTGGCCCCGCTGTTGAATGCTCTAGTAGACACCACCCTCAACTTTGAGTTCTCAGTCTTGAACCTTGAGTCTAACCCACCCACCATTATTGCTTCCTTAAACCTCTCCTTGATAACCCATGACGACAGGGCTCTTGCAAACTCAGCCTCCTCGCTCTTATGTGGAGAGAACTCCAACTTAACAATGATCAGTTTACTCTTTCTATAGATCTCGAATGGGGTGACTATTCCTTCAGGTGTTGAGTTGACGAATGGCGGGGGGTGGTCTACCTCAATGAAGCCTATCCTCTTGGCCTTCAGGGCTTGGACAAGGAACGAGGTCGCTATGTAACCCGTCTCCCCTATGCCGTGAAAGCCTGTGATCAGGGTTGCATTTCTATAGCTTCCTCTATGAACATTTATGTTGACTGTCAATTTGACGACCGGTTCTATGTTAACCTCTTCCATGAAGGGTAACTCCACGATTAAAGGGTTTCTGGCGGCACCTCGAGGCAAAACTTATCAGCCATCGCTTGCAAAGAGGGATGTCCTAGTGGGGTTCCTTAGGATTCGATTTAATAGATGGTTCGTAGGGTAGAAGTCGACTAAAAATAATCGTAAAGTGGAGAACTTGAATATTAGATTCCTCGGAGGATGCAGGGAGGTTGGGAGATCAGCCGTAGCCGTCGAGCTGAACCATACAAGATTGCTGCTCGACTACGGTGTGATCCTAAATGACGCAGTCGGATTTCCAGCCCATATCTCTCCAAAAGATTTAGATGGGATAATTCTGTCCCACGCCCATCTTGACCACAGTGGTCTGCTGCCCCTCTTCTATCTCAGGAGACGTCTCCCCCTATATGGGGTTGAACCAACCTTCGAGTTTACTCGACTACTTATAAAGGACTTCATACATCTCAGCGGCTACTTCCTCCCCTACGAGTATGTTGATTTGGAGGCTATGCTTGAGAACTGTGTCGCAATACCTTACCGGAAAGAGTTTGAAATCTCAGGGGTTAAGGTCACACTCCTAAACGCTGGGCATATTCCTGGGAGCAGCGAGATACTGATCGAAGCAGAAGGGAAACGTCTTCTCCACACTGGAGACTTCAATTCGAAAGAGACCAAGACCCTCGGACCTGCAGATCAAGATTTCGATGACCTCGACGTGATCATAACTGAGTCCACATATGCGAATGAGGATCACCCTGAGAGATATGTTGTCGAGAGGGAGTTTGTTGCAAGGTGCCGAGAAGTTGTGGAGAGGGGCGGTGTCGTTCTTGTTCCTGCTTTCGGTGTGGGCAGGTCTCAGGAGATCGCTACTGTCCTGGCGGCCTACGACTTCAAGTATCCAGTCTTCATGGACGGTATGGCTTTAGACGCAACTGAGATTCTGCTCAACCATTCAAACTCTCTAAGGGATGAGGACCTGTTTAAGAAAGCGGTTAAACATACCAAGTGGATTGGAACATGGAGTGAGAGGAGGAGGGCTGTTAGAACGCCGTCTGTAATAATATCTCCAGCTGGAATGTTGAAGGGAGGAGCGGCTGTATTCTATATGGAGGAGATAGCTAAGAAGAAGGATAACGCCATCTTCTTAGTAAGTTTCCAGATACCAGGAACCCCAGGCAGCATTCTGCTTGAGAAGAGAAGGTTTGTTCTGCATGGGAAGTCGAGGAAGGTAGATTCTGAGGTTGAAAAGTTCGACTTCACATCTCACGGTGGTAGGAGTGACCTCCAAGATCTCCTTTCGAGACTTGACAGTAAGACGAAAGTATTTACAATTCACGGGGCAGAGACAAACTGTGTCAAACTTGCAAGTTGGGCTTCGAAGGAGCTTGGTCTGGAGGCTTGTGCACCGAGGCCAGGTGAAGAATTCGAGGTATGAGGTGTAAAGTAAGAATAGTACCCGTCGGAAACCCATCCGGATGGGTGAGAGACTTCCTTTTGAGATATCTCAAGGATTCCGACTTGGAGGCTGAGACCTATCTCTCAGAGCCCCTACATTCTGTAAAGTTCGCCTATAACCCGGCTAGGAGGCAATACCTTTCGACAGCGATCTTGAAGGCTCTGCTTGGACTCAACCGTGTTACTGGAGAGATGGTTCTTGGAGTGACGGAGCTGGACCTTTACGTCCCAGGTTTGAACTTCGTATTTGGAGAGGCCTTGTATACAGGAGCAGCTGCAGTTATCTCAACCTACAGGTTAGAATCTACGCCCACAATTTTTGGGGCTACCATAGAGAGTAGGGTCGCCAAGGAGGCTATACATGAACTAGGCCACACCTTTGGGTTAACCCACTGTTCCAGAAGGTTTTGTGTGATGAGCTTCTCCAACAGTGTTTTTGAAACCGATATTAAGGGGGAGAGGTTCTGTAATGAGTGTAAGGGGAAACTTCAGGTTTGAAAGGTGAAGATCCAGGTTTCAGAGCAGGTTTCGGCCATATCATACCGCAGATCTGGACATTGATCCTTGCCGGGTTCCTATCGACCTACCTGAATTTTTTTGGCAAGAGCGATGAAGTCTTAACAGTATTTCCTGAAACTATCGCTGGAGCATCATTGAATTCTATAATTTTCTTGGCCCCCTTATTTGCGATAGCGACCGTCATCTATCTCTTGGTTAAGATGGGTCTGATCAATATCGTCAGATATTTAATAAGGGTCTCTCTGGTCTTTTCAACATTTCTCATAACTTCATGGTTTGCATCGAAGTATGTTGAGTCGAGTCGAATGTTCGGTTATGCATGGTTGATAATGGCCTTAACCTCAACATTCTTGACTGTAATTCTCATATCGGCTGTTTATCGATGTAGAGGTTTAACACGCGCCATCTCATTGGCTTCAATAGGCTCAATGACAGGGGCATTCCTGGCAACTGTTATCCCATTCTTGTCGGCTGTTGTTTTTCTTGGGGCTCTGGCTTTTTACGACCTCATATCTGTCTATAAGGGTCCAGTAGGTAAATTGGCTCGGAACCAAGCCTTGGAAGACCTGACAGGCGCAGTCTTCAATGTTGGGGATTTGACTGTCGGTGTAGGTGACATGGTCTTCTACTCAATGTTGGCCTCCATGGCATTCTCAAGTTTTGGCCCCATCACCTACGTAATGGTCTCATCCGGAATATTGTTCGGAACATATCTTGATATTCGAATATTAGAATCTACGTATTGCATCCCAGGCCTTCCAATTCCAGTAACATTCGGGCTTGCTATCCTTCTCATTTGCCGCTTCATAGCAGGATTGTAGCCTGTAAATAGGATTCAGGTCAGCCCGTCTCAATTCCAAGGGTTAGACTCGACATCTATATATGTGAAGTTACTCAATTCACGGTCAAGGTTTCAGAATATGCTTGAAAGGTTCAATCTGGTAGTTTCAACATCTAGGAGGAACGAGAGGAACGCGTCTAGGGAGGTTTGGTATCTTCTCAATGAGGCTGGGGATAAGAATCCTGAGGTTAGTCTAACCCCGGTTGTGGGACTCGTCGTTGCGTTGACATCTCTGAATCCTTTACATGCCCTGTCTAAGCTCAGGGAGATAATGAGGGAGCGTCCATGGGAGTTTCGCTATATCTTGAAGATAACTCCTGTAGAGAGGCTTGTCAGGGCAGACCTCTCTGAGATAGGAATATTATCTCAGGAGTTGGCTGGGAGGATAGGTCCAGAAGAATCTTACAGGGTTACGGTGAGGAAGAGACATAGCGATATCAGTTCAAGGGATATAATAGATGTGGTTGCCTCGAAGATAGATAGGAGGGTTGACTTGGAGAATCCTGATAAGATAGTTCTCGTTGAGGTTATCTCAAATTTTGCAGGTCTATCCGTGATAACCCCTGGAGATATATTGTCAGTTGCTAAGGAGAAGAATAATCTTACACGTTAACTGAGAGGATGGCCATCCTCTCAATCACCAGTTTCTCAGCAATATACATTTTTGAAGTGTCGGCGATTCGAATGGCTTCGAGCTCAGAATCAGATATCTCAAATGTTCTCTTCACAACATCCAGCTTATCTTCACTCCAGGATTCTAGGAATGAGCTGTCAATCCTTAGCCCCTCAATCTGGCCGACCTCCCTTATGATATTCTCAAGTTCCTCCACACTGTCTGAGACCGCTACAAGTATTAGATTTCTTGATTCTGGCTTCAATCCAATCTCTGAGAGTGCCCTCCTTATTTGGCGTTGGGCCGAGGTGTAGACAAGAATCTCCAAAGCTAGGTCCCCACTAACGGTTTTCCCCCTCTGCCTAGCGTTCAGAGCATTCAGTACAGCGAATAGTACATGGTCGTAGCCGAGTATCTTTTCACCATCCATAAGTTGGACTGTGCTTCTTGGAGCAACTTTCCTCAACCTCCCAGCCAAAGATTCGTATTCAACCATTCCGTTTGAGGTCAACCCCTCAACCAGTAAAATCTTCCTATGCTCCTCTATGCTGGTGATCATCAATTTCACCTCGAATTTTTGGAGGCGTCTCCTGTTCCTCTACTCTCCCACCTTTTGTAGATGCCAGCCCCTTCAAGAGTCTAATGGCCTCTTCAACAGTTATTCTGCATGAGTCTTCATCCTCGCCGAAGGCAACTATCTCGACTGGCAACAGCCCATTCTCTGTGTACTGGCTTATCAAAGGCTTCATGTATATGTCTGCGATTTCACTCATAACCTGATTTATTAGGGGCTCAGCTTCAGACTCAACCATATCCACTACGATCCTCCTTGAATAACTTCTATGTTTAGACTCTGCAGCTATCATACCTGATATGTAGGCCTCGAATATTGCTTGGACTTCCCTTGGCGGACCTGGCATGGCGACTATCGTTGTTCTCTCCATCTCCAACACTGTTGTCGGTGAGACGCCGACTGGGTTCAGATATGCTTCGGCTCCTGAGATTGTTCTAGCCATCCTCTTGTAATGCGGTGGCAACTTCCCCTTCGGAATTCCCTTGCGCTCAGAGGTTTTTGTTATGGTGGCCTCATCTATAACGTTCTGCTTTTTTGTCAGCCTCGATATGGCCTCTATTGTCTTGTCGTCTCGGGTTGGACCCAAACCTCCTGTCATTAATATGAATCTTGGCCTCCTCGCCAGAGACTCCTCAAGAACCTTACATATCTCTTCCTCATCGTCTCTTACACATGTTATCCTGGTGACGGTGCCTCCGATCCTGGTGACCTTATCAGCTAGCCAGAAAGAGTTTGTATCTTGGACCCTGCCTAGGCACAGCTCATTGCCAACAGATATTATTTCAACATTGAGATTGGACATTCCACGTGCAGCCGCCACTAGTTAAATTCTTGATAATTCACTTGCATATATTCCCAATCGTAGGATAAGACTTATTCCCATGAAGGCTTGCAATTGGCTTTGATCGATGTAAAGTATCTGGTATGGTTGGTGGTCTTCTGTACAAGGCGGTACTGTTCGATCTTGGTGGAACCCTGATAGCGATGGAGGTGGATGATAAGGCCGTCGACGAGAGGGCCTTGAGATCTCTGACTGGGCAGATCCGCTCCTTGGGCTATTGTGTCTCTGAGGAGGCGCTTATAAGAGACTACTGGAACCATTACGAGTTTCTCAACACATTAAGGGAGAGTTTGATGGTTGAATTCCCTATGAGATTCTGGTTGGCCAGTTTCATCTACAAACTATTTGGAGAGGTGAATGATGAGCTTCTGAACATCTTCGAAGCCTCCATCATAGATGCGAGGGTGAGGTCTGCCACCCTTTACCATGACACTCTTCCAACTCTTGAAGGGTTAGAAGGCAGATACCGTTTGGGAGCGGTTACAAATACATCCTCGACAGAGGTTACTAGAAGGATCCTCAGACGTCTACGTATGGACAGATTCTTCGAGGTTACCGTTACCTCAGCCGATTTTGGCGTCAGAAAGCCCTATCCAGGGATTTTCCACTATGCTTTGAGGGAGATGTCTCTTAAGCCGGAGGATGCGTTATTTGTAGGTGACTCAATAAAACATGATGTCGCCGGTTCAAAACAGGTTGGTATGAAATGTTATGTTATATCTCGCGGGGGGGTTGAGGGTCAACCATCTGAGCCTAAACCTAATAAAATTTTGAAGAATCTTGAAGATATTTTAAATCTTCTATAATCTGAATTTGACTCTCAGGGTCATTATCCTAGAATGTCAGCATCGACAGAAAATTAGGTTGCGACCATATTAATGTGAAATCCCTTATGGAGCGTATTCCCATTCAAACATATTATTCCCCAATTCCAGACAGTCTGGCTTGATACTCTAGATGCTGTCTTTCCAACGTTATGGGACCACAAACCTTAAAAAGGATCCCTATCTACGCAAATAAAATCTCAGTTTGGAGAGTCACATCTTTGAACAGTAAAAGATTGGAATGGAACGAGGAAGAGGGCGGCGAGGAGGAAGAGTGGGGCGAGGAAGAAGGTTGGGAAGAAGAGGAGTGGTGACGCCAACCTCAAAAGCCTCTTTCCACTAACACATCCACATCACATTTTTTCTAATTCCTTATTCAGAGGGTCGTTATGGGTAGAATAGCCGTACTAGATAGAGATATATGTAAACCCCAAGACTGCGGGGTTCCGTGTGTAAAGTTCTGTCCTAAGGTGAGGAGTAGGGTTGAAACCATAAGGATCGATGAGTCTGATGGGAAACCCATAATCACCGAACCTCTATGCACAGGCTGCGGTATATGTGTGAGAAAATGTCCATTCAAAGCTATAACCATAGTAAACGTTCCCGAGGAGCTCGAGGGAGAATGCAGCCACAGATACGGATATAACCATTTCAAACTCTACCGGTTGCCGACACCCCAGGCCGGAAAGGTTACAGGCCTTCTTGGAAGAAACGGAACAGGTAAGACAACCGCCTTACGAATCCTCTCCGGTGAACTAAGACCTAACCTAGGAAACTTCACCCAACCGCCGGACTGGCCAACTATATTCAGAAGTTTCAGAGGCTCAACGTTGCAAGCCTACTTTGAAAGACTCTCTGCTGGAAGGCTGAAGATCTCAGTAAAACCTCAATATGTGGATATGATACCTGGCTTGGCCAAGGGGAGGAGGGTCGAGGAGCTCCTTGAGGAGGCTGATGAGAAGGGAGAGATGGAGAGATATGTTGAGGATTTGCAGCTGAAGGAGATTTTGAATAGGCGAGTCGATGTCCTCAGTGGGGGTGAACTCCAAAGGGTTGCCATAGCCTCGACTGCATGCCGAGATGCAGACGTCTACATATTCGATGAGCCATCAAGCCACCTAGATGTCTACCAAAGAATAAGGGCTTCAAGAACTGTCAGAGGGCTGGTCAAAGAAGACGTGGCTGTGGTCGTTGCTGAACATGACTTGGCCATGCTCGACTATCTATCAGACAGGGTATGCTTGATTTACGGGGAGCCAGGGGTATATGGGATAGTCTCACATGTACACGGCTTAGGCCCAGGCTTGAATACGTATCTGAACGGCTTCATCGCCGACGAGAATATGAGGTTCAGGCCTGAACCCATAAGGTTCCACTTCAAACCGCCCAGGGAGGTGAAGGCGGATGGTGGCCTCAAGATCATGTGGAGCCAAACCACGATACGTAAAGGTTCATTCACACTGAAGGTTGAGCCTGGAGAGATAGGTCAGGGTGAGGTCGTTGGCATACTAGGTCCGAACGGCATTGGAAAGACAACATTCATCAAATTTCTAGCAGGTTTGAACGGTGAGGCTCCCATCTCAGGATGTACCATCAGCTATAAGCCACAATACATCTCTACAGAGTATCGAGGCGATGTGCGCACATTGCTATCAAAAGTCTCATCTCAAACCTTCAAACCTGAGACGGTTGAGGCGGAGATAATCAAACCCTTAAGCTTAACAAAGATTCTTGACAGAAACATAAAAGACCTCAGTGGAGGAGAACTCCAGAGAGTAGCGGTTGCTGCATGCTTATCGAGGAAGGCTCAAGCCTATCTACTCGATGAGCCAAGCGCTTACCTTGATGTTGAGGAGAGGCTTGCAGTGGCGAAGGTAATCAGAAGAATTGCTGAGGAGCATGAAGCCTTCATATTCGTTGTGGAACACGACATAGTGGCCCAGGACTTCATCGCCGATCGCCTTATGGTCTTCCGAGGCGAACCGGGAGTTTACGGCGTTGCTGGAAAACCCTTACCGTTGAGGGACGGCATGAACCTGTTCCTTTCAATGATGGGTTTGACTTTTAGAAGGGATCCGGAGACAGGGAGGCCTAGGGTGAACAAGGCAGGAAGCAAACTAGATAGAACACAGAAAGATCTTGGTGAATACTATTATATACCAGCCACCATGGAATAAACAATCTCAAAACACTCTAAAAATTTTATATTGATTAGATGAGATCTTGAATATGTCGACTCGAGAGACGTGCTGAGGTTATGTTAAATTACTGTCCTGAATGCGGGGGAGAGCTAATCTACGATCCAGCCTCTAAACAGTACATTTGCAAGAGCTGCGGATTAACCCTCACCTACCAGCAGTTGATGGAGGAGAGGGAGAGGATGATCGCCAGGCAGACCAGTACCCTCGACGACTTGAGGAAGAAGAGGCAGAAAGAATATTTGAAGTGGTGGCTCTCAAAGAAGGATTGATGATGAAAGGGTCTTACAAGATTGAATTGCAAAGTCGAAATCATATGCATCGGCAATGAACTGCTCACAGGGAAGACATTGAATACGAATGCTCACTGGCTCTCTGAGAGGATAACGAGGCTCGGAGGTGAGGTGGAGAGGGTCGTAACGGTAGGTGACAGGCTGAATACCATTATAGACGTACTCAGAGAGTCGCTTAGGAGGAAACCCAACCTCATTATAACTTGTGGGGGGCTCGGTCCAACATATGACGATAAGACCCTCCAAGCATTCTCCCAAGCCTTCCGGAGGCCGTTGAAAATCAATAAAGAAGCTTTGAGGATGGTAAAGTCAAGGTATGAAAAGATATTGGGGAAGGAGAGACTTGAGTTGACCCCACCAAGAATGAAGATGGCCACCTTGCCCTCAGGATCCAAGCCTATAAAAAACCCTGTTGGAACAGCACCTGCCATCTCTTTGACTGAGAAGGGTGTGAAGTTCATCATCCTTCCAGGCGTTCCTGAAGAGCTCAAGGCTATATTTGAAGAGAGCATAGCTGGAGAATTGAGGAGGATGGTTGGGAGAGTCTATCTTCATGAGGAGACCATGCCCGTCTCAGGATTCCTCGAATCACAGATAGCTCCCCTGCTAGATATAATTGTAAATAAGTATCCAGATGTATATGTGAAATCCCATGTCAGGGTTGGTGAAGGAAGGAGGGGTGGTTCGATTGAACTACATTTCTCATCAAGATCATCTAGTGCAAGAGATGCTAAGAGAAAGGTTTCAAAAGCCGTCACTCTGATTAGTAAACTTCTAAAAGGTGAAACGGCCAGAAAAGAGAGGAGCTGTAGCAAACCATCCGAATGTTAGAGGATGGGCTGTGAACATCATATTCATCGTGGGAATGGCAGGCTCAGGAAAGTCTTCTCTCACAGGAGCATTCCATGAATGGCTTAAACTCAACGAGCAGAACAGCCTAACCGTGAATCTTGACCCAGGGGTCACAAACCTACCGTACACCCCAGACATAGATATTCGGGACTACATAAGTCTAGAGGCTATAATGGAGGAGTATCAACTTGGACCCAACGGAGGCCTCATCCTTGCAGCAGACCTCATAGGCGACAACATAGAAGAAGTACGTGAAAGCATAGAAGAGGTAGGTCCAGACATAGTCCTTGTAGATACACCTGGACAGATAGAGCTATTCGCCCTCAGGGAGAGCGGGCCATTCATAACGAGATCAATCGCTGAATGTCCAAAAGCAGTAGTATATCTGTTCGACGGACCATTCTCCTCTAAACCCCTAAACTATGTCTCCAACATGTATCTGGCGGCCACTGTTTACATTAGGCTCCTCCAACCACAAGTCTATGCCCTCACAAAGATCGACCTCCTCGAAGAAGCCAGTATAGATGAGATAACGGGATGGACGAACCCGCAGAGGCTTATTGAAACTTTGGATAAAATTCAATCAAAGACGGCTTCACTTGTGAGTAGGGATCTGGCTAGAGCAATATCGAGGGCACACCTAAACTTCAAACTGATCCCTGTATCATCAAAGACTAACGAAGGGTTCATAGACTTGAACGCAGCCCTCACCAGGATCCTTACAGGCGGAGAAGAACTCCGACCGTAACAGGTCCTCTGCAGAGACCTGCCCTTCATTATCCTGAGAAAACCTTAAGTGTGAATCTCCTCAAGTATGGTGGAAACGTTTAAACACTGACATTACCTGTATGCAACCTGATATATTGAAGGGAGAATAAGAATCGACAGTATAAGGATGGGCTGAACAAAATATGGGTAAGAGATCTAAAGAGATAATTGAGAGAGCTATGGATGAGGGAAGAATGAATCTTCTAGAGCCTGAGGCAAAAGCAATATGTATGGACTACGGCATCCCAACCCCAGAATTCTATGTCGCTACGAAAAAAGATGACGCTGTGGAAGCTGCTGAGAAGTTTGGATACCCAGTTGTTCTGAAAATAGTTTCACCAGACATTCTCCATAAGACAGAGGCTGGAGGCGTAATGGTTGGCCTCAACAATACAGAAGAGGTAAAGAGCGCATATGACAGGATAATAAAGAATGCAAGAAAATACAAAAGCGATGCGGATATTAAGGGCATACTCGTCCAGAAGATGGCTCCCCAAGGCACAGAGGTTATAGTGGGAGGCTTGAAAGACCCTCAGTTTGGACAAACCCTGATGTTCGGTCTCGGCGGCGTATTCGTCGAGATCCTCAAGGACGTCACTTTCCGAGTAGCCCCTATAGATGAGTTTGAAGCCAAAACAATGATATCTGAGATAAAGTCATATCCTATTCTGAAAGGATACAGAGGAAAACCTCCAGTGGATGAGACTGCGATCGTCAAGATACTGTTGGCTGCATCTAACCTACTTATGGATCTGCCTGAGATAAACCAGATGGATCTTAACCCTATAATGGCCTACGATAGGGGAGCGAGCGTGGTTGACGCAAGGATCCTGCTGGAGAAGGTTTGAACCATAAAAACCGATAATATCCCAAAAACGTTTAAAACTGTTCGATAGGCCTTAACATTTCTCCATGAACTTTCTAAGGGTTTACGTTGACGGCTCCGGAAGAGAAGGCTACTACTGTTATGTGACTGAGGATAAAACGATACGCATATTCAAGGAGAAGTCTCTAACGAACAATCAGGCCGAGTATAAAGCAATTATAACTGCATTGAAGGAGATACCTGAAATTAACCTGATAATATACTCTGACAGTCAGCTTGCTGTGAGACAGTTGAATGGGGTATATCAGATCAGAGATCCGAAACTCAAGACTCTAGCCTCAGAAGTAAGGAGACTATGTTCGGATAGGAGTGTTCTGTTTGAATGGATTCCTCGAAACCAGAATCTTGCCGGCAAGGTCTTAGATAAAATGTTCCGTTAGAAAATCACGTTACAGCAACACCCTCATAGGTCACCCAATAAATCATCCCAGATGCCCCAAACTATTTAAAAGACAGAAGACATTGAATCGTAAGCATAACCGGAGAACCCATAACAAGATTCATTTTCCAACAGTTTAACATAAAGATTTGAAGGAAGGAAAAGTGAAGAAGCAAAGTATTGAGAGATGCCCCCGATGTGGGGAGAGACTTTCAAAGAGAGCATCCATTAGAGACTACAGTTACATGTTCATACTAGTATGTGAGAAGTGTGGATACACTACAACCGAGAAACCCGTAAGTATCTGATACGCTCATTAAATATGGAGTAAAAGAATATTATCGACACACCGTAGATAATGCTCTTCAAGAAAATTAACCGTTAACTCAAACGTGAAGGTGGCCTCAAACTGGTCAGCGACGCAATAGAATCTAAGATCGACAGATTAAAGGCGATCAAGGCGGAACTTGAACTTCTAAGGGTGAAAAGGGATCAGATCCTATCCGAACACAGACTCTGGACTGAACGTAGAAACGGTCTGAATAAGGAATTGAAGGAGCTGAGAGAGAAGGTTAGGGACCTTAAAGGAAAGAGAGATTCTGTAAACATTGAGGTCAAGAATCTAAAGAATGCAAGAGACCAAACCAGACTCGAGGTGAATGAGAAGCGTAACAGATTGAGGGAGATAGTATCTGATCTAAAGAAAATAAGACCTCAAACCCAAGGTTCCTTCACACAGATAAAGAATAGTCTGGATAAGCTAGAATGGAAACTGCAAACATCCAGCATAGACCTGGCTGAAGAGAAGAAGCTGATAAACCATATAAAAGACCTTGAGATGCAACTCGCAAACCATGAGAGGCTTAAGGAACTACAAGAAACCTTCACAGAACAAAGAGCCGCTATAGAAGCCCTAAACCTGAAGGCTCAGTCGATACATGAAAAAATTCTTGAGGCAGCCCAGAGAAGCGCAGAGTTACATGAGGAGATGATGCAGTCAATCAGAAAGATAGATGAGGTCAAAGCCAAGGCTGATGAGGCCCACCGGATGTGTATCCAAACCAGAACAGAGGCTGATAAGCTCGGAGAAGAGATGATGAAGATAGTGGTGGAGAGGAAGGAGTTGCAGAAGGCCATCCAGGAATATAAAATGGCTGAACAGTCGAGGAGGCAGCAGGAGATCATCGATAAACTTGCCGAGTCTGGGTCGGCCAAGCTCAGTGAAGGCAAGAGACTGTCCTTCGAAGAGTTCAAAGCATTGATGGAAAAGAAGAGACTCTAAATCAACCTCCAATAAGTCTCCAGCAGCAACTAGATAGATATTTAACAGGCTAAAGATTGATTAGAGATGAGGAGACACGCATATCACACACATAAACGATCAGGAAATATTTTACTCAGGATAAACCTATAGACCTGTCTGGGAAGGGTTAAGAGTGCTTCGGGGAGTACTCAGAAGACTAGGCATATACAAGCTGTACGAGAAGTGGTTGACAGCCCAAGTGGGTAAAGCAGAGATGCCCAGACATATTGGCGTCATACTAGACGGGAACAGGAGGTGGGCAGCTGAGAGGGCGTTAAACACATTGGAGGGGCACAGGGAAGGGGCAAAAAAGTCCAAGGAATTCCTATCATGGTGTCTCGAACTGAACATAAAGACAGTAACAGTATACGTCTTCTCAGAGGAGAACTTTCAAAGGTCAGAGGAGGAAGTTAGGAACATCTTCTCATTGATAGAGGATGAAGCCCTTAGACTGAGATCAGACCCAAGAATACATGAGAATAAGGTAAGAGTCAAAGCTTTAGGTAGAACAGATTACCTCCCTCCTAGTTTGAAGGAGGTCCTCCAAAGGATAGAGGAGGAGACTAAGGGATACGATGAACATTACCTGAACATAGCGATAGCGTATGGAGGCAGATCTGAAATAGTAGACGCCACCAGAAAAATAG
>JAGTQO010000002.1:49663-50038 GCA_018396565.1 Candidatus Bathyarchaeota archaeon
GATCGCGGGCGATCAGATAGATGAGAGAATGGTTATGAACAACCTATATACAGCCCACCTTCCAAACCCTTGCCCAGACCTCATAATAAGGACCTCAGGGGAGGAGCGTCTCAGTGGCTTCCTCCTTTGGCAGTCGGCTTATAGTGAACTCTGTTTCACAGATGTCTGGTGGCCAGACTTCAGGAAGATAGATCTCCTACGGGCGATAAGAACCTACCAGAAGAGGGTGAGAAGGTTCGGAAAGTGATTTTGAATCCAAATGTGAAGGTTACGGGGTGATTTAGAAAATTTTCATCCTCACCATGAATATCTGAGGAATGATTCGGTGAATGGTTTACATCAAGAGAATAGAGCTGAGAGGATTCAAGACTTTCA
>JAGTQO010000053.1 GCA_018396565.1 Candidatus Bathyarchaeota archaeon
AAGAAGATACCCTACATCTTCTGGCCTCCACCGGCGATTCCGAAGCTCATCGCTATCTGTGGGAGGGACCGGTTGAGAGTATCTGGGGCTGCTGAACGTTACGGCTACACCAGATACTACACTAACTGGATGGACCTAGTCAAGGATCCTGAGGTTGAGATATTCGACAACGGGGCTCCAAATAGGCTGCACGCTGAGCCTTGCATAGCCGCCGCTGAGGGGGGAAAGCACGTTATCTGTGAGAAACCCATGGCTGTGACTGCTGAGGAGGCTGAGAATATGTTGAGGGCGGTGAAGAGATCGAATGTTAAACATATGGTTGCATTCAATTACAGGTTCATACCTGCAATTCAAGTGGCCAAGAAGCTGATAGATGACGGTGTAATAGGCAGAGTATACCACTTCCATGGAAGGTACCTACAAGAATGGTTGATCGACCCACAGTTCCCCATCACATGGAGAACATTGAAGGCAGAAGCCGGATCGGGTGTCTTGGGAGATTTGGGATCCCACCTAGTTGATCTAGCCCACTATCTCGTAGGCGACATCGCCTCAGTAACAGCAATCACCAAGACATTCATAGAGGACAGACCCCTACCTGGGGGTGATGTTAGGATGGGAAGGGTTGATGTCGACGACGCCTTCGAATGCATCATAGAATTCAGAAATGGGGCGGTTGGGCATATATCCGCATCCAGAGTATGCAGCGGGAGAAAGAACCATCAACACATCGAAGTCTACGGTGATAGTGGAAGTATAGTATTCAACCTTGAGAGGCTGAACGAGCTCGACGTCAACTTGAGGGGGCGCGACCTACCAGAGCTTGAGCCGAGTTTCCATAAGACCTTGATAACCGAGTCCAACCATCCATATTTGAGATACTGGTGGCCCCACGGCCACATAATAGGTTGGGAACACTCGATAATCCATGAAATATACCATTTCATAGACTCAATAGTCTACGATAAACCTGTTAGCCCTCCAGGAGCTACCTTCGAGGACGGTTACAGATGCAACATAGTCCTAGACGCAATAGCTGAATCTGCAAGAAGAGGCGAGAAGACCACTGTGAATTACCGCATATAGAATCCAGATTCCATCCTCAGCTGTTACCGAGAGTTCAGGTTCCAATAAAACCTTTTAATGGTAGGTAACCCATTCATGGAGGCTTAATAAGATTTTGGAGGAAGCCCACACATATACCTCATCCCGCCAGACTGGAAGAATTCTAGTGGAGGGTGCATAGTTGCCTGACATGTCTGGCGTAGAAACATTGGTATCAAGCAAATTCATAAAGGCCTTGGTGAAGGGTTTAGGTGACTTTGAGGCTGAGACTCTACAGACCCTCAAGAGATACGATATCGATGTTGCGGTTGATAGCTGGTATTCCCAAAATTTGTGGATTGAAGCATTGAGGGATATATCCGAGAGGGTGGGGCCGACTATCATGTATCTGGCGGGGGCTAGAATCCTTGAGAATCTTGGATACCGAGAACTATCTGGGGATTTCCATGAACGTCTAAAACATGCTGAAGCCCTCTATCAAACTCACCATAGAGGTGGGAATTTTGGTAGCCTAAGAATCTTAAACATTCAGAATGGAGAGGCTAAGATTGTGTCGGATACTCCTTACCCATGCGATTTTGAACGTGGAATCTTGATCTCCATATTAGCCAGCCATGCCCCTGATGAGCCCAAGCAAGTTTGGGTTGTACATGAGAATCTGAAAATATGTCGAAAGAAGGGTTTTGCGAACTGCACATATGTGGTCAAATGGAAGCCGAAACCTGTCAAAAATAATAGTTTCTAATGTTCACCAGCCGCCTTCGGATAGCCCTCATCCTCGAGCTGGATGGTTACGTGATCTATTCCAAACTCACTCTTTAAGATGTCCATGATTCTCGCAAGCATCATCCTTCTATCAACATCAGCATCTAACACGACATGCCCACTCATGCAACACATTTTGCTTGGTGTGATACACCAGACATGGAGATCATGAATGGCCTTAATACCATCTAGACTTTTTATTCGCATCTTCAAACCATCTAGGTCTATGTTGAAGGGCACGCCTTCAAGCAGAATGTTCATGGAATCCATGATGAGTCGCCCTGAACTATAGAATACAAAAATCCCGATCAGTATGCTGATGATAGGATCTGCTTGGTACCAGCCTGTAAAATACATTATAACCCCCGCGCCTGTTGCACCCAGCGAGCCTAAGGTATCTGCGATGACATGCAGGAAGGCTCCCTTAACATTCATGCTGTCACTCCTTGATTTTGACAGGATTGTTGCTGATGAGCCGTTGGCTACGAGACCCATAACGGCTATCGAGAGCATCCCTAGAGTATTGACTTCGATAGGGCTCTGGATCCTCTGGACAGCCTCATAGATAATGAATGTGACAAGGACCCAGAGGAAGACACCGTTCAAAAACGCTGCCAATATCTCCACCCTATAATACCCGTAGGTCTTACTTGCGTTGATTGGTCTACTCGCTATCCATGAGGCGACCAAGGCAAATGTCAGGGCCAAGGCGTCATTCAACATGTGCCAAGCATCTGTTATCAAGGCCAAGCTATTTAACAGATAGCCTCCAGCCAACTCGATTATGAAGAATATCACTGTGACTATCAAAGCTCCCGTAAGATGTTTTGAACCACCCTCAGGTGCAGCCCTTGTGCTCATCTGGAGCCACTTTAGCCTTACCTAATCGTTTCCAACAGCTGATTATTTAAGTTTCCAAGACATGCTTAGAATGATCTTCATGGTCGAGCTCTTATATTCCCTATCGGCTACTCTGCTGGTCAGCCTCACATCCTTCATAGGTGTCTTAGCCATACCTTTGAGGGAGTATTCTCTTGATAAGATTCTTCTTCTGGCATCATGGACACATGCATGGTTATGATTCTGATGTTGCCGATAGGATGCGCATCAAGAGGTTTGTATATTAAAAACTTGATAGGTGACGCTATTCATAATCTCATCGACGGCATGATAGTTGCGGTAGGATTTCTCATAAGCATATCTCTCGGCCTTGCAGTAACGGTTGCTGTACTGTTCCATGAGTTGCCCAGTAGATAGGGGATTTTGGGGTCCTGGTATACGGAGGCTTCACCAGGGCCAGGGCATTGATATTCAACTTCATATCGGCCACAACAGCCTTTGCAGGTGTCTACATTGGAAGCTACTTCTCCACGCATATTCATAATTTTCTAGGGTCCCTGACAGCTCTCGCCCTGGTGGCTTCATTTAATTGTCAGCTTCTGAACTGATACCTGAGACGCAGAGGCAAGAAGATTTTCAAAAGTCCCTTATACAATTTGCCATGCTCATCATAGGCATCTCCGCTGTATGGTTTCTCAGATACATTTGAATAATGCTCCTCTACGGTCCTCAACAACTGTGAAGGTGTATGTTTGAATATGAGTCTGGGCGATATTCAATACAGTTTCAGTGGTACATCGATGATCATGCATCAAAATTTTAAAAAGCGGTGAGCGAAGGTGAAACTGAAGAAGGATCCGTCACCGATTCCTCAATGGGTAATTCAAAGATGTAAAACTCAACATAATGAGAGGTGAAGAAAATCTTTTAGCGGTAGATACTGGCTGGGTTCAACATAACAAATAATGTTATGGGCGTGCGGTTAGTAACATGAGGATCATAATGATTGGAAAGATCAACAGTGTTAGGATGAACGTGTATGTTCGTCTCCTAGACATTTTCCTATATTCTGCTTCACAGTTTTTGCTGCAGTAGATTTTGTCTGGTGAAATAGATATTCCGCATATGTTGCAGTGTCTATGTTTAGGTATGGATGGTTGTGTCTCTTTCCTCTGCATGGGGATCGTTTGCCTCAGTTAGACGATTAACTTTTTCATGCTATTAATAGATGTGGAATTTAAAAAGGGTTGCCTCTGCATATACTTTTTGCCTGGGCAGTAATATGCCTGGAATGTGGGTTGATGTGGGTACCTTGAAATCTTGCTTTATCGTCGTGGACTTTTGGGCTCCATCTACTCGTCTGTCTGTTATCTTGCGGTTTCTATTTCTGCACCTGTCTTTTTCCTGGAATCTTCTTGGATCTGGACCGCCACACCGCGAGGCCTGATACACATATGAATGCGAATATTGCGATTATGATTATTTGTGTCGCGTAGTTCTGCTTTGTGGGTGTTGTCTCTTGAGGTGTATTGGTTGCAGGGCTTTGCTTGGGGGTTGTCGGTTGTGGTTGAGTTGACTGCTGTGGTGAGGTCTGAGGTGTTTGGGTCGGAGCAGTTGATGGTGTGGGGAACATTATCTTCACGGCCCCCTGGTGAGGTTCATGGTCAACCCATATGACTGTTCTAGCTTGTTCAGTTGTGGGTTGGGCGGTCTCAGCGGATGCGTAGAAGGCGTATCTATACCCCAACAGCTCAATGGTCAAACCCCTTATTGTGAGTGTTGAACCTTCGATGCTGTATTGGAGTGGGTCGACCTTCAATGTTGATGAGTTGACAAACCATACTCCCTGCTTCTGTTCGAAGGTGCCTAGGATAATGTTGGCTATGGGGTGGAGGGTCTGGTCGCTACCGTAATCGTATAGGTTGACTCCGTAAATGTATTTCTTCAGGTCGAAACTTCCAGCTATCACATATCTTATGGTGAGTGCCCCATCCTGTAGGAGTTGAAAATTCACCTCTAGGATGTCGGCGTTTGGGTCTGCAACGTTACCCTTCCTACCATCTATCTTGGAATGCTCTTGGCCTCGAACACTGCCTACCAATAGTATGCTGAGCAGAAGTATGGGGAGTATGGGGTTGATTCGGGTAAGGTTGCGCATAGGGTCAAGAAGATGCTTGTCCGATTTAAGACTTGGGGAAGCCTTGGTATCCTGCTTCTCAATATCTGGTAGGCGTATCTCCTCGACTATGTTAATCTCTTATATGTGACGTTGAAGGTGGGTCCATTGGCCTCTTATGTAATCCTAAATATGTCGACCCACCTCTTCTCAGGTCTGGGAACTGTTATGGTCCTCTCAAGCTCAGCCTTGCCATACATGACTTGAACATTTGCGTTCTTGCAGTCTGAGTAGTATGCTGTCAGGGCTGCGGCTGTCCTTATGGCTTCCTCGGTCTCAGGGCCCTGCAGCAAAGTCACTGGACTGCCGTATCCTGGAACTTCAAAATAGTATTCACCATTGATCTTCAACTCAATCAGCCTCTTATTCTCATCCTTATCTCTTCCGACGACTATCTTGTTTGGACCGTATCTGAAGTGCCTGCCGATCTTAAGCAGTTCAATGTCTCTCCAAGTCACCTTATCGAGGTTCTTGAATAGGTCTTCAAGTTTTCTCGCAAAGTTTTCGTCTGTGAGCAGGCATCCACCTGCAGGCTGAGAGTACCCCTTTACCCCAAGCTCATTAGCCAGAATCAATTGTCTTTTCCTTGAGCGTCCCTTTATGTCTAGAAGCATATCTCTATTCACCAAACCTTTCCTCTCAGCCTCCGTCTCCGGCAGGAGCTTCGCCGATAGGGGTCTCAAAACCTTGCCCTCAAGACCTGCCGCCCTCTCTATGAGGTTGAGCGCCCTCCTGTTCTGGGACATAGGCCTCTCACCGAGAACCTCACCAGTGATGATTATCGATGCGCCCAACTCCTCCATATACTTCTTAGCCTCCTTGAGCATGAGGATCCTGCAGTCGATGCATGGGTTCAGACCCCTACCGTAGCCATACTTCGGCCTCCTGACAGCCTCAATATATTCCTCTGTTCTGGCAACGACCTTCAGCCTGATCCCCAGGGACCTGGCCAAATCTGATGCTCGGCACCCACCTTTCCCGCTACACTGGCAGAAGGGGGATGTGAAGAATAATCCTTCAACGTCGAATCCTTGCCTGAGCATCAAGGAAACTGCTAGGGCGCTGTCCAAACCACCTGAGAAGAGGGCGACGGCCTTCTTCCCACCAGAAACATATGGCCTACCTTTCTCCGATTCATATTCTGTAGACTCCACCAAGCAGCCCCCCAAATCCACACAACACTACAGATATGTATATGCTGAATTCATCTACCACTCAGCCATCCTATTTAATATTCTCAACAGCCTAAACACCGATGTGAACCACCTAAAGAATCAAAACTTTGGACAATTATCAAGAAAACTTCGGATCTCGCCGATATGTGATATTAATGGTCTGACCTATAAACTGGTGGTGGGACTGACAAGAGTTGTCCAAAGGGGGTAGGGGGGTGGGGGGTGTCGGCTCCGTTCACATACCCTATTCTGCCAAAAAGGCATCCCAGCGACTCTTACAGAACCCTCAGGATTTTTAGACCCCAATGAGGGAATAAGTTATCTTTAACATATACAAAGACATGGATAAGATTTCATTGGTAATTTGAGGCGAATCCAAACCTATGTCGAGTATGGTCCTGCCCAGAATGTTTGTCGTAGAGCAGATGCTCTATTCTTCGAAGCTGCAAGATGTCAAGGGCGAGGTCTCCAAGCAACTTCAAAGTATAAATCTACAATCCAGAATAAAGCCAGGCTCAAGAATAGCTGTAACCGCGGGGAGCAGGGGAATATCGAACATAGCGGATATAATCGCAGCGATCGTCGATGAGGTCAAGAAATGTGGTGGTAGACCATTCATCATTCCAGCTATGGGAAGCCATGGGGGAGCAACCCCTGAAGGTCAGGTTGAGATCCTTAGAAATTACGGAGTAACCCCTGAAAATGTAGGCGCCCCAATAATATCATCGCTGGAGGTCGATGTCCTAGGCCACCTAGAAGACGGTACACCAGTCTACATAAGCAGGGACGCAAATGAGGCCGATGGGATAATAGTCGTCAACAGGGTCAAGCCTCACACAGACTTCAAAGATGAGATTGAGAGTGGCCTGGTCAAGATGCTGGTCATAGGTATGGGTAAACAGAAGGGCGCCGAGTCTCTACACTCATTCCTAGCCGACGGTTACCACAGGGTCATGTTGGATATGGCCAGACTCATCCTGGAGAAGGCCAAGATAGTATGTGGAGTCGCCATCGTCGAGGACGGCTACCATCAAACATCGATAATCAGAGCCATACCTCCAGAGAGGATTTTTGAGGAGGAGATTGAGCTCCAGAAGACCGCGAAATCATATATGGCCAGAATACCGTTCAAGGAGATAGACCTCCTCATCGTCGACGAGATAGGTAAGGAGATAAGCGGTGCAGGGATGGATCCCAATGTCACAGGGAGATTCTTCATCCCAGGGGAGTATGAGCCCCAAGCTCCAAAAGTGAGGAAGATAGTTGTCTTAAACTTGACTGAGGAGACTGAGGGCAACGCGACAGGCTTGGGCATGGCTGACCTGACGACCAGAAGGGTCTTCGAGAAGATAGATTTCGACAAGACATTTGTAAATACCTTGACCTCAGGCTGGGTTGAAGCAAGCAGGATCCCAACATTCCTACCCAACGACAGAGAGACTATACTGATGGGCCTCAGAATAGCTGGGGTGAGGGACTACAGGAAAGCCAGAATAGTATATATTAAGAACACCCTTGAACTCTCAAGATTCCAAATATCGGAGGCCCTACTGGAAGAGATCGAGAGAGAACCTGATTTGAAGAGGAGAGTTAAGGTTGTAAGCGGCCCCAGGGAAATGGTCTTCGATATTCTAGGAAACCTAGCAAGGTAGAGGGATCATTTCAAATTGTAATCGTAGAAACCTTTACCAACCTTTCTGCCGAGATATCCTGAGGAGACCATCCTCCTCAGCGTAATCGGTGAACGATACCTCGGATCGCCAGTAGCCCTGAACATGTACTCATATATCTCTAGGTAAGTGTCCAAGCCGATGTGGTCCAGCAGTTCGAATGGGCCCATAGGATGGTTCAGTCCGAGTCTGCAAGCCTTATCTATCTCCTCGATACTCATCAAACCTTCCTCAGCACACCTAACCGCGTCTGCGAGGAATCCACTTATCAACCTGACGACGACGAAGCCAGGTGAATCCTTAGATGTCACAGGAACCTTGCCAAGCCTAACTGAAAATTCTTTGACGAGATTGTAGGTCTCATCTGATGTCAACATACCCCTCACTATCTCAATCAACTTCATAACCTGGGGTGGATAGAACCAGTGCATACCTATCACCCTATCCTTCCTCTTGACGTTAGCAGCTATCTCAGAGATCATCAGAGACGACGTGTTAGATGCGAATATGGTCTCTTCACGTGAATATTTCTCCGCCGTTGCGAAGATCCTCCTCTTCAGATCCAAGTCTTCAGGAACAGCCTCTATTATAATGTCGGCTCCAGGGACAGCCTCAGCCATATCGACTGTTCCCCTGATCCTAGATAGAGCACGCTCAGCCTCCTCCTCACTCATCTTCCCCTTCTTGACGAGATGGGTGTGGACTGAATCCCTGATCGAAGATAACCCTTTATCAACAAGATCTTTATTCTTCTCTAGAAAATGGACTTCATAGCCTTTCTGGGCGCATACTTGGGCGATGCCGCTGCCCATAACACCGCATCCGAGCACACATACCAATCTGATGTCCTCAACCTTCAACCATCTCACCCAACTATGGACCATAATAATCTGACTTTTCGAGTTGTATAGGTTAAACTCATATTCCAAGCCTTGAAATAGTATATCCCCCTACGTCTTTATCTGACTTCCATCATAAGCCTATTTTTCAGGTGGATGCGCTGCCTAGTTGAACTTGAACTACTCATTTGCCAAGGACTATTCCGGCGGGGTCTATCTTCCTGAGGATCCTGAGCTCCTCACCGGTAGGTGTCTCTGTTGTCTTAACATCCTCAGGTATCATAAGGTCGAAACTGCAGTTCTCCCTTATCTGCTGGATATCGACATTCGGATGGGTAGATATCAACATCATCCTCTTCGTCTCTTCATCGAACCCATATACTCCGAGCTGCGTTATGACCCTGTAAGGGCCGGTGTCTGCTGGGAGCCCAACCTTCTCCCTCTCGCCTGGACCTGTCAAGTATCCTGGTGTTGTGAGAAAGTCCAGTTTGCTGACGAATCTGCTTCTGTCCTGTCTCATTATGATTATGGTCCTGTGGCATAGGGATCCTGCGTCGTTTGCGCCGCCGCTTCCCGGCAACCTCACCTTCGGCCTCTCATAATCACCTATGACTGTTGTGTTGATGTTTCCATACATGTCTATCTGGGCGGCTCCGAGGAACCCATAGTCTGCATACCCTGCTTGAGTCATAGACATAACCTCATGCATGCTTGAGGCTGAGACTCCTCTATAGAATGTTTTAGAGTCGCCTACAGATACCGGTAGGACTGGGCTCCTCGGACCTATTCCACCCGCCTCATAGATTATGAGTATGTTCGGTGCATGAGTTCTCTGGGCGAGCATAGCCGCTATCACCGGTAGGCCTGTCCCAACGAAGACTGACTTCCCATCCTCCAGCATCTTCGCGGCAACTGTCGCCATGAGCTCAATGGGCGTATATTTCTCCCTTCTCTTCTCCATATTCCTCACCTGGACTTCTGGCCGACCCTCCTCTCAGCCATCTCCAATCGCCTCAACCTCTTCTTTCCACCTATGAGCTTGAGGTACTGGTCGAAAGTCTCTATGGAGTAGATGTATTTCTCAAAATATTCTTTGACTCCGTCGTCGGTGCGGGAGAGGTTCAGCCACTCAGATATGTGGTCCTCATCGAAAGAGTATAGTAGAGGCATCTGGCATGGATGTGCACCGTAGGGTACTTCGATGACGGCGTCTACCAGGTAGAATGGGATCGATGTCCTCCAAGGTTCAAGCCTAATCTTTTCGTGTGGGATTATCTTCTCTGTTGTAACGATGAGTCTTCTGGATGCTCTTGAAAGCTCATAATCCTCTATCATGGCTCCGTCTATCTGCGCGTTGCCGTAGATGTCGCATCTATGTACGTGGACCACGCCAACGTTGGGGTTGCATGAAGGGATCACAGTTACAGGTTTGTTTGTGAAGGGGCACCTAACGATCTTGGCTGAGCTTCTTCTGAAAGTATCTGTTCCGGCCAAGATTCTTGCTGGAATGAATGGGACACCCATCATTCCGGCGAGGAACCGCCACTGGTATCCTGCGTTGCTTATCTCAGCCACAACCTTACATTTACCGCTCTCAACAGCTCTCCTCGATGCTGGTGAGAGGCCTCTCAACTCATGTCCGAAAGAGTATGCGGTTTCAACCTTATCGACACATCCAGCTGCTACTAGAAGATCTATATCATGCACAGCTGTCTTACCAGCCATTGTCAACCCAGTCTTCTTCTGTCTGATCAACTCGTAAACTATCGACATCGACACCCTTACATGGCCGAATCCCCCGAAAGCTATAAAGTCACCAGGATTCACAAGTTTGGAGACAGCCTCCTT
>JAGTQO010000054.1 GCA_018396565.1 Candidatus Bathyarchaeota archaeon
ATCGAACCAATCCACACCA
Source organism: Candidatus Bathyarchaeota archaeon (assembly GCA_018396565.1). Classification (GTDB taxonomy): domain Archaea; phylum Thermoproteota; class Bathyarchaeia; order 40CM-2-53-6; family RBG-13-38-9; genus DTMT01. The sequence goes on from JAGTQO010000054.1 coordinate 20, forward strand.
TTATTTATGTTTATTGAATTATTGAAAATCCATATTCGAATAAGATTTACTGGAAGACTATATTAGATGACTTGACGAATTGGACCCCCCTCCCAATCATAAGATCCAACGCTTCAGAGAGGCGGCCTGGAGGAGCATCTACAGCTCTTGAGAGGTCTATTGGAACAACAACTTCAAAACCCATTCCTATACCATCCATCGCTGAGTGGAATACACAATAGTCCAAGGCCAAACCACATAAAAATATCCTTGTCTTCCCCAAGGTCTTGAGGTAACCTGAGAGACCCGTGACGGTCTTCTTATCATTCTCAACAAATACTGAGTAACTGTCTATGTTCAGCCTAAACCCTTTACGAATTATGGCATTGGCAAAAATGACATTTATATCCGGATGGAAGTCTGCACCGGCGGAGCCTTGGACACAATGGTCTGGCCATAGAATGGGTCCTATACCCTCAGAGGAGTATGGAGTGTAAGGCTCCATATCATGGCTGCTGGCGAATGACAAATGTCCTGGAGGATGCCAGTCTTGAGTCAAAACAACGACTCCGCCGTGGCGGTTAAAATCTTCAGCGAGACCGTTTATCGGATCTATTATCTCGTCTCCTCCCTCAACAGGTAAAGCCCCTGAGGGCATGAAGTCATTCTGCATGTCGACGACTATCAGGACATCACTGTCCACAACCTTAACTGAGGGGGCCAGTCGAAGATCTTCAATCTTCAATAGGCATATTCACCCAGATTCAACCTGATCAAAAATTTCGGCAGACATTTATATTGTTATTCTCACCCTAAAATGTTCGCCGGCCAAGAATCCATGTGAAGGTCATTAGATGCGACCCCCACAGCTTGAGAAGGCAAAAGTTATGTTGGGAAAGAAGCGATATGTATTTACATAATAAACACGTCTAATATATGGGAGAGATAGGAGACGGCCTGTTTCGGTTTGATCATGGGTGAAATTCAGACGTTAATCTCTGAAACCACCCTCCTAATCCTAATATTGGTAGTAGCTATAGTAGTCATATCTGTAGCTGTGATTCTAATCTTTCTAAGACGTAGGCCAGAGGGGGGCTACTATCATTCAGCAAGTTACCCTATACCGACCACGCATCTTACACCTCCACCTAAACCTCCAACTGAGGAATCCCCCACGGCGACAGCCCTGGAGATGTTGAGAAGAGATCTCGATGAAGTTGCCTCAGCATACTCCTCTGGATCGATGAGCACCAAAGATTTGCGGAATAGAATTGAAGATATTAGGAGAAGCCTCGAAGATCTGAAGCAGTATATGAAGGTAGTTCAGAAGATTAAGAAGTGCAAAAGTTGCGGTATGGAGATCCCGAATGAATCGAAATACTGCGATAGGTGTGGAGCAAAGCAACTGGAGACACCGGGTTGAAAACAGCGTAGAAACCTGCTGGTAACCAAATAACCCATAAAGGCTGAGAATCTATTCATCGAAACCTTCTGAAAGGGTTAAAATAGTTGGCAGTAGATCTCTCGACAAATATTTGCGGTGTAGAATTTAGAAATCCATTCATACTCTCCTCAGCCACACCGACAAAGACAGCCAGAAACATTAAGAGAGGTTTAGAGGCAGGGTGGGCTGGAGCAGTTATGAAAACCCTCGTCCCATACGATTATGCAAGAAGATATCCAAGGCCGAGATTCAAGATATACTGGCTCAAAGATCAGGGTGGTTATCCAAAAACCATTCCACGCTCATTCTCAATAACAGATATCGAGGAAGGTTCGCATCTGACACCTGAAGAATATGTTGAGGAGATAGATGAAGCGAAGAGACTTGCTGGAGACGCCGTTATAATAGGCAGCATAACAGCTCCAGACATGGAGACTTGGGAGAAATATATTGAGTTAATGAACGGTTCAAGGGCGGATATGGTTGAACTTAATTTTTCCTGCCCATACGCTGGAGAGCCTGGAACAGGGAGGGAGGGTGAGAAGTTAGGTTGGCAGCTGATGTATACGGCTGAGGAAGTTATAAGGCTCGCCAAGAGAAAGTGTGCAGTGCCATTCAGCCCAAAGATCTCATCACAGACAGGTGAGGTTGACGAGTGGGCTGCTAGGTTTGAAGGTGCAGGTGCGCCATGCCTAACCCTATCTCACAGGATCTCGAGCATAGACATAGACATCGAGACTGGGAAGCCAATACCGTTCGGCTGCATCATAGGGTTCGGTGGACCTTACCTCATAGGGTTCTCGTTGAAATGGATCGCTAAAGCCGCACCCAAGGTTAAGGTTCCAATCATAGCATGCATGGGGATGCTCGACTGGTCCGACGCCGTCAAATTCATAATGGTTGGAGCCTCATCTGTTGAGAGCTGCTCAGCAGTAATGGTTCAAGGCTATGACATTGTAAAATCATGGTTGACAGGGCTCCGCAGGTTCATGTTAGATAAAGGCTACTCCTCGATAGAAGATATGAGAGGCATATCTCTACCCCATATAATAACGCCTAGCATGGTTGAAAGAGAAAATGAAGGGGTCTACGCAGTCGTAGATAAAGAGAAGTGTACAGGTTGTGGTATATGTAAGAGATGTTGCTTCTATTTCGCAATAGATATTGAAGGTGGGAAAGCTTCAGTTGACCTGGAGAAGTGTGACGGTTGCGGTCTCTGCCAAGAAGTTTGTCCAGAAGACGCTGTCAAAGCAGAGAAACTCTTCGACAAAGACATTTACCCTAGGCCTGACTCGGGTAAAAAACCTTACAATAAACTGTTTTGAAGAGGCTTATCAATCCATGATATGAGGCTATTCGAATACTAGGGATATCGCTTAAGGTGAAGACCTACTTTTTCTCAATTATCTCCTTTAGGAATGCTCCGTAACCTTCAGCGTCCATGAGGTTCTCAAGCTCCCGATCCAAGTTTGAAGGCTTTATCAGAGCCAACCATCCATCACCGTACGGACTATTATTCACAAGCTCCGGATTGTCAGGCAGAGCCGTGTTAACCTCCAATACTTCACCTGAGACTGGGCAGAAAAAGTCTGAGACTGCCTTCACAGACTCTAAGGTTCCAGCAGCCTTCAACTGTTCAGTAGTGGAGCCTACCTGCGGAAGTTCAACGAAGACAACGTCATGTAAGGCTTTCTGAGCATAGTCTGTCACACCTACCCTACATTTACCGTCCTCAACCCTCACCCAAGTATGCTCCTTAGTGTAACGGAGATCTTCTGGAATATCGTAATCATCTACCTTCAACGCTTCACACCCCACATACCCTTGAGTCTACCATAATTGCACCATCAGGTATATTATGCTTTCACTCCTCTAGCGGAATCACCTTTATAGAATCTACATTGAAGCTGAGTTTACTCTTACAGTTTGGGCAGAACCCCCCATGTTTATGAATTGTTTCAATGGGAGGTTCAAGTTCGAGACCACTGTACAGTTCATATCCACAATTCTGGCAGTATGTACGTTGAGGCAAACACACTCACCTTCAGGGAGATGGTTGCCAGACCTATTTCAATCTTAAGATTACATATTAAGGTTGGTGGACTGTAAGAGTTTATAACTATGTTTCAACATTCAAAATCTTGGTGCAAAGCATGAGGGTGGGAGGCTTGAGTTGGAGGCTTAACAGGTTCCTCAGAAACCTAGCCTTCAGGATGAAGGTAGCCCGTATACCGAAGACAATTAGAAGTAAGCCTCCCATAAATATTGTAGCATTACTGATGATGGCTTTCGCAGTCTTCATATTGGCTGGAGGCGTATACAGTTTCGTTGAGATAATGTCTGGTAGAAGCCTGACTATGCTCCCTAGGTCTGGAGGCTGGACATTCATCTATCCTGGAAACCTGAATATGCAGACCATTAGTGAGAGCCTCATCTCCGGAATAATGTATTTCTTGGGCGGTGCAGGTGTGTATCTACTGTTGAGAAGCGTAAGGTTTGCTTATAGGCCCCGCCAAGCATACCTGACTATGATATTGGGACTGATCCTGACCCTCATCGTAGTTTACTACTCCTCTTCACTATTGCAGAGTAAGATCGCCGGTTAGCCTTCACCACCAGTTCCTCTTCAACCCTAAACGGTAAGCTACAAAATTTGCTAGAAGATGTATTGGAGGGGTGAAGGTGACGAGTATCAATGTTGAACCGAGGGTTGTGTTGTATATTGGGTAGGTGAAGGCTACGGCGCCGAATATGAAGTCAAGCTGATCGAGCAGTGGAAAAGGAGCTCCAGGCTCGAACCCCAACCTACGTTTAATGAAGGCCCCGAAAAGGTCTCCGAGCAAGGCTCCTGTGGAGGCTAAGAGACCTAGGCCTAGAAGTTCAAGACTCACCAAGACACCCATAACAAATGTTGCGGATGAACCGAAGAAGAGGCCGGTCAATAAACCCCTAAAAGTTTTGTTTGCACCAAAGATCCTCTTACCGTCTATGAATACCCTACCGAAATCTATGGGAACCCCACCACCGAAGATAGGGGGGACGCTGTTCGCTATATAGGCTGGGACAGCTATGTAAACAGCGTAGATTATATCTGCCTCAGTAAACATGTTACTCATTTGCATTCCTTGATTATTTTTGGTCGAAGAGGTTTCTGAGGCCAATACCGGTCAATTCAAGATAGCACCGTTCCATATTCTGCGTCGACGGGGATCCACGTTCCAGCCTCGCCTCCTTAACATTCGGATTCGCAGTCGACTTCAACCTCAAGACTATCTTGGGCCAGTAGAATAGTGTTCGCCTGGCGACAGGCTCGATCTTCCAGCTCATCCCGTCAACTGAAGCCCTGACTTGGCCGGTTATCAAGGTGGCAACTCCATGTCTCAAGGTTAACTCGTCGAGATAGGCCAGTTGCCTATTCAACTCACGGTTCAGAGTGAAAGCTCCCCTACCGGAATTTAAGGCTAACCGATAGAGGGAAGTTACTGTATCCACAACGATCAAGCCAACCTTGTACGTCATATAATTTTCAAGACTCTCTACTATACGTGACTGCTCCATAAACGATCTTGGAAAGAATATTATTATGTCCCTGGAAGCGTCAACGCTATTCCCACCCATGATTTGGAGGAGCCTCCGATGGGAGAAAGACTGGTCTGAATCGATGTACAGAGTCTTCAACCCCATCCTAGACGCGGATACCGCACATTGTATGCTAAGGGTTGTCTTCCCAGTGGAGGCCTCACCGTAAACGAGGGTGAGGCAACCCTCAGGTAAACCTCCACCCAGCAACCTGTCCAAGCAAGGTGTGAGGGTTGAGAGCAAACTAACCAATCTCAGTTTCAGCAAATTCAGGGTGAAACACAAAATATCTAAAGCATACTCCTCTATAATCTTGATGAAGAACGCAACTAACCTAAGGTCTCCAGCAACTCAGAGGAATAGGAATCACGGTGGACAATGTTGAAGCTTGAAATTCAAGCTGGTAGGACCCTATTGATATCTGGACCAGCATCCGTAAGGCTCGAGGACGGTTCAGTAAACATATTCGGGGCCCCAATTCATCGTAGGGGGAGGTTCACAGTAAGGAGGGAGAAACAGATGCCGATAGAAATAGTTGAAGACTCCAAGTTTGACGTTGAATTTGGTGAGAGGGCAACTTACTTGGAAGTTGAAGGTTCGACGGTGCCCGAATCATGGAAAGAGGCTACTAGAAGAATTGGAACATCTGGGGAGAGTAAGATCCTCATCATAGGCTCCACAGATACCGGCAAGAGCACATTCTCAATATACTTGGCGAACAAGATGCTCAAACATAACAGGAGGGTTGCAATCGTTGACGCAGACATCGGCCAGTCAGACTTGGGACCCCCCAGTAGCATAGGCCTCAGCCTAGTAACCGAACCATTGATTGAGCTTGAAGGGGCGACTGTTGAAGCTATGATATTCGTAGGAGAGACGAGCCCAAGCAGAGTAGTTGATAGAGTCATAAATGGAATCATGAAGCTCGAGACCCGGATTCCATATGGAACAGTCAAAGTGATAAACACAGACGGCTGGGTTACAGACGAAGGTGCAATAGAATATAAGGTGAGGATGGCTGAGAGACTCGAGCCAAGCCTAGTCATAGGGCTGGATGATGTGGGTGAGCTCGACCCTATAATGTCAATGGTAAAAACGCCAAAGATGAAGATACATGTTCCAAAATACATCAAAGTAAGAAGCAGGGAAGAGCGCAAACATATTCGTGAACATGGATATAGAAGATACTTGAGAGAGGCGGTTTACAGAAATTTCCTTTTAGACAGAATCGAAGCAAACGATCTCCTAGAGAGGAAACCTGAGAAAGGAAATATTTTGGGCTTCATAGACAGTGAGGGTTTCATGATTGGAATAGGAATATTCGAAAGTTTAAACAGGAGAAGAGGGATACTCAGAGCATACACGAACGTCAACTTCAGGAAAGTTTCTCGTGTAGAATGTGGTAACATAAGGCTCTCCCCCCAAGGTCAAGAGTTGCCTTTCAGCGTAGACCAGACTTGGAAGGAGCTTCGGTAAGTAGATCCTTAAACACTGGAATACAATGTCTGACTGCAATATCTTATATCGTCTCCACATATGAATTGTTGGCTAGAGGTAATTCAAATTGAAGGTTCTCCTCCTGAGAGAGCAGGAGATAAAACCCCTGCTTGAAGTCAATGAGGTTTCTGAGGCTGTGGAGCAAGCCTTCAGAGAGAAGGGGAAAGGTATGGTTCAGATGCCTCCGAAGACATATCTGTACTATGACAAGTATAATGGGGACCTGAGGGTCATGCCTGCCTACATCGAATCGATGGATGTATCAGCGGTCAAAGTGGTGAATGTCCACCCTGACAACAGAGCCTTCGACCTTCCAACAGTCATGGCCATCATCATCTTGATAGATCCAAAGACAGGGGCCCCCCAAGCAATAATGGATGGGACCGAAATAACGGCGATGAGGACAGGAGCCGCTGCAGGGGTTGCTACAAAATATCTTTCCAGAAGAGACGCAGGCAGACTTGGAATAGTAGGCGCCGGAGCCCAAGGCTCGAAACAACTCGACTTCATAGTCAATGTCAGGAACATAGTGGAGGTCAAGGTATATGATGTTCGTGAAGAAGCAAAGGCCAACTTCATACAGAAGGCCAGACAAAAGTATCCTGAATTGAGAGTGGTTGCAGCAGAAAGCGTCGAGGAAGCTGTTAGAAACCAGGACATCATATGCACCGTGACACCCTCCAGAAAACCTATAGTCATGAATGAGTGGGTGGATGATGGGATACACATAAATGCGATAGGCGCCGACGCACCTGGTAAAGAAGAGTTAGATCCAGCTATATTGAAGAGAGCCATGATAATTGTGGACGATTGGGAGCAAGCCCTCCACAGCGGAGAGATAAATGTTCCAGTAAGTAAAGGACTCATAACCAGAGGAGATATTCATGGGGAGCTGGGTGAGGTGATAGTTGGAAAGAAGAGAGGCAGAGCTGCAGATAAAGAGATCACAGTATTCGACTCAACAGGCCTTGCCATACAAGACGCCACAGTAGCCAAACTCGTCTATAAGAAGGCACTTGAGGAAGGGGTAGGTTCCTGGTTTGAATTCTTAACCCTAAACAGGAGCATCCCTCACCCTTAAATAGCTGAATTGTAAATCTGTCTGGGTTCATAAGTAGGCAACAATAGTGATCGAGGGTTTAGGGGTCTAGTTAGATATGGGAGGTTCAAGAAACCCCGGCCACGCCGAGAGGATGAATAGAGCTGGAACAGAGACCGCCTTCGAAGTATTCGCCATGGCGAAGGAGATTGAGAAGAAGGGTGAGAGGGTTATACATTTCGAGATGGGTGAACCTGACTTCGACACACCTGAAAACATAAAGGAAGCTGCGAAGAGGGCTCTGGAGGAAGGCTACACACATTACACACCAGCCCCAGGAATACTTGAGTTAAGGCAGGCTATAGCGGAATATGTATCTGAGGATTTCGGCGTAGACATCGACCCTGAGAAGGAGGTTATCGTTATGCCTGGGGCCAAGCCAGGTATATTCACAGGCATCTTAGCAACAGTCAATCCTGGGGATGAAGTTATCATGCCTAACCCAGCATTCCCAATATATGAGTCTGTCGTAAACCTTGTAGGCGCCAAACCTGTACCTATACCTCTCAGGGAGGAGAATGACTTCCGCCTCAGCCCCGAAGATGTTAGAAGGAAATTGACTGAGAAGACGAAGATGCTTATTTTGAACACACCACACAACCCTTGCGGTTCAACCCTGAGAAAGAGCGAGGTTGAGGAGATTGCTGAGATAGCGAAGGAACATAACCTGTGGGTTATGTCCGACGAGATCTATTCAAAGATCATATATGGAAGCAAACATTATAGTATGCTGTCGGTTCCAGGGATGAAGGAGAGAACAATCCTCATACACGGCTTCTCTAAGACATATGCGATGACAGGTTGGAGGTTAGGATACTCCATAGGGAACCCGGAGGTTATCGCTAACATGGTAAAACTGCAGATAAACATATCATCATGTGCAGCAGCATTCAGCCAGATAGCGGCGATAGAGGCCCTGAGAGGCCCCCAAGACTTCGTATCAAGAATGGTTAGGGAGTATGAGAGGCGCAGAGACACCATCGTCCAAGCCTTGAACTCCATAAAAGGCTTCTCATGCAAAACCCCAACAGGAGCATTCTACGCCTTCCCAAACATTGAGAAGACAGGAATGAAGTCGAGAGACCTGATGCTCAAACTCTTAAGTAAAGCCCATGTGGCATGTGTCCATGGAACAGCATTCGGAGAGTATGGTGAAGGACACCTGAGATTCTCATACGCCACAAGCATAGAGAATATCAAGGAAGGCATGGAGAGAGTCAAGGCCACTATAGAGGAGCTTTGAACACAACCGAATAGTTGAAATCTATTCTTTTAAGGAATAGAACGATAGACATAGATTTGCTAAGAGAACAAGATCAACCTCAATCTGTTAAGGAGGGATGCGGTTTGGAGGCGAAGAGAGTGGCAGACGCATTCGCGGCTGTAGGTAAAGGATTGAAGCCGATAAGGGAGGAACTTAATCAACTGAAGGTGAGGGTGGAGAGTATGGGTAGACAGTTAGATGAGATCGACACTAAGATAACAGAGGTCAAACAGCTCATTGAAGAGGTTGAGCGGGAAATCAAGGCTATGAAGGAAAAGGCTAGATGAAAGGTCGAGCAAGCCATATCTCGAAGGTATATATCAAGTCTTCAAGAAGGAAAGTTGGATACGCAACCATAGACTATATAATTGAATCGCTCCATCTGATGAGGGTAAAAGACAACCTCCCAGTATTCGAAGCCTTAAACTTGCTCGCTGAGGGTAGGATAGACAGCATCTCCTTCAGCAGAGATGTACCCCACTGCTACTTCTATGCAAGATCACATAGGGATGTTATCTCGATAATAATCAGGAAGGTCGATGAGGGCAAGGATATTGAGTTTCAAATCCCCACTAAAACTCTCAAACTCGCGATAAGAGACCCTAAAAGAGGAGTATAGACTCAACATTCAGATAGTTGAATGTAAAGTTTTGACGCTGTAGTTTTAGCCTCATTGCTTAGACGGCTACTGACATATCCTAGGCTCACTGCCTCATCGAGTCTGTCAACATCTATTATATGCAAGTCTCCGTTAGGCCTCCTGACAACGTCAACCTCCAAGTCGACATACCTGATCCTATCAGGATAAAACTCGATAGGAGTATTGATATTGTAAAACTCTCCTTTCAAAACACCTTCACATGAATAGTATGCGTGTCTGAGGACGTGTGACCCCTCCTCAGCAAAGGTCAAAGCATAGTCTCCACTTGATTTCGGAACATTCAGACCGTCGTATGTTGAGCCGCAACCCAGAATCATTCTTTTGAGGGTTAACATTCCACCTTCGAAACATTGAATCTCAGCCTCACCGAGGTCAAGGACTGAGCCGTCAGGCTTGACATGGTGTATCGAAATCCTCCTACCTGAATTCAGCCTATCATAGATCAATTCTCTCTTGGCAACTGCTGAGATATCCTCCACCATCCCAGGATTCAAAATCAACATGGACTCGTAAGCG
>JAGTQO010000056.1:0-3043 GCA_018396565.1 Candidatus Bathyarchaeota archaeon
GATCTGGCGTGTATAAACCCGATATTACGTTGAAGAGTGTGGTCTTTCCAGCTCCATTTGGACCTATCAGACCTAGGATCTCACCTTTCTCAACGCTCAAACTTACATTCTTCAAGGCTTCAAGCCCGACGAACCTTTTGGTGATGTTCCGAACTTCAAGCTGCGCCATATACCATATGCCTCTATGAAGATTTAGAGAATCTTTTCAGAAGCCTCTCAAATCCAACTATGAGCCCCTCAGGGAGGAGCATAGCTCCTGCAATTATGACAGCGCCGTAGACGATCAGATGAATTCCGATAAGTCCGCCTCCGAAGTATGCCCGAAGAAATTCTGCTATGGGTGTCAGAATGAAAGCGCCGGCAATAGGCCCAAGGACTGTTGCTTGACCACCGATTATTGCCGGGGCCGCTATTTCCACAGAGCGATCTATCGCAAAAAGGCCGAGTGGCTCAATATATAGGAAATAGAACGCATAGAATGTTCCTCCTAAGCCGGTCAGAAAAGCGCTCAGTGTAGCGGCTGTAACCTGAATCTTTGTTACATTTATCCCCAGACTCCATGCAGCGTCTTCGTCTTCACGAATGGCATTGACATAGAATCCGAATTTGGACTTCTCGAGTCTACCAATGGAATAGATAATACCCAGCATCATGGCCAACATAATATAGTAATATGATAGCTTGCTCTCAAATAGGAGATCCTTTGCGGAAGGCCCATATTTGCTGAAAGTGATCAACAGCCCGTAAGCACCCCCTACCGCATCTAAATTTACAAACACATATGATAGTACCTCAGCGAAAGCTATTGTAGTCAAGGCAAAGAATGGCCCCCTCAATCCGAATCTGAAGCATGGATAGCTAATGATGAAGCCTGCTGCTGCCGCCAAAAGAGCTCCTGCAAATATTCCTATAAGCGGGGAGACCCCATGGAAGAGGAAAAGATATGTCGATGCATAGGCACCTAAACCAAGGAAGGCAGCATGACCAAGAGACAGTTGCCCAGTGTAGGAGACTAGGTTGAATGCCTCGCTCAGGAACGCAAAGTAAGTACATAGGAAGAGAACATGGATAATATATGCTTCTGTTACAAACAGCGGCACCATTACCAAGATAAATATCGGAATAAAATATTTTAGATAACCTCTATACGAGTTTGAGGTTTTATGAGGAGTGAAGCTTTTGATTTCGCTCAAGCCATGTAATCCTCCTCAAAGTGAGTTATTTCCAAGCATACTTTCCGAAAAGCCCAGTTGGCCTAAAGAAGAGTATGAACATGAAGAGTAGAAATGCCCCCGCCTCCTTAAACTCCGGCCGGAAGAGAACACCTGTTAGAGATTCCACTAGTCCGATTACTATGCCTCCTAAGAATGCGCCAACGAAACTACCTAGCCCCCCAAGGACTACTGTTACGAAAGCCAGCAATCCGAATACACCCCCTACCGTGGGAAAAACATAGTAGACTGGCATCATGATCGCTCCTGCAATCGCTACCAGCGCTGATCCCAAACCGAAACTGATGAGGCCTACATGTGAGATGTTTATTCCCATTAAAGAGGCTGTCTCTGGGTCTTGAGCGACCGCACGGATAGCTCTGCCGGTATAGGTTCTCAGAAGAAATATCATGAATGCTGATGCTGCAACAAACGCGGATATGAAAGCCATTAGACGAGGAACGCTAATTAGCACATTTGCAATTTCCATCGTTGCAGCTGAATATCCCGTCTTGACAGACCTGTAGTCTGCGGACCAAAAGAACAATGCAACATTCTGCATTACAATAGATAATCCCAAAGTTACAAGAATCGTCTGTCCCAAGAGTCCCTTTTTGATCAGAGGATTCACGAAGATCTTTTGAGTCAACACTCCCATGAAGAAAAGGGTAGGCACAGATATTAAAATGGAAAGATATGGGTCTATCTTTCCAAAGACATACAGCCAATAAGTAAGGTACATTCCAGCCATCAAATATTCTCCATGTGCAAAATTGATTATTCTACTCACACCAAAGATCAGAGTTAATCCGACGGCTATGAGTGAGTAGATACCTCCAATCATTAACCCATTCACTATCGCCTGAAATAGGGTTGTAAGTATGTCAGTCATCCCAATTTCCCCCTCTCAATCGAATAGACTAGAGAACCTAAAAAAAGGGAGGTTATACTGGATCTGCAGGAATTCTAGCTGGCTTTCTGCTTTCTCTCTTTCCATGTCGGCAGTGGAAATACGAAGTCAGCTATCGCATATTTCTGTGGCCATACGACATTCAATTTGCCATCTTTCCACTGCATTCCAACCATGTGCGCTCTCAAGTTTTGCCCCGCCCACGGATGTTCTGGAGGCGCGAACTTGCAGCCATAAATTATCGTCGAGGCTCCATCAGGTATATCCGTCTCTAATGCGGCCAAACGTATGGAATCAGGATCGAATGATCCGTATTTCCTCCAGCACCTTGGAAGAACATCGGTCAGCAGCCACCAAGTATGCATAAAGCCCATATTCGAGTGGGTCAATGGAAGCCGCCCATACTTGGCTTGCCACCTTTTGAGATAGACATCTAACAACTCTCTGGCTTCTGGGGTTAGCCCTGCAGGATTAAAGAATCCTGGAGGCGCTGGATCGAAATTCATTATGTAGTCCGCATCCTTTCCCAGCGCTTCATAGAAATCTGGGAGGCCATGAGCGGCACCCGTACCTATCATCATCTTCACATTGAAGTCAAGCTCCTTTGCTTGACGCCAGAACAATATTCCATCTGAAATATATTGCGCTACGTGCAGAATATCTGGAGCTGCAGCTTTAAGTTTCGTTATCACAGCTGAGAGATCGGTTGCCTTATAACTATATGTTTCGGTTGCTACAAGGTTGAAACCTCTTGCAACCGCCTCTTTCGATCCCCAGGCCATCACCGTTCTTCCCCACAAGGTATTCTCGGTACAGATAGCGTAATTTACCTCTCCAGGCTTTTTGCCCATTTTAGGGCAGATGACCTCTTCTGTAAATCTTGGAGGTAGAGCTCCTTGATTTGCACTAGCTATGACCTGCG
>JAGTQO010000056.1:3073-8072 GCA_018396565.1 Candidatus Bathyarchaeota archaeon
CTATAGAGTCTGCTGTCGCGCCGACCTCCCAGTAGATCTTCTTGTATTTCTCAGCAACTTCACTTGCAGTGTATGCTAAGCCACTTGAATATGTCCCAATGAGTATATCTACCTTTTCCAAGGTGATGAGTCTTTCAGCCTCAGTGGCTGCAACAGACGCTTCACTCTTGGCATCACCAATCACGAGCTTGATCTTCGTCCCTACCCCTGGGATACCACCTCTCTCATTGACGAGATCACATGCCAACTCCGTTCCACGGTATTGTTCAAGACCCAGAAGAGCCATAGCACCAGTCATAGGAAAGACGGTACCTATCTTCAATTCAGGAGGTGCAGTTGGCTTTGGAGTGGGTGTTGGTGTTGTAGGCGTGGGTGTGGTTGGTGTTATCGGTGTTGGTTTGGGCTGTGTCGCATAGTATCCTGCTCCAGCAGCTGCAGCCACAACGACAACTCCAGCCCCAGCATACTTAATCCAGCCTCTCCTAGAAACCTTCTTCTCCTCAGACAAAGCCAAAACCCAGATATAGTTGTTGAAATAAACTAGTATAAATAATTTGTGTAGAAGGGGTGGCAAGGATCCAGATCAAGAGGAAACATCTAGTTTCATCAATAGGGCCTAGTGATTACGAATTAACAGCCAAAGATTCATTTGCATGGCTAGGCAGGGCTTTTGCTAGAAAAAATCTTAATGTAAAACGCATGTTCATTTGTAACTTAAGATATATGTTATTTCAACTTCAGAATCATGTAACTTGAAGCATATTTAGACTTGGCTAAGTACTTTGTTTAAATTCCAAGAATTGAAATCTAGATGGGCGATAGGTGCTGTTGATTTCCATCACTTGGCAACCTCCATCGGGAGTATTCTCTTCGATCCATTTGTAAAAACCGAAGAGAAACGTCTTAAGACAAGAATGTAGAAAGGAAGTTTAATTAGACATACCAGGGTCGCAGTCCAGATGAAGCCGTCATAGCTATATGAGTTGGGTTCGATACTACTTAAGTCGGTATACCAAGGCATAATAGCAGCGCTTTTGCTAAAGATCTTAGTATGAAAAACTGTATTAGGCTCTGTAATTATGTTATGTAGGTAGTGACGTGGGGAATGTCGAATTTTGATGATAGGAATAGGATCCTCGACTTGATCAGGAGGCTCGACATGGCCTATACTAGGGGCTTTTTGAGTCCTGAGGAGTATGGTGTCCTCAGGCGTGGCCTCGAGGTTAGGCTTCCACCTGTCAGGAAGTCGACTGTGGCATATAGGCCTACGAGAGCGGTTAAGGCAAGGAGGGGGTTCAAATTTAAGATAGCGGCTGTAGCTGTGTTTATTGTGGCGGTTCTTGCCGCTGCATCGGTGCTCTACCTCATGGTGTTCAGGGCTGGTCCCATACCTGCGATCCCTCTCATCTCTAAAGGTCCAGAATTCGCTGTATCAGGTTTAAAGTTTGAGCAGGGCCTCCTCAGCATGACAATAAAGAATACTGGAACGGCGGACGCTCATGATCTCAAGGTTTTTGTGAGACACTCAAAGGGTGAGATGCTGTTCCTTGAGGCGGGTCTCTTAAAGATTCAGGACTCTGTGAGTGTGAGTAAGACTGTCCAAGTTGACACAAGTACTGGCACAGTAAGGTTGAACATTGTGGTCACATGTAAGGAAGGAACTACCAGAACCTTCACGTACCCCTAGCCTATGGTTAGTTTCAGCCGGTCCTTCTCAAACTTTTTTTAAAAAAAAGGTGGAGAGGAATGTTACCTGCCCGAGGATAGTCTATCTTGGAACTCTGCGTCCGGCCTCTCCAGATAGACGTTCAGGAGCCTGTATATGGCGTCCTCCCTCATAGTAACCTCATAGGTTTGACTGTACCTTGCATGTTCAACCGTTACTTTATATTCTCCTGGGGGCAGGTAGATTCGATAGCAACCGTAGCCATTCGTATATGTGACCTCGCTGAATGTGCCGTCTGTGCTTGTGACAGTTATCTTGGCCCAGGGAATCAACTGGATATTGTGGCGTATCTGCATCGTAACTTGACCTATCAACCATCCGCCATACTTTATCGGTACCCCGCTGTAGCCGAATCCCTTATAGGCAACTGTGTAAGCAGGGTAGAATGTGACAAGATAGATTGTGAACACTAGAAGTATTATAGGCAGTATTTTTCCTCTCATATTTGCACCTTGATCCTCTGCCATATCTTCCTTCAAATATTGGTTTTTGTACATATGGCTGAACTGATAGGTTTAAGTTCTTAGAGTATGGAATATCTAAATTGCGTTACGGGATTTCTGGTTGAGGAGGGCCCATGGCCCCACCCTTGATAGTATGGTTGCTGGATGGTCCCCTCCGAAGAGCCTTCTCGATATCTTGTATGTTAGGAGCCTAACATCTTCCTCTCTGTACATGCCCAGGGAGTGGAGATACTCGTGGAGTAGCACGCTGAATATTAGGGCTTTTATTTCAGCTATGGAGGCTCCTACCCTCACAGCGATGTCTATCAATCTTCTATTCAAGACTATGATGTCCGTTCCAATCTTATGGAACGCACCAACCTCTACAGGTAGGTCTCTAAGATGTAGCGTCAGTCCTGACCTCTCTAGTCCAAGATAATCCTTCACTGATAGTTTAACGATCTCGAAGATGTCTTGGAAGTCGTTCGATTCATGGAGGGCAGACTCATAGGGTCTGGTGAGTTTCAAACATGTATTATCTGCCTCTGCAAGGTAGCATCGCCCCAAACCGATTGGAAGTTGAAGATATATGCTCAACAAATATCACTCGTCAACTTCACTGTATATATGATTTCGCCGTATCCTCTAGGTCTGGGATTATTATTGGGGTCTCAGGTTCACCGCCTCTTGTTCTACCTATCTTCCTAGTTGGTAAGGCTCCGGTTGAGAGCTTCGTCGCAGGATGGTTTTCGCCGAAAATCTCCTTCACAATCTGGCCTGCCAACTCCTTTACTTCGAGCTCGTCCAAGTGGCCTAGGGAATGTAGGTATTCATGTAGTAGTACTGTGAATATGTACGACTTCACTTCCCTGAATGTTCTGCTCGAGTGTATTATTCCGTTTAGTACTCTATTGTTTAAGACTATGGAGTTTGAGCCTACCTCATGGAAGGCGCTGACCTGATCTGGAAGGTCTGCTAGAACGAGCATCAAACCTGACCTGGCCTCACCTGTAGTTTCTTTGACTGCTCTCTTGACCAGGGTAAAGATGTCGGTAAAGTCTTTGCACTGGTCGAGTCTTCTGGGATAGTTTTTCTGTTTCATGGGGTCACATCTATATGCTGGATGCTGATTGGTCTCGATGAGTGTTTGTTACTTTAAGTAACAAGCTTCCTTATGAACATTACTCCACAAAATGTACAGAGAATTTTTCAAGACCAGAAATTAATCTTCAATGAAATGAGTAGTATTCAAATCATAGCCTGTTCCAGTCTGAAAGTTTCTGGAGTGATGAGGCATGGTAGGAGCTTCGGACGAGGGGCCCAGACAGGACGAGTTTGAAGCCCAGTCTCTCAGCCTCAACCCTGTAATATTCGAAGACCTCAGGCCTGACATATTCAACCACCGGAAGATTCCTTCTAGTAGGCTGCAAGTACTGTCCTATAGTGACTATGTCTACCTCATGCTCCCTGAGGTCTCTGAGGGATTCGAGAACCTCACCATCAGACTCACCCAAACCGACCATCAGCGACGACTTTGTATAGATCTTCCTGTTCAACCTCTTGACCTCGCCCAAAACTTTCAGGGATCTCTCGTAGCTTGCCCTACGATCTCTGACCACACCCTGCAATCTCCTCACCGTTTCTATATTATGTCCTACGACGTCAGGTTTGCTCTCAACGATCTTTATTAAAGATTCATGATTGCCTTGGAAGTCAGGTATCAGAACCTCTACCAGACAATCTTTTATGGCTTTCACAGCGTTTATGCAATCTGCGAAGTGACCTGCCCCCCCGTCTGGGAGGTCGTCCCTGTCAACGGAGGTTATCACAACATATTTGAGGCCCAGCCTCTTGACAGCCCCCGCGAGCCTCTTGGGTTCATCTGGATCCACTGGTTCACCCACCCTACCGCACCTGACTGAGCAGAAGCCGCAGGAGCGAGTGCATGTACTCCCAAGAATCATGAATGTCGCTGTGCCCATACCCCAACATTCTATCGAGTTTGGACAATGCGCCTCCTCACATACCGTGTGCAGTTTGAATCTGCGCAGAGTCCTTGCAACCTCGAAGTAATTGTTGGACCTCGTCAGACCTATCTTGAGCCAGCTTGGCTTTCTGGGATGTTCATTCTGCGTCAACATTTAGGGAGCACCAAACAATTCTATGAGGGGCGCGACTTATGGCTGAACATTGACGGTTTTATTTCAACCATATTTTTCAAACAGGGCCTTTTGAAGATTTAGGGGCTTCAACCGGTTCCATGTCTTATATATGGTGCTTCACGCCTCTTCTTTATTTGTGAGAGTTTGACGACTATGTCCAGTCCAGGCTTCACTTCGCTGAGTGGTGTTGCCTCTATAACTCCCTCGTCGACTGCGCTATTGAATATCTCCTCGCCTATCTCTGACCTGACTAGAACGGTTGTCCAACCTCTTTGGGATCCAACCGCTCCAACCGATATATCTGACAGTTCGGCGCTGAAGTCTTGGCATTTACTGCATCCAGGCATGACGTACGGGTCGAGCTCCTTGACATGGAGGTCGATCAAGGTCTCCTCTCCAGAGAATAGGCGGAACCTATTATCTTTTATGTCGACCTTCTCAACCTGATCGAGGGGTATCTGGCTCTTGGCTTGAACATATTCTAGGAAGAGCTTGTTGTACTTGTAACTGTCGAAGCAGAATAGGCCTATCGTAAGCTTAACGGCCTCCCCAACCTTCCTGTTGCCGAGAGGTGAGGTTGCAAGTCTCCTCACACCTTCAACCTGGCATGGTAGGCCTACCATGCCGAGCTTCGCACCAGGATGTCCAGCTGCCGCGTCTGCGACCCC
>JAGTQO010000056.1:8096-9805 GCA_018396565.1 Candidatus Bathyarchaeota archaeon
CTTGGATTTGGCTGTCTTCAGGAGGCCATCCAGGCTTCTGGAGATATGGGGTTTTGGCCTCCACCTCTCACCCTCGAATGTTCCTGTCGTCACAGCATAGTCTATATATCTTTTTGATATGGCGTGGCTCAGGATGCTCGTCGTAGCCCCACTATCCTGAGCGATCATTCTTATCTTAGGATCAGTGGACCTGACCGAATATGCAGCCCTTACAATTCCTGTATAAGCCTCCCCCTCGGACCTACGTCTTCCGAATACCCGCTCCTCAATATGGTCGATGGGCAACTCCACCCTCGGGCAACTGTGGTAGCATAGGCCGCAGAGTACGCAGATCCCTTTTATTGTAGGCCTCTCATCTTCGGTTGGAATCAGAACATTTACAGGACACGCAGCTATGCATGTTCCGCAGAACATACATAGGCCGGTGTTCACAACCTCCTTGAGGAGGGTACCCCACACCTTAAGTTCAGGTTTAGCCAATTCCGAAAGCACCTTTAGAGACTTTAAACCGTCAAACTTAGATTTATAGGTTAACCATTCAACTCTCCCTTAAACTTTTTAACACCATGAAGTTACAGAAGATGCGGCGGGCCTCGAATGCCCTACACCGGAGGGAGATTGCAGGTTAGGGGATGGTAGACGGTTTGGCTAGTGAGGAGATGGTTGTCACACCTTGGGAGGTTGCGGGGGAGATCGACTACTCAAAGTTGATAGAGCAGTTTGGAACACAGCCATTGACCGATGATCTGCTCGAGGAGCTGAGGGGGTATACTGGAGAGTTGCATATGCAGCTGAGGAGGAGGATCTTCTTCTCCCATAGGGATCTGGACTGGCTCCTCGAGAAGTATAGGATGGGTGAGAAGTTTGTGCTGTATACTGGGAGGGGACCTTCAGGAAACGTCCATCTTGGCCACGTCATACCTTGGATATTCACAAAGCATCTTCAAGAGAAGTTCGACGCCAAACTCTATTTCCAGTTGACAGACGACGAGAAGTTTCTGGTGAGCCAAAACCTAACCATAAGAGACACACTCAGACTCGCCTACGATAATGCCTTGGACGTCTTGGCTACGGGTTTCGATGTGAAGAAGACGTTCTTGATCTCGGATGTGAGGAATGTTCAGACCCTTTACAAGGTTGCTGTTGAGGTTGCGAAACACGTCACCTACTCAACAGCGAAGGCTGTCTTCGGATTCAAGGAGAGTTCAAATATTGGAATAATCTTCTTTCCAGCGATGCAGGCTGCGCCATGTTTTCTCGAGTCGGCCTTATCTGGAAGGAATGTTCCATGCCTGATCCCTGCGGCTATAGACCAGGATCCCTACTGGAGGATAACTAGGGATGTGGCTCCGAAACTCAACTATTACAAGCCCGCCCAGATACATTGCAAGTTTCTCCCAGGACTCGGTAAGGGTGGGAAGATGTCATCCTCGATCCCTGAGACATGCATATTCACAACAGATGATCCTGAGGTTGCTGCCGGCAAGATAATGAATGCTTACACTGGGGGTAAGGCTACTGTTGAGGAGCAGAGGAGACTCGGAGCAAACCCCGACATATGTCCAATATACTATTATGAAATGTTTCTTTTCGAGCAGGACGATTTGAAACTCGCCGAGATAGGGAAGAGATGCAGGAGCGGGGACCTCCTATGTGGCGAGCATAAAGCCTCCCTAGCCCCTAAAGTAGAAAGGTTCCTGAAGGAGCAT
>JAGTQO010000055.1 GCA_018396565.1 Candidatus Bathyarchaeota archaeon
TCTAAGACTATTATCTCTTCACCTCTTTGAATGCACTCTCTCAAACTCTCCTCTAAAGATTGTAACTCCATAACCGCGGCTAGACCTACATATCCAACCTTTCTCCTCGACTGTCTAGCTATCAGGGTTGGAACATGGGACTCACGTACAGGGGTGACGGGATCAAAGGCTGCTTCGGTCTTGCTTAAAGGAACCTGATTCACAAGTTGATAGCCGCCTACAGTTATCCTCTTATTTGCTGGAAATGCCGGGGCGACTATTGCCGTCTTAATTCCTGTGACGTCCATTACACCATCCAATTCAGAGCCAACATTTCCTTTCAGGGTGGAGTCAATCTTCTTGTAGATGATCGGGACTTCAGCCTCAACGAGTTTCTCAGCAGCAATCTTCACTCTATCATAAGCTAAGGAGCTTGGTAGAGCTCTACTCTCCGTGTCAATGACGATCACATCGATATCTCTAGGCATATCTTTGAGCGACTCGACTCTTGTGAGGACTATCGTCCTCAAACCTTGCTTTGAGAATTGTACACCAGTATCGTTTGCACCTGTCAAGTCGTCCGCAATTACACCTATCTCGACCAAATTTGAACCGGTCCTTACTAGTTTTGCTCTATGAGACTCCTCATAAATATATTTCACATTTCACTCATTTCGTCGGGAACCCAAAATTGAACATCATGCACAGCAGTCTTTCAGCTGAAGGTTTAGATACGGTTTGTTACACATATGTTTGTAACTTCATGTCATATCCCGAGTACTAGAGAGGTAAAATGCATATAACAATGGTGTGAAGCTCAATTGCGGATTGGATAGAATATGGTATTTATATTAAGGTTTATGCATTCTACGATTGGGCAATGATGTGAGCTGGTATTGGTGATTCGTGATCGATGAAACCAGAACAGAGCCCGAGATCACCCTTACGAAGTGCATCGACTGTAAATCCTAATCAAAGTATGAACCGCACAGAATCACCATACACAATTTTTGCAGCGACTATTGCTGTAAAGAATTATGTATTCTTCTATCTTTTTACATTCACTACAGATCGTATCTTCTAATCTGTTCGGTATGAATTTTCTTCCGCAATCGGCACACGTCCGTTCTTCTGTCATGGACACTCACCGTGGATAGAGCAGTATCAGGCGAGGCTCCCACGCTTGAATATTTTATACATTTTTGTCTAAATATTATATTGTAAAAAGTTGAGGCTTGACCGATTCTTGTAGGCCAGTCTGCCACTAACTGAACCATGAGACCTTTAATATGCCTGTCAGAATATCCCTACATACTTTGATATAGTCGGATTGAGTTCCTACATCAGACCAGTAGCCGTTATACTTGAAACCGTAAACCATCCTCTTCTTTGCAAGTTTAGGGAAGATTTCTTTTTCCAAGGAAACCTTACGGTCTGCACGGATCATCCCCAACACTTTAGGTGAAATAATGTATACTCCAGCATTTATCCAAGCGTATTCAGCTGGGTTTGTTCTAGGTTTCTCAACAAATCCTGTTATGAGATTGCTTGAGTTAAGCTCTGCAAGACCGTATCTGGATGGCTCACGAACCTTAACAAGAACGACGGTGGCAAGTCCACCACTCGATTTATGGAATTCTAGTAGGCGCCCCAAATCTAGGGAGTCAAATATGACGTCGCTGTTTAGAGTCAGGAAATCCTCCCTCAGCAAATGGGCGGCGTTCTTCAAGGCGCCTCCAGTATCTAGGGGCTCCTTCTCGAAACTGTATATAATCTTCTCGCCTATATCCTTACGTTCTGAGAAGTATCGAATTATCTGTTCTTGCAAGTATCCAGTAGCTAAGATTATACGGTCGAAGGAGTACTTTTTCAAATACTCTATCTGATATTCCAGTAAGGGTCTCCCAGCTATTGGAAGCATGGGTTTAGGTGTTACATACGTCAGTGGTCTTAGCCTCGTACCCAAGCCCCCGCAGAGTATGAGGGCTGTTCTCTCTCGTTGAATCTCCTCTAGACCTATCTTTATCAACAACTCCGCTGTCTGGGACCTATTCTTGAATTTCGACCCGTCAACGAGCTGATCGATCTTAGCCATAAGTTCACTGTTTAAGGTCATACAGAAACGTTTCTTCATCGATAATACATTCATCTATCAAATATATTACCATATAGGTTTAGGAATTTCGTTTGAACAGTTTACGTGACAAGCCTGATTTTGACGTTTGCGGTGAAGAAGATATAAACCCAGCACAACAACCACCGTGCAACCTGCAGCTATAATGATGACTATGAGTATGCGAGAGAGTTTAAGAAGAAGCTGATTCCATTCGCTGAGCATGCTTGTCAAATTCTTTGCCTCCATCGATGCGATTAACGCTTCCATGTAGTTCATATTTTCATAATATCTCTCCGCGTCCTCTAATCGCTTCTTGGCAGATGATGAGAGCCAATAGGTGAGAGGGTTAACTCCACACTCTTCAATTTCAGCCGTCGAACCCATAATGAGAAGGTCGACATATCCTCTGATGAGAGCATCTACATCAAACTGACTGAACCGGTACTCATATGGATAGTAGGCCATTACTGAAGCTACAAAATCCTGTGTAGGATCCACCCTGAACGGATGTACGAGCCCAAGCATATGACCAACTTCATGAAGAATTGTATGGGTCAATCCAAATCCTTTTTTAGGCTGTTTGGGTTCAGTGAAATTCCCCCTCACCAAGTCTCTGGAGGAGTGGCTTACAAGAACTAAATCGCCCAAAGCCACACCCCATATAGACTGTGGACACATATATTCCACATCCTCCTTGAATGTGAAACCAAATTGATATTCACCAGTGAATATGAAGGCCATCACGGGAATGTTTAAGATGTCCACTGTCTTGTTGAAAAAGTCTTTCGCGTGCCCTTCACCATTTTCACTCAGCCAGTAATATATTGGCCTGAGATCAACAACTGTGGCATTACGGCGTCTAGTAGGAGATTTTGAATTGATTACTAGACTGGTCAACTCAGGCGACTCTGTAACATTCATGAAACGTGTATTGACCCGTACCTCGGCAAAAGGTAATAGTCTTTCAAGTTCACTCTTAATTATAGAGCGGTTCAGCGTCATATCTATTTGAGGGGTCTTTAGGTCTGTCCTGTTATCTATAACAAGAATATCGACTAAGTATTTCTTGGATAGCCTGGGGGGATAGATGAAATCAGGTGTGAAGAGACCCTCAACTGCACCATATATACAGTCTGAGAGAAACTGTGTGAGCCATTTGATGCCATATGTACTTCCAAGATCTATGTTGTTTGATTTCACTGCCCATTGGAGTGGAAATTGTCTAGTGATGTTGCTCGGCCCTGCCGAAAGGTCTATATAATATAGACGCCCACGTCCGCCCCAAGAGGTCATCCATCGCCTCTTGACCTTCATACCTAAATCATAATCGACATATGTAACATTGTAATAGTGTGGCGTCAATTCGCTTATAGACTTGTTTAAGTATGCGTCATACTGTTTAGAAGTTACCGAAGGTACATGTCCAGTAAGATTCGCCAGTAAGAGTGTGTAGACGTTATGGGTAGAGTTGAGTTCTGATATGTGTTTTCCAAGCCAAGCTTCGACCAGATCAGCTGAATAGAAGAGATTTGTCGTATTCGCTTTAAAGAAAGGATTATTCAAATTCTCCGAGATCCCTATGGATTTCAAATATTCAACAAATGAGTTTTCAAAGTCTTTAGATGCGAATGTGATTTCATAGTTGAGATAGTATCGCACACCGGAGGTAACACCAGGGTTCAAGTACATCTGATGTTTTGAGGAGGGTAGATTCCATTCCAAATAAGTGGCATTGACTAGATTCCTGGATATTCCAACTAATATAATCTTGATCTTTATAATGCATGTTCTTGATATCTTTGTTTCAACCGTTGTCTCATGGGTACGAGACATGGCTGACTCTAAATAGTTAGATGGAGAAAAGAGAAGGATCAAAGCAAGAGCTACTTTTAACAATTTTCACCATTCTACGATCTCGGTTTGATGAAGGTTTGTGTCAAAGATCCGTATGGTGCTACAGCGATTTCAGATTCTCTGCCCGAGATTCTAAAAGCGTGCTGCAACGCATCATTCACTGTTCTAGAACTCTTAAGCTTAAATATATTCTTGACGTAGTAGTCAGGCATAACTGAGACTAAGTATAAGCGGAATTCATCCAGTAACTTGGTAAGGAGGTAAGCCTTCTCAGCCCCAATTTCGAAGTTTTTTTTCAACATCAACTTTAACTTTTCAGGATCACATCCCTTAAACATCCACTCCCTGAAAACATCGCTACCACACCCGCCCATGCATTCGGCGGCGAGTATCAATACACCCCCCCTCTTCAGTACACCCACATTCATGATGACCGAATCTAGAGAGCTGAACAATGTATAGTCGTATGGCCTGCCGCCTGCACCGACTATTAATATATCAACACCTTTATCAAGTTCAATCCTGCAGTGTTCATCTATGAATTCTTTACCGAGTCTGAAGGATTCATTAAATGTGCCGCCAAATATTCCCGCAATCCCACCGTCGATGTTCTCGACAATACTCAACATTACGGATGAACCATCGGGCGAAAGTATAGATTCCAAATCTTTAGCATCATCTAAATCTCTTAAACCACTCTCAATCTGGGCAAGAACGAGTCTACGGTAAAAATCTATGCGCGCTTGATCATTTATCAGACTGAGAAGGGTCTTGACTCCACCTGTGTAACCCCATACCGGGTCAAATCCCACCTTTCCTACAAGAATCCTTAGACTTGCCTCATTAAACTCTCTGCAAACCATCAAATTGTTCTCAACACACTCTTGCGCAGTGATCGACTCAGGTCGGGTGCGATTTAAGACGGTGAAATTTTTCACATCCGAATTTAAACTGTTCTGTATGGGAGGCCAACCATCATTTTGAACCCATAAAACCGATACCCTGTTTATATCGACTAGATTTAAAATTTCGAAAATAAGAAGGTCGATTAGTTCAAAGTACTTATTGGTCGGAGGTAGATCAACAGTCAAGACCACCTTATCATCGTGGCTCAGGACACTGTCAAGTGAACATTTCCCATGAATGTTAGAGATAGCTTCGGTAAGTGCAAGCTTAGGATTCAAATTTGTAAAAATACCCTTCGGCTGAGCGATGCCAACCAAGTTCTCTGTCCTTACGCCAACCCTAACCTCTGTCTCCCCGTATGGTATCCATATTTCCAATGGCATCCCCTCATATGGTCTGTACAGGCCTCCAGCTTGGAAGACTTGATTCCTTACCTCAAAAGTCTTGCTTCCAAATATGCGAATTTAGCCGGAGTCGAAAGTCCCCTGGATTAACATGTATAAGGAACCTTTTACGTAACATTATTGGAGGCCCTGAGTGATGGATAGTAAACAGATGGCTGTGAGGGATGAGGTTGAGTTTTGTCGGATCCTCATTAAGACAAATGCCCTCAAATTTGGAGTTTTCAAGCTAACAAGCGGTAAACTCAGCCCATATTATGTTGACCTACGTTCAATACCCAGTTATCCTGAAGCTTTTAAGAAGATCATGGGTTTTTATGGAGTTTTGGTTAAAGAGGAGGTGGGCCTCGATAATTTTGATAGGATATCCTGTGTACCAACGTCAGGCCTTCTATTTGCTGCGGTACTTGCATTCCAACACTCGAAGCCAATACTTTATGTTAGAAGGGAAGCTAAGACACATGGGAGGGAGAGGAGAATAGAAGGGGTTTTAACCCCAGGGGATAGGGTTATTTTAGTAGATGATCTCATCACAACAGGTAAGAGTTTGGTTGATGTGACCCAAGTTGTTAGAGGTGAAGGTGGCATAGTAACAGACGCCATAGTACTCTTAGATAGGGAGGAGGGTGGAAGGGGGAACCTCGAGAGGATAGGAGTGAAACTTCACTCATTCATGAGAATCTCAGAAGTTGCGAATAGACTTTTTAATCTTGGAGTAATCGATGAAAGCAAGTATAGGGACATAATAGAACAGTGTATTCGAGGTTGATCAATATATTGAAGTTTCTAACAATTGGGTTGGGCCATTGCGGGGGGAAGATTGCTGATGACTTCAAGAAGGCTGCGATCGATAAGAAAGGAATGATCATGGATGTTTGCGCAATAAACACCGATGGCGCTGACCTAGCTACACATACAAACATCCCGGAGAATAATAAGCTTCTAATCGGAAGTGGAAAGGGAGCTGCTAAGAATTGGGAAGAGGGCTATGAAGCTGCTCTTCAGAATGAGACGAATATTAAGGCGTTTATCTCAAGAATGCTCACTCCAGATGTTGATATTATCTTGCTCACATTGGGTGAAGGGGGAGGGACAGGATCAGGAGTTGCTCCAGTCGTTGCTGAGACTATCAAAGAGCTTGGTAGAACATGCGTAGCCATCGTTACAATACCTTTCGAGACAGAGTCTGTGAAGTCAAAGGTGAATGCTGCTGTCGGAATAGACATGCTCTACAGAAGTGAGGGTACAAACGCGATAATATGCATTGAAAATGACAAGTTGACGGCGTATTACCCCGACAAACTTCTGACAGAGGCCTATGAAAAAGTCAACGAGATCACGGTGAGTACTTTTCTAAATCTTATCGATTTAGCAAACCTACCAAGCAAGGCTGATAGGATAGATGAGTCGGAGCTCAAGTCGATATTCAAGTATCCAGGCTTCGCTACCCTAGCAAATTTCAGGACGCAAGCAAACCTCGTGGAGGATGTCGCAGCAACCTTGCGTAGAAGTTGGAATGGAAGTCTCTTTGCAGAGATAAATCCAGCCTCAGCTGCAGGCGTCATATTTGGGATAGAGGGTCCGACACATCTCTTCACAACTACCCAAGTGGACGCAATAAGAAGGACGTTTCATGAGATACTCGCCGGGAAGGACGTTATGCTCGGCATATATCCATCTGAACATTTGAGATGGGCTTCATATATCGGAATCTTAACGGGACTCGATATTCCTAGGAAGATTCATGGCCTCCTAGATAAGGCCAAGGCTGAATACCAGCAGCATGAGAAGACGATAGAGGCTAAGATAAGGTCTAAAAGGGAAGGTTTGGGATTCAGTTTAAGAACACCAACCATGCGTGAAAGATTTACCCAACCAACGACTCACCGTAAATTGGAAAAACCATTCTTTAAGTCTGTGTCGACAACGGAGACTTTACATTTGGATTTGAGTAGGGAGGTGCCGAAGGTTCTCAAGGCGATCGAACAGTACAAAGGAGAGACATTGACACATGAAGAGCTCTTAAACCTTATTCAAAATGGAACCGACATAGAGGATGAGAAGTCGATAGCGACGGTCATTCTTGAATTGCAGAACCTTGGATTTCTTGCTGAGGTTAGGAAAAACGTTTACAGGATAGTCTGAGGCTACTATGAGAGATTCCGTATAGGCCTCATCAATACGACCTCAACCACCTCACCCTCATCTACACCCTCAACATCTTCAGGTATGACAAGCAGACCGTTCATTCTCACCATACTTGAGATTATGCCTGAGCCTGTAGACCTAACAGGCTCTGCAATGAGATCTAAGCCCCTTCTTGAAACATTCACCCGAACATAGCTTCTGATGCCGGGTGGAGAAAGTATTCTCCTAGTCACCTTCGCAGATACATGAGGTTCAGGCTCGTCGACTGTCCTCAACATTCTTGATATCAGGTCTTTACCGAATACATAGAAACCTATCATGGCGGCAACAGGATATCCTGAAAGGTTCATAACTGGTTTGCCCTCAATCGAGGCAAGTGCCGTAGGTCGACCGGGCCTCATGGCGACTCCATGCACAACTATCCCTGGCTGGCCGAGAGAGTCTATAGCTTCTACAGTCAAATCTGCTTTCCCGACAGAGGTCCCACCGGTCAAAACTAGGACGTCGCTTTTAGCCAATCCAATCCTTATCGTAGACCTCAACTTCTCGAAGTCGTCCTCCACAATACCCAGAGGAAGCGGCTCCCCACCATAATCTATAGTCATTGCGGAGAGGATTATACTGTTAACATCTATTACTCGCCCAAATGTCCTCTCAGATCCTAGAGAAACAAGTTCGCTTCCTGTGGAGATTATTCCCACAATAGGCCTCCTGTAAACATTCACTGAAGTGAAGCCCATCGAGGCCAACATGCCGAGGTCTTGTGGTTTCAACCTCACTCCTTCCCTGAGAGCAATCTCACCCTTCCTGACGTCCTCACCTCTCCATGAAACATCCTCCCCGGGAGATACTGCTTTATATACTTCTATAATGTCCTGCTCAATCTTTCTCGTATATTCCAACATAACAACAGCGTCAGAGCCCACAGGTATAGGGGAACCTGTTGATACATAGGCGGCTTCACCACTCTTAAGACTTGAGTCAAAACCATCACGAAGCTCCTTGATCCTGAAAATAGCAGGGTTTGCAGGTGAAGCGCCGAAAGTATCGCTCGCCAACACCGCATACCCATCAACGGCTGAGAGGTTGAATTGAGGAATATCTATGGGAGCAGCCACATCTGAAGCTGTGACCCTACCCAAAGCATCTCTTAGGGGCAAAGTCTCTACATCAAGCCTGTTCAGGTTGATTGATTGATAGAAAACTTTTAGAGCCTCCTCAATCCTCACCACTCGGTGATCCTTGACGTTCATAGTCGTTTTTTCACATCCGAATATCCTTTAAGAATAATAAGCCGTATTATAAATGGGGTTACTTAGTTCTGAAAGATTCAAGTCTTGACGATACATCATCCAATCCCAGCTCATGAAGTTTTCTCCAAGTAGGGATCCCGTTAGAATCCCAACCTCTCATTTCATAATAACTATCAAGCATCGAATCCAGCTCCACAACCTCACCTTTGCAACCCCCGTCTTTGAGAGGTTCATTTAAGAAACGTTTTGGAAGGGTGTCATCGCTTCTATTTGAGCCACACAACACGTTGAATGCTCGCTTCAGATTATATGTTCTCTCCCCAACCTTGAGGAGTTCTTCAAGACTCAGGTCCCATCCTGTGACCATGTTTAGAATCGCTAAGACAGAGGCTGGGGGGATCATCGCAAACTTGCACATTATCAGAGAGTCTAATACGTCATGCCAGTTCTGGACAGCGATGACTGGGAATGCCTTATCTTCATATGTGGATCTTTGATATCTTTTATGTATTCCCAGGTCAGGTATCCTCTCACCCTGTTCGATGTGGTATACGAGACCTCTGAGGTGGCATGCGCCCCTGTGAGATGTAGCATATTGGAGGCCAAGACCTTTAAACGCCCTAGGATCATGCATAGGTATTTCAAGCCCCCTGACATGCAACGCAAATTCTTCCGCGCCTTTGCCTATCTTCTTAGCTGCTTCTCTAACCCCTTTTGATAGTACAGATCCAAATCCAGTGTTCATTCCTATCTTGTGAATAAGTTCCAGTATTACTTTGCTATCTCCCCATTTAAGGGTCAGACCGTCTGTATCTCCACTTGTAATCAAGCCTCTTTCATAACATTCCATTGCGAAGGCAATTACGCTTCCAGTAGAGATCGTGTCCAATCCATACCTGTTGCACAGGTCATTTCCAACGGCGATGCTTTCTAAATCATCATTCATACAAAGCGTCCCAAGTGATGCGCATGTCTCATATTCTGGTCCCGCACCATCCATCTCTTCGTCAGTATATTTTATCCTGACATGCCTACCACAAGCAATTATGCACCGGTAGCAGGCCCACTGCCTCCTCAATATGGTCTTAGCCATCGCTTCTCCACATATCTTATTCACACCTTCTGGCCAATGCCCCCTTGTGAAGTATTTTATCGG
>JAGTQO010000003.1:0-11051 GCA_018396565.1 Candidatus Bathyarchaeota archaeon
TGAAATTGGCTTTCGACAGGGGTGTAGGCGGCGTCTTGACATCGCCGTCAGCATACTTGATGAAACATCCACCGATCCAGTACAGCGACGCTGAAGCGAAGATTTTGATGGAGAAGTTCATTGCAGGTGAGATTGAGAGGTAACGTGAACTCACCTACCGCAAGCAAATCCTTCAATGAACCCCCTGGCCATAAGCTCAGCAGCCTTCTCTCTGACAGGCCCTGGAAATATCTCCGTAGCCTCTATTAAGGCAGTTTTCAACTCATTAAGTAACTTACTTGGATCCGGCTTGGAAATGTTCTCTTCATATATTCTCCCAAGCCTCATATGCGCAGACAAACTTTTCTCTAAGACGTCTCTCACATTTCTTCTCCCCAGAACATAACCGAAATGTGGAAAGACTAAACCTTCAAGATCCATTGCTCTAATCTGCCTTATTGTAATCTTATACTTCTCGTAGTTGAAGCTTGGATACATGCAGGTTGGGTGGACGCACCCTCTTAGAGCATTGAATGATCCCACCACATCCCCACAATAAAGAATCTTGCTTGAGTGTATATAGTATGCTATGTGATCTGAGGTGTGGCCTGGAGTATATATTGCCTGAACAGCCTCCTGCCCAACATTAATCTCTTCACGGTCCCCCAAGGTTCTCATCTTACTGGTTTGAATAGGTTTCATAGGTGTCGCATATTCTCCGAAGAGTTCCCTTCCACCATCATAAATCTTTGTAGGGTTCGACAGGGCACTTGCCGAGAATGGGTGGATTCCAATAGAAGCTTTTGGAAACTCATCTAAAAGGAAGGATGCGCCACCCGCATGATCAATATGCCTATGTGTCAACAGTATATGCGTCACAGATTCGGGCTTAACCCCTAACCTTTCTATCGATTTTAAGATGTTGTTCTTGGAGTTCGGCATCCCTGAGTCGAAGACCACGCTTCCACCCCCACTCCTACATATCAGGACTCCTATCGCACCGGACATGCCGTGCGCATAAGTATCTAGATAAAAGATATTGCCTTGAATCTCAAACATTTGACCATAGCTTTCCATCCGATACTCCCCAGATCACGATTTGCCGTTGAGATCATCAAGGATATGTTTATGAGTCTTATCCTCAATCTACTGCTACTGGTTGAGAGTCAACCCATGAACTGGTTTCTCACTCATGTGGGGTGCTGTCGTGAGTAATCTTTGGAGAGACCTACCTCCAGGGCCTGAACCACCACATAGAATATATGCTATAATCGAGGTTCCGAATGGATGCAGCAACAAGTATGAGTTCGACTGTGAGACTGGGGTCTTCAAGCTAGACCGCGTACTTTACTCAGCCCTATATTATCCTGGGGATTATGGTATAATCCCTAGAACGTGGTCTGTAGACGGTGACCCTCTCGATATTCTGGTTTTGACGACGAAACCGACATTCACAGGTTGCATCATGGTCGCTAGGCCGATCGGCGTTTTGACTACGGAGGATGAGAATGGTGAAGACAATAAGATTCTAGGCGTTCCCGTATGTGACCCTAGATTCGAAGGCATCTCGGATATAACGAATGTGGCTAAGCATTTACAGGTTGAGATAGCTGACTTCTTCCTCAACTATAAGAGGCTTGAACCTAACAAATGGGTTAAGGTGAAAGGTTGGAAGGATACGGAGTCGGCTGAACGAATAATACTCTCAGCCATAGCGAACTATCATGAGAAGTTTGGTGGGCCAAGCGGCTAACGGATCCATTCATAGAGGAAGGATCTCGCTCGCCGAGACCACATCCCCAATATTGAGGGGCACGTCGCCTAAAACCGTAGGTATCAGTTTGACATGAGGATCGTTCAGGTAAAGGCTCACACCTCTGAAAGCAAATTCGCCCACGACAATCCTTCTTCTGGGGCAGGTGAAATGGATATATCCATCCCTGATAAAGTCTACTTGAAGACATCTATGAACATTCAGTGACGACATGTCTAAGCCACCTGAAAAACCTAAGAGGCCACCGTGACCGTAATGGGTCAACCCTCCCTCGAGTGTGAATGTTCTCCCTCGAATATTCAATGATAAGGGTGTAGTATAGGGTGCAACTTGTGAGTCTGGACTCAAGATCAGATATCGATCAGACTTTTCCGTCACAGTGAGGGTGGTTGGCTGCTCGAGGTCGGGCCTTATCCTACTGATTATAGGCGTCGGGTCGAGTGTGTAGCATCCCCTGGCTCTGACTCTATCATCGATTGGCCGAATCTCCACGTGAATATGGTGGTCAGTCCAGAAATTGAAGAATGGACTCGAAATGGTCTCGCCAATAACATCTCCGACCTTAACACAGTCCCCAACTTCAACACTAGGCTTAGCGTGCAAGATCTTTATACATACATCCATATCTTGGTCACCTATGATAATGAGGTAATCATCGATCCCTCTCAGCTTCCTGGCCTCAAGAACTTCACCGTCTACCGGACTGTATGCTGTTTTGCATCCTCTTTTAGGATATATGTCGACTGCTGCAAGATGTTTATGCGCATAGTATGGACTATTGCTAAATGATACGAATCCATCCTCCTCCGCATACACCACTATCTTCATACATTTAGCTATGCTCATCATCTAAACATCAACGATAGTGCCTCTTCGATGCATATCTTCTAATGACTGAGAGATGGGACAAAGTCTCAGTTCGACTTCCAAGTAGATTCCGCCAATATGTGTCTATCAAACCACATCCATTATCTCCACAATCTCGGGCATGGGGAGTCCTTAAATGAGGTACTTCCGACTTTTCTATTTGCATATTATGCCCCACGACTCTCCTCCTAACAGCACAGAGCTTGCAGTAAATACGCCTACCATATACAGTTTCCATCATAAATCTAAAAACTCATATTTCAATATTCCAATTATCAAACGAATTTACTAACGAGGGCGTTGACAGTTCCAGGTTCATTTAAATATTGGTCTCTCCCAACAATCTATATAAATGGATGGAAGAACCTGCACCTCTCTAGATTCAGATTCTGTCAAAAAACTAGTGGATATTGGAGAGTCAGACCTCCTTGTTGGCCTGCCATCACTCAATTGCGCTCACACTATTGGATATGTTCTGCATCAAGTGGCCAAAGGTTTAACCAAATATTTTCCTAACCATAAATCTGTAGTTTTGGTTTCCGACGGCGGATCTGATGATGGAACGAGAGAGGTTGCAGAGTCTATAAAGACAGGTGATGTTAGCCGTATCTTCACGAGATATGTTGGTGTTTCAGGTAAAGGTTCAGCTGTTAAGGCTATCTTGGAGGCTGCTTCAATTTTGAATGTTAAGGCTATTGCACTCTTCGACTCCGACGTGAGAAGTATAACGCCTGAATGGTGTCGGATCGTCTTTGAAGCGGCGATGAAACACACTGACCTCGTGACACCCTTCTATGCTCGGCATAGATATGATGGAACGATAACCAATAACCTATGCTACCCTTTCACACGTGCAGTCTATGGGCTCAGGGTTAGGCAGCCTATTGGGGGAGATTTCGGATTGTCAAATACCCTAGCATCAAAGCTTCTTGAGAGCCCATTATTTGATAATAAATACGTACAGCGATTTGGTGTAGACATCTTCATAACCCACACCGCAATAGCTAACGGATTCAATGTCGGAGAGGCCTTCTTAGGATCCAAGGTTCATGAGTGTAAAGATCCGGGGGCTGAGCTATCATCGATGTTCATTCAAGTGGTTGGTTCAATGTTTACATGTGCGAAGGTATATGAGAAGCACTGGGTTGGAATCTCAGGCAGCAGAAGAGTACCGTTGCTGAGTTATCCAATTACATATCCAGGACCCGAACCTGTCAGACTGGACGCTTCTAAACTCCTCAAAGTATTCAGATATATACTAACTGAGAAGAGATCCCTTCTCGGGGATGTTCTTGGAAGGGACCTTCTCAAGGATTTAACACATATCTCAAGGTCATCGAGACCAATTTTTCCTCCAGAGACTTGGGCTAAGACTGTATACTCTTTTGCATCTGCCTTCAAGAGTCGTGAGGGAGATGATCTCCTCGACACTCTCAGAGGGATATGGCTTGGGAAGATATGTAGCTTCATTAATCAAACTGAAGGAATGGCGGATGATGATGCTGATGATATTGTTGAGAAAGAGGCTGAGATCTTTGAGGATCTAAAACCTTTCCTTATCTCCCGATACACTGGAGATGTTTAGAGGAACTTACGTTATTTTGACTAGAGTCAGTTCATATTAAGAACGACCAGAGATAACTCTTCTAGCAACCTAAGCAAGACCATTGCCCGAAAGAATTTGCTTAGGCCGGACTCAATGCCATGCTTATGTAGGTAGTGTAGGGATCAAGTCGAAAGTTTAGGAGAGAATTGTTGCTTGAGTGAACTATTTGTATACTATACAATAGTATCTTCACTCTTTTGGGCTGTTCAGGGCATGATGATCTTTTCTCTTTCAAAGCAGACTCGACAAACTGTTGCCTATTGTAGTTCAGCTCAGGATGATCCCTGACTATCCGATCCACTTTGGCTATCATGATCCCGGTGAGTCGAATCTTAACTCATTTCTGGATGCAACGCTGGCTTGGCGGGCCCGCGGGGATTTGAACCCCGGACCTCCGGCTCCGCAGGCTTACGCACCATGTTCAGCGTCCTGATCCTGACTAGACTACGGGCCCCGAACCTTAATGTGGACAGGCGGATAGATAACAGTTGTTTTCACATGTTTCCCCCCTCTTATCCACCCAGGTCGGATCTTGATGTCTCTCACTTCACAGGTTATCGGAGCCAAACTTCATCTGAGTAGCATACATAATCTGACATCCATTATTCAAATGAGAAGTCCAGATCGGTATTTGTAGGTTTTAATGCATTATCAGATTTTGTTTCAACAGTATTTATCTTGACCTCTGAGCCTGAAGATGGATCTCAACTTTCGAAGGCGCCTGGGCTGTCTGGGCGGTGTATCTCTCAATACTCTGGCGATCTCGATGAAGAGTCTGGTGGACTCAAGGTCACGCGCATCAAGGGCTCTGAGTGCCATCTCATAGGCTAGGACGACTTCCGGAATCAACGGTGTTCAATCACCAACTATTTAAATTCCATGAAGGCTCGGTTGAACTTTCACATCTAAATTCTCAAGTATAGATTCTCTTAACCTTTGTTATTCTTGAGTATGGAGGTATCAGATGCAGGACCCTATGGAATGCGTCGTGTCGGTTGTATCCTGGAATGTAGACGGTGAGTCTCTGCATGAGGCCTTTGATCCTGGGAAACTTGAATTCAACCCCGTAGAGGCTCGGTATCATGATGGCGACCGGAGGCGGAGACATGTGAATGAACGGTCCGGGAACTATCAGCATGTAAACCATGACTTATTTCCCTATTTCGAGATATATCATTAACTGATCTGGAAAACGCTCGTATGGCCTGTTCACCCTCAACACGCTTTGTGTCTAATGTTTCAATGTTGTTCCACAATCATCAACTTTACGGCTTCGAATCGGTAATTTTCACTTCCTTCAGCCTGTTAGCCAGGGTCTCGGCAGCCCTCTCCTGGCCTATGTCGAATATGTATGTTCCAAGCCTCGGGCCTGAGGTGGAGCCTATCAACAACATGTATAGTAGCCTGAAGAATTGGTTCGGCGACAATCCGTGGCCTCTAGCCGTCTCAAATATCCTATTTTGAAGTCTCTCCTCATCCTCGGCTCCACGTATTGAGCCTATAAGTTCTTGAACCGCATCCTTCTCGGTTCGGCTGATCTCCATCGGTTCAGCCTCAATCTTAGCGAAGTCTTTAGCCCAATTCGATGCGGCCTCTATCTTTCTGAGAAGATCCTGGGTTGGGGAGTTCTTCAGGTACCCGTATTTCTTAAGCCTTGATAGAACATATTCCACCCTCGAATCCTCAGGTGCGACAGATGCGAGATTCACCAGTAACCCATATGGTACATGAGACCCTAAACTGCCCGGAGGCTTGAGAAGCCAGCAGTACTCATATAAGCCTTTGAGTTTGAAAAGCTCCTTCTCATCCTCAACCTTCCTCCTCCCGAAATACACATCCTCTAATCTGTCAAGCTCATCCATGTATGTTGGAATATCGTCTGGGGTCACTATTCTTGCGCCTACTATCCTCTTGAACATTAATAGAAGGAGGGACTGCGGTGTCCCATATCTGAGCCACAGCTGTGGTGTGAATACGTTTCCAGCGGACTTCGATATCTTTCTCCCACCCCTATCAAGAAACATTTCATATCTTACGTGATATGGATGGTGGTAATTCAGTATCTGGTCACTGATTCTGTCATTGACCTTCACCGAGTCTGCAATATCTTTACCGTAAGCTTCGAACCCGATCTTGAGGGCTGCCCATCTCGCGGCGAACTCAACCTTCCAACTCAGCTTTCCCTCACCCTTGCTGTAGTCGGCCTCGCCGACATAGCCGCACCCCTCAACCTCATAACCTTTGATGCTTGTGCCTCCACACCTGTAAAGGATCTTCCTCGTTTGAGGCTCATATTCATATGCGATCGTCGAATATATTTTGCCGCATGCCGAACATACTGGGAAGTATGGAAGGACCTCGGTATACTTGTCTTGGCCGAGCTCCTCCTTTATAATCTCCCCTACCCTTGCCGCATTCAACATTATCTTCTCTATCTGCTCATTGAAGATCCCTCTTCTATAAGACTCTGTAGCTGAGTAGAACATGTATTCTATACCGCACCTGTCCAAGGCATCCCTCAACATGTAGCTCATATGATCCCCATAGCTTGAGTGGCAACTGTAAGGGTCCGGTATCGACGAGACCGGGTGGCCTAGATATTCTCTCAGAGATTCTGGGAGGCCTGAGGGAACCTTCCTCAACCCATCCATATCGTCTGAGAAGGCTATGTACTCAGCTGGTTGACCTTGAACTTCCAGGGAGAGCTTCACTCCGTAAGCCCTTACGCAGTCGGCGAGGCTGCCGATATGTGGTATCCCTGATGCGCCCAGGCCGCTCTCAGTCCTGATAACCTCAAAACCCCTCCCCAGCCTCCTCTCCCTCTCCAAAATCTCATATGCAACCTTGTCCAGCCATGTCCCTTTACCGATAATCTTCCCAGAACCTCCCATGCGGCCACCCCCAAATTATCAATAGAAATATCATGTTAAACCTTACCGTACATATGATTTGAGGGATATTTGAAAAGACTCATAAAGTTTGGTTTACATTAGAGTCTCGGTTGATCTTGATGTCAAATGTAGATTTTGATGCCGACTCATTCATTGAATCGAAGCTCAACGAGATAAGAGAGGCCTTGGGAGAAGGTAGGGCTTTAATAGCTGTATCTGGAGGCGTCGACAGCACCACCTGCGCTCTACTCACAAGGAAGGCCATAGGCAAAAACCTACTATGTGTCTTCATCGACACAGGATTAATGAGGAAAGGCGAACCTGAAAATGTCAAGAGGAGCCTGGCGAAGCCGCCACTAAAGCTACCTTTGAAGATAATCAGGGCCAGAAGAAGCTTCATGTCAAAGGTCAGAGGTCTAACCGACGCCGAAGATAAGAGAAAAGCTTTCCGTGAGGCCTTCTACTCCACCCTGGCTATAGTGGCAGAGAAGGAGGGTTGCAATTGGCTCATCCAAGGAACTATCGCACCAGACCTGATCGAGACAAGGGGAGGTGTTAAGACTCAACACAACGTTCTAGAGCAGATAGGTATAGACCCCAAAAAAATCTACGGCTTCAAGGTTCTTGAGCCTATATCGACACTGTATAAGCCCCAGGTTAGGATCCTCTCCAGGAGGCTCGGATTACCAGAGAGCGCATGTGAGAGGCAACCATTCCCAGGCCCAGGCCTGCTCGTCAGATGCGTCGGAGAGGTTAAACCTGGAAAACTGTCCGTTCTAAAAGAGGTTACAGACATCGTTGAGAGGGCCTTCGCAAGTTCAGGAGCCCAACAATACTTTGCAGCAGTGATAGATAACAGGATCGCCGATGCTCCTGGAGAGATTGTTAGAACCCTCAAGTCAACCCTCCAACTCCATGATGAAATTTTGAACGTAAAAATTCTTCAGAGTCAAGCTACCGGTGTTAGAGATGGAAGTAGAATCTATGGAAGGATGGTCTCAATACTCTCACCACCTGAAAAATCCAATCCGCAGACTGTTCTTGATAGGGCGATTTCTAAGTCAGCGGAATTCATTGAGTCAAACCCTGAATATACGCGCCTACTCATAGAGACCGGCGGGGCCAGAGGCCGGAAACCGTACTCAGCCATAATCAGGGCGGTGAATACGGAGGATTATATGACCGCCCGGCCACTGAGGGTCCCTTGGACAATGTTGAGGAGGGTCTCATCAAGAATCCTCAATGGTAACCTTAGCCTCTCGACAGTATATTATGATCTGACACCGAAACCGCCGGCGACGATAGAGTTCGAGTAAACTCAAGTACGCCAGGAGATACTCTTAATTGTCAGGCGGCTTGATCAAGCAGACCAAAAGAGAGCGATACTCAGCTTGGAGGATACAGGTTGAGCCTGAAAAGAATGGTATTCAGATGGACCTCAACCCCATCCCTGATCTCAATCTTCACCCTCTTGACCTCAACCGTAATCATAGAGATCCTATACATAGACTACATGTCGGCGAGAGGTTTAGAATCCAGGGTCCTCCAAGCCGGATACCTCTCAATCCCATATCCGTACATACCTATCATAGGAATATTGATGGTTATCATAACGTCATGGATGAACCTTACAAGGTCGAAGGCATTTGTGAGGGCTAGGCACAGCGTCAAACTACCCTCTATCCTGATGGCCCTGAGGATGTTTGAGTCAGCTCTCCTCATTCCAACCATCTTCGCCATAACCCTCTACCTACCGTACCTGGTAGGGTCTAACTGGATGATCTTAGGTCTCGCAAAGGTGGAGGAAACCTTCCCCACGTTAAAAGAGGTCACATCCAGACTATACGGAAGCACAGTCGCAATTATGGGTTTGCCACCTTCATGGAAGTACGGTCTATCCCAAGCCCTATCATGCATCATCGTGGTAGTATCAACAATCATCCTCTGTAGGAGGATGGGGAGGAGGGTGAGGGTCCGATAGCCCAACCACTCAACATTGAAGGCAAAAAATCTGATCATACCGGTCGAGCAGGTAGATGTCTGGTCTGCGGTAGGGAGCCCGATCAGGAAGGCCTCTGCAGAATCCATAAAATTGCCAAAGATAAGATTGTAGACTCGTACAGGCTATGGAGAGTAGCCTATGGGAGCATAGACTATAAGACCTACCTCAAAAACTTGATTAAAATCCCAGAGACGGGAAGTGCAGTCGTCGAGGTTGCTAAGATGCTGCTACAAAGGGGTGACGAAGAAATTGAGGACATTGATAATCTGCGAGAAGGCTGACGCAGCAAGTAGACTCGCTGAGGCCCTCACAGAGAGTAAACCCAGAGTGAGTAAGAAGCGTAACCTAACCTACTTCGAGGTCGAAGTCGAAGATGGTCTGGCGGTGATATGTCCAGCTCAAGGCCACCTCTACGCCGTCGACTCGAAAGACAGGTTCTCTAGGAGGACCTATCCTGTATGGGACTTCTCATGGAGACCGAAATATGAGGTTGAGAGGGGCTACAACTATCAGAAGGGATGGTTAGAGGCTATTGGGGAACTTGCTATCAACTGTGACCGTTACATAAACTCATGCGACTACGATATAGAAGGCTCCTTGATAGGTTATATGATTCTGAAGTATGCATGTGGAGGTGTCGAGGCGAAGGCTGGTAGGATGAGGTTCAGCACTCTCACCAAGGCCGAATTGAGACAGGCATATGAGAATGTTTCATCCCAACTCGACTATCAACTAGCATATGCAGGTATGTGTAGGCATGAGGTCGACTGGATTTATGGCATAAACCTCTCAAGAGCTATGACCGAGTCTGCGAGGCGATACAGCAAAAATTATGCAACATTGAGTACTGGGAGGGTTCAGGGGCCTACTCTAAGGTTCATAGTCGAGAGGGAAGTAGAGGTTTCAACCCATGTCCCAATCCCATACTGGATAATAGAGTCAAAGGTGAATGTTAAGGGTGAGCAGGTTGAGGCCCAATATTCAAAGGGGAAGATTCAGGTCAAGTCTGAGGCTGAGAGGGTCGTCGAGCAGGTTAAGGGAAACACAGGAATCGTCGACGATGTTCAAGAGAGAACCTTTAATGTTCAGCCCCCAGCACCATTCGACCTGACAAGCATCCAGACTGAGGCCTATAGGCACCTACACCTCACACCGAGCCAAACCCTAAAAATCTTGGAGCGCCTATACTTGGAGGCCCTCATCTCCTACCCCAGAACCTCAAGCCAGAAACTCCCGCCGACAATAGGTTACAGGGAAATACTTGGAGGCCTAGCCGAAAAGAGTGAGTATAAGGAGTTGGCGGCTGAGCTCCTCTCGAAGACCCAACTCAAACCTGTTGAAGGGAAGAAGACTGATCCAGCCCATCCAGCAATATACCCCACAGGCCAAACTTCGAAGAGGACGCTTGAAGGGAGGGAAGCACAGATCTTGGATATGGTCTCAAGAAGGTTCATGGCGACATTCGCCTCACCAGCAGTAAAGATCAGTATCAAAGCAACGGTCAAGATCGACAGCCATACCTTCAACATTCAAGGGTCGAGACTCAAAGACCCAGGCTGGATCAGATACTACACCCCATACGTGAAGTCTACGGAGAAACCCATACCCCAAATCATCAAAGGTGATGAGGCCACTTTCATATGGGTAGCAGCCAATCAACACTTCACAAACCCGCCGCCAAGATACAATCCCAGCAGCCTCCTGAAGACCATGGAGGAAGCAGGAATAGGGACAAAGTCTACGAGGGCTGAGATAATCGACATCCTATACAGGAGAGGATACGTCTCAGGGGAGGCGATGAAGCCAACAATCTTGGCTGAGAGAGTTATCAATGTCCTAACAAGACACTGCCCAAAGGTAGTGGATGTCTCTTTCACAAGAGATCTCGAGGCTAAGATGGCTATGATAGAGGCGGGTTTGTGAAGTGTTGAT
>JAGTQO010000003.1:11059-20313 GCA_018396565.1 Candidatus Bathyarchaeota archaeon
TCTCGAGGCCGTTGAACATTTGAGGCCTGTGATTGAAAACCTAAAGGCTAAAGAGGTTAAGGTTGGAAGGGAACTGGCTGAAGCAATAATTGAGACTAGAACACTCAAAGCCACCCTTGATACGCCATGCCCAGAATGTGGCTCACCCCTCAGAATCATGAAGAGCAGAACCACAGGCAAAAGGTTCATTGGATGCTCAGGTGCTTGGACGAGCAATTGCAGGTTCAGCCTCCCCTTACCCCAACTTGGAACAATAAAACTTCTGGACAGTCAATGTCAGAGGTGCGGTTTCCAGCTTGTCATGACGAAGAGGATTAAGATGAAGCCCATGATCTCATGCCCTAGATGTTACGTTACAAAACTAAACAAGAATAATGTTTATGGTGGGGATTAACCGTAACTGTTAAGGGCCCATAAAAGATTGTTATGGATAAAGTCTGAAATCCAGAGATGATCCATGTCGATTCTGAGTCAACTCTCATTCCATCAACAGATAATCCTTACACTGACAACGGTAATAACTGCAATACTTGGAACATACGCCCTCAACTGGTCCCTGCTGACAATACTATCCCTGAAATCTAGGAGGAAAAATCGGGATCCCCCGCCTCCTGAAGAATGGCCTGAAGTCACAATCCACATACCACTATTCAATGAGAGCATGGTTGCCGGGCGCCTGATCAACTCATGCCTGAGAATGGACTATCCTAAAGAGAAGCTCAAGATAATCATTGTAGACGATTCAGATGATGAGACGACCGAGATAGCTAGAAGATTCGAGAGGGACTACCCTGAGAATGTGAGGTTGATCCATAGAGAATCAAGGGTTGGATTCAAGGCGGGGGCCCTACAAGAAGCTTTGAAAAATACAACGAGCGATTATATAATGGTCTTCGACGCCGACTATGTTCCTCCACCAGACCTAATTAAGAGGCTTATTCCACACATCTACCATACGGATGATGTTGCTTTCGTCCAAGCCAGACTCACCTACCTGAACCAGAGACAGACCTGGGTTACAAAGTCGCTCTCTCTAGCGATCGACGGCTACGGAATAGTCGACCAGAGGGCAAGATACTCTTCAGGCCTCCTCGCCCACTTCAGCGGTACAGGGGGGTTATTTAGACGGTTAGCTATAGAGGAGGTTGGAGGCTGGGCATCCGACACCCTGACAGAGGACCTGGACCTGTCGATAAGACTCCAACTCAAAGGTTGGAGGTACATATACCTGCCAGACCTGACATGCCCAGGGGAGATACCTCCAACATTCAATCTGCTGCGTAGGCAACAGTATAGATGGGCTAAGGGTTTCGCTCAGTGTTTCAGAAAGTATTGGAGGCAGATAATAAGTTCACCAGACCTCTCGATATTCAAGAAGTTTGAGGCATTCATGTTACTCTCAACATATTTCGTATGCCCAATATCAGTGTTGGGCCTAGCCCTCATTCCAATATACTTCGCAGTCATCCCAGCCTCATTTCTAATGAAGGATTACTGGCAGACAATATTCGCTCCAGTAGCCTCAGGCTTCTCAGCAGCAATATATATCGCACCCCTACTCCTATACGGCACAACCCTGACAGAGCTTGCCAAGAGCGATGTTAGAGACTATGCTCGACTGAAAGATATTCTCGGCCTATCAATCCTAGGGCTTGGAACATTGATCTCCAACTCTAAAGCCACGGTTGAAGGTCTACTCATGAAGACATCAATATTTCATAGGACAACAAAGTATGGCATCGTAGATGAGGGTTTCAGGCCGCCGTCAGGAACAATTAAAGATGGATGGTTGACTTGATCTCAATAATCATCCCAACCCGAAACGAACCAATGGTTGAGGAGCTCGTTCCCAGAATAAGGCAGGTCCTCAAGAACCAGACCTGCGACTATGAGATCTTGGCAGTTGACAAGTCAGACGACGACACCCCGGAAAGACTCAGACATTTGGGTGTGAGAGTCATAGAGCAGAAGGACACAGGTTTGGGTCGAGCTATCCTAGAAGGCCTCAAAGCCGCCAGCGGTGACCCTGTAATAGTCATGGACGCCGACCTATCACATAATCCAGATTATATACCCGACCTTCTGGAGAAGAACCGTAAAGGATACGACATTGTCGTCGGTTCAAGAAGGATGAAGGGAGGGGGTATATTGGGTTGGGGATTATACAGGATAGCGGTATCGAAGATAGCAAATATTCTGGGAAGAACGCTTGCAGGACTGAAGGTCTCAGACGTAACCTCAGGCTACAGGCTCTACAGCCGTCGAGTGATCGATTTTCTAAAATCCTCAAAATTCAAGTCGAGAGGATACGCCTTTCAACTCGAAGTCCTCGCAAGAGCTTCAAGGAGAGGGTACCTCATAGGGGATGTTCCAATAATCTTCCAGAATAGGAGGGTAGGCGTGTCTAAACTTTCGCATAGAGATATACTCGAGTATCTCTCAACTTCCATTCAACTATGCATATTTAGAGGAAGGGGCCCTACGGCTTGAAGCTTCCTCTGACACTGAGGATGGTCAAGAAAGAGACTATCGATAAGATAAATATTATTGCTAGAGACGCGTCTAGAATGATTGGCATTAAGGTTGAGTCTTGAACTGGAATCTTTAAGGAGAATATTAAAGTTGAGATCGAGGCCGTGGCCAATAGTGGGAATATGGCTGATGCAAGCCAGAACCCCCAACGTTTGAACATGTAGAGGCCTGAACCTGCAATTACAGAGCCCAAACCTATGGTGGATAGGAGGGCCAAGTTAAGGTCTGGGATCGATAATGCCAGAAAGTATAGCCCGATCAGAATATAAGCAGTAGCTGCAGCGGCTACGCGTATGCGAGGCTTAGACTCTTCTCCACCCATATACGACACCGATAGGTTCCAACCTATTATCTGAAAGGTAATAAATAGGTTGCTTTCAAGGAAGTGCAAAAAAACTTATGGAGTAGAACCTCTACAAACCCTTAACCCCCATAAGCTTTTCCATGGGCCAGCTATTCATTTAATAAGGAACGTGAGGTCCGTGTTGCTGATAAGATATGAACAGTGACGTCAGTTATCTAAAACTCTATATGACAGAACATACGCCTTTCGCGGGGTTCACTCGAAGTGTTGATGAGGCAAGGTATGTTGTAGTCGGGATTCCATACGACAGGACCAGCACATACAGGTCGGGTTCAAGATTTGCACCGTCCAAGATAAGGGAAGCCTCAGCAAACGTGGAGACTTATAGCTTAAGGTTTGGGGTTGATATTGAGAATGTGCCTATCTTCGATGCCGGAGACTTGAATGTTGTCGGAGACATATCTGAAACATTGAGGAGGATTCAACTCATAGTTAAGGAGATCTATACACGATCTAAAGTGTCGATAATTTTAGGTGGGGAGCACACTATCACTTATGGTTCACTCCAAGGCTTCGATGGTGATGTTGGAGTTGTGGACTTCGACGCCCATCTAGATTTGAGGGATGAGTATATGGGCTGCAGAGTCTCACATGCGACTCATATGAGGAGGTTAGCTGAAAGGTTTGGGCCTGATAGAATAGTTCAAGTGGGGACAAGGGCTGTATCGAAGGAGGAGTTGGAGTATGCTAGAAGCTCAGGTCTAAAGTTCTATTCAACCTATGAGGTTAGGGATCGAGGCCCAGAAGAGATATCGAGGCTCGTAAATTCGAATTTGAAAAACTTCAGGTCTAGATATGTCACAATAGATATGGATGTTCTAGATCCAGCCTACGCTCCAGGAGTTGGGAATCCCGAGGGAGATGGTCTTGAGCCTCAAACAGTCATAGAAATATTGCAGTCCGTGGTTGGTTCAGATATTGTTGGAGTAGATTTGGTTGAGGTCTGTCCAGACTACGACAATGGAGTGGCATCAGCTCAGGCCGTCAAGATCCTCTTCGAGACTATAGCTGCCATTGAA
This sequence comes from Candidatus Bathyarchaeota archaeon, assembly GCA_018396565.1. Lineage (GTDB taxonomy): Archaea > Thermoproteota > Bathyarchaeia > 40CM-2-53-6 > RBG-13-38-9 > DTMT01. The sequence continues at coordinate 14,975 of JAGTQO010000003.1, forward strand.
TGCCACAAGAGAAAGAACTGAGTCTCCAACACTATTTCATACCCCCCTTTTAGATCTAATATTTTCGTTTTTGCTGCATGGGCTTCAAATGCTTGGTATGTGAGCCTACTCCAATAGGCCGGTCAGCTCCTCTAATCTATCAATTATCCCTGTTGCATATCCAACTATCTCAACTATGTCGAATACACCTCTAATATCGTAGGGTGCTGTCGAGTAGAGATTGTGGAAGCATGATGGGCATGCTGTGACGACACCGTCAACCTTCATCTTCAGAACATCCTCAAAGAATCTGTTGCTGAGGCTATTCCTGAGATCTGAGTAAGGAATCCTTATGGTTCCGCCGCAACATCTGGAGAATTCTCTCGACCTCTCAGGCTCAACTGTCTCAGCCCCTATTAGCTCAAGAATATTTCTGGGCTCATCATAGATCTTGGCGTATCTGCCAAGATGGCAAGGATCTTTATATGTGAGTTTCATTTTTAATGGTCTGGTCGGCTTCAGGATTTGGTTCCTCAAGACTTCTTCAAGAAATTGTGTTGAATGTTGAACAGCAACCTTTAACTCCGGAGCCAATTCTGGGAGGTCATGTTTGAATGTATTGTAGCACATTGGACATAGGGTTATTATCTTCTCGACTCTTAACCTCCTCAGCCTCTCAGCATTCTCAGCCAGAGCCTTCAAAAATTCTTCTCTCAGTCCCAACTCGTTCAAGAAGTTCCCGCAGCAGGTCTCATCTCTCAAGACGGTGAATTCCAGGCCTACCTCACGCATTATCTTGAAGAGGGTTATGAGCTGTTTAGGATATACGTATTGGGCTACACACCCCATGAATATTATGGTGTGAGATCTCTGTGGGAGGTTATCGATGGCCTCCTGAAGTTCAGGTGGCCTCTGCTTCGATAGTACGTTCCCCGTCTTTGATATGTTCTCAGACATCTGCATATGTTCCGGTAATGGTCCAAGCTTCGCCTCAGCAAGTTGCCTTCTGGTCTCCCTGATTATGTCAGTAACCTTGACTAGGCCTGGACATATCTCTTCACAAGACTTGCAGAGGGCGCAAGTATATATACGATGCAGAACATTATCATCAAGAGTTATGGTACCGTTCCTGAGTAGTTGAACCATCAGCATCCTCCCCCTGGCGTTCCAAGTCTCATTCAGCTTGGACTGATAGATCGGGCATTGGCTCCTGCAGAAGCTGCACCTGAAACATTTGTTCAATTCATAGTTTATCTCTTTGCTGAAAGTTGGTCTGAAGTTCAAGCCTCAGCCTCCAATGGAAATATCTTGTCAGGATTCAGAATATTGTTTGGATCGAGTAGGCTCTTGATCCTCTTCATCAGCATGATTTCCTCAGCCCTGTGTTCGAGGGGGAAGAATTTCCTCTTCAAGACTCCGACGCCGTGCTCTCCTGAAATGGTTCCTCCGAGCTCTATAGCTGTTTTGAAAATCTCGTCCGTGGCGTTCATTGCCCTAGTATATTCGTCACTATTCTCTTCATCATACAATACGTGGGGGTGGAGGTTTCCGTCTCCGACATGGCCGAATGTTGGTATCAGAGTATTGTTCTTCTTTGAGATCTCCTGTATACGCCTTAACATCTCGGGAACCTTGCTTATAGGCACCGTGATGTCTTCGATGAGGATGGATGCCTTGCCGAGTATAGCTAATGATTGGAAAGCAGTCTTTCTCGCGGTCCAGAGTTTCAGACTCTCCTCCTCTGACTCTGAGACTTTGACCTCTATCGCCCCCTCATCTTTACATATGGATCCGGCCTTACCTAGCCTGTCGGGGACTTCATTTATGGGGCCGTCGAACTCTATTATCAGCATAGCTCCTGCCGGGGGGAACTTCATCCTGAGATATTGTGAGATTGTGTCCATCGTAGTCTTGTCAAGTAGCTCGATCGCTGAGGGGTTTAAGTTTCCGACCATTATCTTGAAGGAAGCTTTTCCAGCATCCTCAGGATTGCTGAAGAAGGCAGTCATGACCATTCTACTTTCAGGGAGAGGAGTCAGTTTCGCCCTGACCTTTGTTATTACTGCAAGTGTTCCTTCGGAGCCTGTTATGAGTCCAGTCAGGTCGTAGCCTGATACGCTCTTCCTCGTCCTTGTTCCCGTAGTGATTATCTCCCCTGTCGGCAAGACTATCTCTAGTCCAAGAACCCAGTCTCTGAAGGTGCCATATTTCACAGCATGTATTCCCCCAGCATTGTTGGCTACGCATCCTCCAATTGTGCACGAGACTTCACTTGCAGGGTCAGGGGGTATGAATAGGCTGTGGGGTTTGAGGGTATCGTTTATCTCTCTTATGCTCACCCCTGCCTCAGCGAGGAATTGCAGGTTCTCAATATCGATCTCAAGGATTCTATTCATTCTCTCCATGCATAGGACTATTCCAGGTTTCACTGGGACAGGGCCTCCGCAGAGGCTGCTCCCTGCGCCTCTCGGATATACTGGTTTCTTGATCTTGTTGGCGAGTCGGAGTATCTCAGATACATCTTCAGGTGTCCTAGGCCATATGATAACCTCAGCCCTGCCCTTGACCACCGTTGGGTCTCTGGAATAGACTTCAAGTTCAAGGATCTCGGTTGAGATGTTTTCAGCACCGACTATTCCAGTCAACTCGTCTATGTATCTCTGATCCATTAGGGATGAACCTGTTTACACTCAATATTTTCTCTATACGCTTCTACTTTTTCTGGAGGGTTGCCTTCTCCCTCTCAACCCAGGATCTCAGTTGCTCCGGTGTATGGATGAGTCTCTGGAGGTCGCCTTCAAGGTTTGTAGGCTGGATCAATACGGCCCAACCCTCTCCGTAGGGATCTTTCTTTATTATCTCGGGTTTCTTCGTTAGGGCCTCGTTTATCTGAACTATTGTTCCTGATATCGGTGACTTGAGGGGCCCAACCCACTTCGCACTCTCCATCGTTCCGAATCCTTTACCCTGCTCGACCGTTGAGCCTTTTGGCTTGAGTCTTATGTATATTATTTCAGCAGCCATCTTCACCGCTATGTCTGAGAGTCCTACACGAGCCTTACCGTCTGGCTCAACCTTAACCCAGCTCCTACCCTCCTCGTGATAGTAAAGGTCCTCTGGCAGATTGTAGCCGTCTATCTCAACCATCAGGATTCACCTTTAGATTCTAGACTATTTTTCCTTGAGTTTCTCCAAGGCTAACATTACTCCGTCTATTATAGATTCTGGTTTGGGTGGGCATCCTGGGACAGATACGTCTATTGGAATCAGTTTCTCGACAGGGCCTGCTAACGCATAGTTTGGTTTTCCATCATCTCTATTGTAGACTCCACCGGTCAAGGCGCATGAACCACATGCGACGACGACCTTAGGGTTTGGAACCTGATCGAATATTCTTCTCAGACTGGATGATATCTGTTTGGTTACAGGTCCTGTGATGATAAGAATATCTGCGTGGCGGGGGTTGTTTCTAAGCTGTATACCCATTCTCTCAAGGTCATATCTCGGGGCGAAGCATGCTGCTAACTCAATGTCACAGTTGTTGCATCCTCCAGCATGTGCGTGGAATATCCACGGTGAGTACACTCGAGCCTTCCTCTTAATGTTGATCAGCATAAAACTCCATCTCGTCAGTAGAGTTTTCTGGGATGTGTTCCAAGAGTGTAGCTGAGGCTCCTCCTGCAGTCTGGACAATACTTAAGATATATATCCATGTCCTTGCTTGCAGAATCAACATTCGCCTTGTCTAGGTTTGAAAGGACCCTCATTCTTACAGCCTCTATCTGTTTCCTGGGATATGTTGGTCGACCGCAACCTACACAATTTGAGAGGTCGACTGAATGTTCAACCTTGAGGCTGTTCAAATTCTCTCCATAAGGTTGGGCAAGTCCAACTTCAGATGTCAGTTGAAGCCCCTCCTCAGGACATATGTCTCGACACCTCCCGCAGAAGATACATGTTGAAAGATCTATTCTCAAAACTCTTACAAGTCCTGAATCCGTTATTGTTATTGCGCCGCTTGAGCATACGGTCTGGCAGGCGCCGCAACCAACACATTTCTCAATATCAAATTTATGTCTCCCCCTAACCTCCTCTCCAGGTTCATGGGGCCTAGCATGTACAGGTATAGCGGGGTACTCTGCCGTGACCGGCCTAAACGAGTTTTTAATGAGCTCCTTAACAAGTTTGGCCAAGCCTATATTCATAGATTTATCAACCTGAGAGTGTAGGATAGATATACCTTAGAATATATGCCCAGCATAGGCCGATAACTGCTAAAATAATTGGAGTTCTAACGTACCATTCTAGAGTTTGGTCGATCCTGAACCTTGGATTCGATGTGTGGATGAGACTTGCAACCGCTACTACTAGAAGACCTTCAATGACATATGTTAACACGGTCACTGGACTGTGAAGATTTAACCCAGGTATGGCTCCTCCTGCCATGAAGAGATCAACAAACAGACCGGTACATACCGACGTCAATAGCATTTTATTAATCTCTATTACGCCCAAAAGTTTTCCACTATATTCCGTTACTGGACCTGCCACAACTTCAACCTCAGCCTCAGGTATGTCGAATGGTTTTAGGTGTAGTTTACCAATTATTCCAAGTAGAACAGCGACTGCCGCGAACGGATTGAGGATCAGATATGGGAGGCTTAGGGTCTGAGCAACCTGTATCTTCTTTATCGACATTGAGCCGGCCATCATGGCTGTTGTGAATGCACCTATCACTATAGGTGTCTCATATGCAAGCATCAAGTCAGCTTCCCTCTGGCCTCCGAGAATCCCCCATGGCGATGAGCTTACGCTCCCTCCGAGGATGAATGCGAAGGGGACTCCTAAGAGTAGGTAGAGGAGAGCCACCAAGCTAAGGTCGAAGGATGATAAGTCCGAGTATCCACCTATGGGAACTATTGCTGATGCTCCGACCAGACATAGGAAGGCGATTAACGGCGCCGCGATGAAGAGTCTCTTCCTCGCTGTTGACGGTATGATGGTTTCCTTACATAGAAGCTTAATGATATCGTAAAGGGGCTGGAAGATTCTTGTCGTCCCCAAACTCTTTCTCAATGGTCTAGGAACTATCAGCCACGGTCCTTTCCTAGACTGGAGCCTCGCAGATATCTTTCTGACCTCATAATTGTAGATGATCCCCAAGATGAAACTTGCAGATGTCAAGATGGCGGTTTGCAGTATCAGGTCTTCCAGATCCATTGTTTAAACCTCTATTGTGCTATTATCTAAATTTTTGAATTTATATTAGAATCTCTAATTACAATCACCCGATCTGTGCAAGAGTAGCATGGGTCTATGCTTCCAATGATTATAGGCGCATCCGCCAGAGCGTGGCCTCT
>JAGTQO010000003.1:20323-21246 GCA_018396565.1 Candidatus Bathyarchaeota archaeon
GGAAGTAGAGAGTTATTTCTGAAGCTAGGTGTCCTTATCCGAACGCTGTATGGTATGTTTGTTCCGTCGGATACTATATAATACATTAACTCGCCCCTAGGCGCCTCAGTCTTCCCCAAGGCCTCATTGTAAGGAAAGTCCTTTGGATCGATTATCTCAGTCTTTATTGGGCCTCCCACCTTCCTCAAAGCTTGTAAACATTGTTTTGCAATATCTATGGATACAAGCATCTCTTTCAGTCTAACCATGGTCCTCGCCCAAACGTCACCTCCATCTTCAGTTACAACATCCCATGTAGTGTACTCGTCCGCATAGGCTGAGTAGGGGCTCGACCTGCGAGTATCTATCTCCCATCCACTCGCCCTAGCGGTTGGCCCAACAGCCCCACCTGAAACAGCTGTTGAGAGGCTGAGTCTACCAATATCTTGCATTCTCCTCCTCATCAACGGATGGTTATATCCCAAATCGATGAGTCTTTCAACCTCCCCTCTGAGATCAGCGACCCTACCCTCGATCTTTAAAATAGTCTCGTCACTCAGATCCTTCCTAACCCCTCCAATTACATTAATAGCCGGGGTTCTGCGGCTGCCGGTAGTTGCCTCAAAAATGTCCAACACCTCCTCTCTTATCTTCCATGAAAGCATGAATAACGTCTTGAAACCTATCAAATCACCAGCTATCCCAAGCCATAGTAAGTGGCTGTGAACCCTCTCAAGCTCAGCCATCAATGTTCTGATATATCTCGCTCTATCAGGAACATCTAACCCACTGATAGCCTCAACAGCATTCAGATATGCTGTTGTGTGGGTTACATTGCATATGCCGCAGATTCTCTCCGCCAAGTATACTCCTCTGGAATAGCTTCGACCCTCAAAGAGTTTCATTATCCCTCTGTGATTCCAGCCAAGCTTCACATCGACATC
>JAGTQO010000003.1:21286-33132 GCA_018396565.1 Candidatus Bathyarchaeota archaeon
CCCTCAATGAGCAATGGATGGTAAGGCCCGATAGGCATGAGCGACGCTTGGACGGAGCTTCCCTGATTAGAAGTGGAGATCCCACCCTCAACAGGTTCAGGCCACTCATATGGGAGCCAGAGATGCCTGGGGTCTGGATGGTCGATGAACTTGACCGGGGTTAGTTCCATCATCTCCCTTTCAGACCACGACGCCTCCGGTAAGAGTCTGGTGACCGACTCGATCTCAGGATTGTCTTCAGGCAGTAAAACTTCAATGTTAACGTGAAAACCTTTCTCTAAATGGTCGAGAGCATAGTGGTATACCACCTCATAGCCGTTGAGGCCTCTGTCGATAACAGATATATGCATTAATCTGCCTCCCACCTCCCTAGTAATATATTCAGCTAATTCCGTGACTTTGTTTGGACGGGTCGTCAAATAGTGAGTGTTTCCGCTGCCTTTAGATTCGGAGAGGAGGTCAGGTCCAAGTCTCCACCTCAACCTTTCGAGTAAACCATTTGAGAACATATCAGTCTTCACCACCATAGCCTATCACACTCGTTGCCAGAGCATGCAGGGCCTCCTTGAACATTGGACTCTCAGGGATCAGTCCAATCCACTGTAGAGTAAAGTAGAGACCTAGGATGGGTATCATGATAGCCAGAAAGATGCCTGGAAGATACATAAGTCGGGGAATTTCAACATTTGATTCAGGGCTTGCATTGTTGTTTGATGAGAATACGCGATGCCAGACTGAGAGATATGCCGCAAGAGTCAATCCAGCGGTCGCTATGACCGCTATCTTTACAAAATATGGAATCCCATCGTTTAAGACTAGCTCCCTCAATGTTGTAACTCCTAAAGTTCCTGGAATCAAACCCAGGCTGAATGCCCCAACGGTGAACGTTAACCTAGCGGTTGGTAACTTCTTTGCAAGGCCATTAATCACTCCAAGATCTTCAGCATTAGCTGTCTTTATGATGATGCCGGTGTCAAAGAAAAGTTGAGACTTTGAAAGTCCATGGTTGCATATGTGTAGAAGGGCACCTCCAATACCAAGGTTGAGAGCGTCGTTGACTCTGCCTGTGTTGAACGCAATAGTTCCAGCCAACCCTAGGAAGGTTGCTATAAATCCCACCTCAGATATGGTTGAGAAAGCCAATACCCTCTTTATTCCCATTACGTGTCGTGTCCCAACATGGAACCTTGTATATTTGCTTCCAAGCCATGCCTCCATCAGTGAGTAGAGTGACCCTACGATCATGCTTGGTATACCAATAGCCAAAAGCATGTTAGAAATGTATAGGTTTGAGATCCCTATGCCTCCCAAGATTCTTGCCACATCGAAAGCTGCCACCTGCACCAGTACCGCGCTTAGGAGGCTGCATATTGGGATCGGCCCCTCACTGTGCGCTGGAGGAAGCCAGAGTAATCCAAATGGTAGAAACCCAGCTTTTATGCCGAAACCAAGCAGATAAACTGTAGCTAGGAGATTCAGATCTTTCCAGCTTAACTTGGTGAAGGCACTCACATCGAATGAGTGTATCAACTGATACTGCCAGAAGATCCCGATAACTATCAATATCCCACCGAAAATGCTCAAGGTCAAGTAGCGGTAGGCAGCTAACACACTACTTCTCTTCCAGCTGAACATAATTAGGACCGCGCTTAACATACTGCTTGCCTCAAGAAAGAGATATATAACGAGAATATTGAAGCTCGATGCCATACCAATCATCATAATTATGAAGAGTTGATATAGTAGATAGTAAACCCAGCTTTCCTCCCCCTCATCCAAGTAGCTGAAGCTATATATAGATCCGAAAAGCCCTATAAGCAAGATCAGTTCAGAAACAAATATCGATGCGTAATCGATGGTGAATTCTCCGACTTTGACACGCTCAAAGCCACTTAATGACATGAGGAAATAAGTGTTTACAAGTAGAGAGGAGCCTAGAGAGCAAGTGATGATCACATTCCTCACTCTCCTAGACTTTAACCCTATCAGGGTCGATGCTACGGAGGAGGTGATGAGAATCATGATCGGTGTGAACGCCCAACTCACCATCCCCATTCACCCCTCCGTAATTTCCTTATTCATATTGTATGAGCGAGTCTCTGAACTTGCATCAAACTGTTCATAGATTACAGGCATACCAGGAGAGTACAGTTCAGACGCTGAAATGTACGGTGATCTGGCAATACCTCCTATGAAGATCCCTGCTGGATTTGTCTTAGCCGGGTGGAGAGCTGGAAGTGTGATTGTGAAGAAGATGTAGAATGCGGATATGGTTACAAGTTCAGCGCATAGGAAAATCTCAACCGGATCCCTTACTGCAGCGATTCCCATAGAGCCGACAGTCAATAATGTTATGGAAAGAATAAGTGATAATCTTCTCGTCCTCATTTAGCTTTCAATATCCTCCCTACTACCTGATCTACAGGAACCCTGTGCAGATGAGTACCGATCTCTTCTGGTAGAGCTCCGAGGCAGAGTGCTAACAGTTCAAGATAGTTAAGGACTGAAATATTGAATTCATTGTCCTCGGTTGTGAGAGCCATTTCGGCTCTCTCGAATCTCTCTGCGCAGGCTGGGCAGAAGAGAACTATACAGTCAGCCCCCGCCTCTCTTATATCTTCAAGTTTCACCTCAGCTCTCTGGTGGAGGGCAAAGTCTGGATTTGAATACATTGCGGGGACACCGCAGCAGAGTCTTTCCGTCTTAGTATGTATTATCTCGCCGCCGATGAGTGTGATCAACCTATCAAACTTCACCTTCAAATCTGACTTCTCCCGAAGTATCCTACAGCCATATTGTGGGGCACACTTCAAACCCGACAGATCCCTATCTATAACACTTTTCAGCTTGTCGACTCCTACAGTATCATGTAGAAGCTCTATCATATGGTAGATTCTGCTTGACCCATCATACTCCATACCATACCTCTTGAGGACATTATTCACATTCTCACTTAATCTTGGGTCTTCTCTTAATTCAGAGTCTACTTTGGTTAGGGTGTCGAAGCACCCGTTACAGATTGTGCAGATATTGTTCTTTGACATGTTCGCGATCGATATGTTTCGTCCAGCCAATGTTCTCCATAAGTCTATACCCATCGTCCTCGATATCTCTGGGTCGGGGCAGCATGTAGCCTCATACATCTCAATGATCTTCACATCTAACTTTTCGAGAGAGTATCTCGTAGCTTTCTCGACGTAGGGTTCTACGGTTGGAATCATGCATCCCCAGAACATCATTATAGTTTTGCATTTTTGTTGAATGCTCATGTCCTCAACCTCTTCTCTCTCCAGTCAAACTTTATTCTCTTGTCGAATCCAAGTTCCTTGATTATCTCTTGGGCTTGCTGCACAACCTTCTCGGACGAGTATGCTGATGGGGGTCTATCTGGTAGACCTAAACCAGCCCTCTCGTCTATCCAGAAGTCTAAGAGGCTTTGAATCTGGCCTTGATTGATGAGGTTGGTTATCGCGGCTTGGAAGGGTGGTGGGACTGGGCTGGGCAACTTCTTCTTCAATGGTATGAGGGGAACATCTTCTTCAGACGTTTATTCTCCCCCCAATCTTTTGGGAAACTCTTTGCGTGCTTCCTCCCTCATCATCTTCTGTAAGGCTCCAGTCGTACAGAATTTGACACATTGAGGGTCCCCATCACAGAAGTCGCATTTCAACATGACTCTCCTCTCCCGGTCGAATCTCGGGTTGGATATTGGGCAAGCTATCTGGCATGCCATGCACCCTATACACCTATTCGTATTAAATTTGACCAGTCCGCTCTCAACATCTTTGACTATAGCTTCTACTGGACATGAAGCTAGGCAGTAGGGGTCGTCGCAGTGTGCGCAATGAATCGCTATGAATCTGACCTTTGGACTCTCGGGATCGTCTATTATTCTGATAAACGACCTCTCAAAGTCTGTTGACTGGTGATGTTTGAAGGTGCATGCTATCATGCAGTAGGTGCAGCCGGTGCATTTCTCAGGATCGAAGACAATGACTTCTTGGGTTGGATTGACTTTCGACAAGTTTCATGACCTGTAAGATTGTCTATTGGCTAGGCATGTATATCCTTGACCGTCTGTTCACGGTTATCAGGCAGCCTTTTGCTCCATGATTGTTTAAGGGCATATTCATAAATATTGTTCATATGGTTCATTGGGGGTTTGTTCGAGTCTCATGATCTTGGCTATGAAGTAGCCGTTGGACTCGTCCCTATGTGTGTAGAACCTTTTTGCATCATCCAATCCACGGAGGCCATCAGATCCCGAACTCAGTTGTATGGGGACCAACATAAATTCTGGATGAACCTTGAGAAACCTTTCGATAATAAGCTCATTCTCCTCCAAGAGTATGCTGCATGTTGAGTATACGAGCGTACCGCCGAACTTGACATGTCTTGCGGATTCTTCCAACATTCTATATTGGTTCGCCGCCAGTCTCTGGATGTCTGGCGGTTTGATCCTCCACTTCGCTGAAGGTGTTTTGGCAAATAGGCCTGAGTTGCTGCATGGGGGATCGAGGAGGGTCACATCGGCGAATATGTTGAATGGTAAACATTGTCTTGCGTCACATATGATTGGATGCGTCGACTTCACACCCATCCGATGCACTTCTCTACTCCAAATCTTCATTCTGACCTTTGAGATGTCTACTGAGATGATGAGGCCCTCATTCCCCATAATCTGGGCCAAGGAACATGTCTTGACTCCTGGGGCTGCACATACGTCTAGAACGATGCTGCCAGGCTTGGGGTCGGCTGCTAAGCAGGCAACTTGGCTTGCCAAATCCTGTATCTGAAACATCCCCTTTCTATAGCTCTTAAGTTTCACCAGTGGCTTCGGAGTCTTTTTAACCCTCCATAGATCCTTCACTCCTTCAACCTTCACAAGGGATACTCCTTCACCCATAATCTCATCTACAGCTTTATCGCAACCTTTTCTGAGTCGATTTGTCCTGATGTAGATTGGTGGCGGCCTGGAGTTTCTCTTAAGCATCCTCAGAGCCTCGTCTCTTCCTAAAAGCCTGTAACAGTAATGTACGAACCATTCTTCATGGTAGGTTTCGTATCCAACCCTTGCAGGTTCAGGAGTATTTGCAGTCAACATATCCGGTTTTGTTATGAGAATCTTTCCAAGAGAATATTCTGCAGGCTGGAGTTCATCGAGTCCAAGAGCTTCGCGACCGCAATTTAGAAATTCCACGATCTCTCTAGAATTTGCCTTACGAAAATGGACCCAGTAGGTGAAGAGTCTAAGAAAGTTTTTTACGCCAAGCCTCCAGTCACCGATTTTCTTTGGTGCCAATGCGTAGTTAATTACCATGTTTATTGTGTTAAGTCTTCTCAAGGTCTCAGTCATTATTCTGAAGGCCAACCTCAAAGAATCCATGTTCCCTATCTCTAGTTGTTTCGCTGCCTTGATGAACGCCTGCCTCTCACTCAGGCCTGAAAGCTCCATCCAACTCAAAGCTTCAATAGCCAGCGCGACGGCGTCACATAGCATACTCTCATCTAAACTCGCGGGTATAGCACAAACTTTTATGTTGAGGTTCACCGGATCAGATTTGATCATATTGGTCGACGCATTCAAACATATTCAGGTTCAACCTTCTGGAGCGGAGTTCACATTGAAAGTTAAGTTGGAGGACTATTTTAACAGGGTGGGATTGGAATTTAAAGATGTTCCATCACCCTCGAGCCAAAGGATTGAGGACAAACCGTCCGTCGGGTTACTTTACCTCTTGACTTCATGTTATGATGGTGAGAGGAAGTCAGCTTACCTTAAACTGTACGACTCTGACACTCATAGGATTGTGATTTGGTTTGACGACAGTGGCCATAAACCGTACTGCCTCTCAAACCTCTCGGTCAGTGAGCTTGAGTCGAACCAGTCGTTGATGAGCCATCCTGGGCTGGACCATCTTGAGACAGTGGTAAAGTATGATGCCTTGAGGGACCAGATGGTTTCAATGACTAAGATAGTTGCGAAAGATCCGCTGTCTATAGGTGGGAGGCCTACAGGGACTATTAGGGAGATCGTGAAATCTTGGGAGGCTGACATCAAGTATGTTGAGAACTATATATATGATAGGAATTTGGAGCCTGGGATGCCTTACCGGCTCATTGACGGTCGACTATTGAATGTCGAATTCAAACCTTCGGATAATATCGATGGGATGCTTGATGAGATCCTTCGAAATGAGCCTGAAGACTATAAGATTATGGCGAAGGAGTGGGTCAGGCTACTTGAATACCCTGTTCCTAGCTTGAGGAGGGTCTCAGTCGACATAGAGGTTCACTCTCCAATTGTGACCAGGATGCCTGACGCCCATGAGGCTGATTATCCTGTGATATGTGCAGGCGCTTTGGGAACCGATGGGGTTGGAAGGATTATGCTTCTCAAGAGGGATGGGGTTGAGCAGGGTGATGGTGGGCTGCCTCCTGGAGTGAGTGTTGAGTATTACGATGAAGAGAGGGATCTTCTGAAGGCGTTTTTTGACCTTCTTATGAGTTACCCACTCATAGTGACCTTCAACGGCGACGATTTTGACCTCAGATATCTCTGGAACAGAGCTCAGAGGATCGGATTCAGTAGGGCGGAGATTCCGATAGAGGTTGGGCGAGACTCAGCGACCTTGAAGTCTGGAATACATATCGACCTATACAAGTTCTTCTTCAACAGGTCTGTCCAAGTCTACGCCTTCAGCCAGAAGTATAGGGAGAAGACCCTTGACGAGATAGGTTCATCTCTGCTGAACATGACGAAGAAGCCTATAGATTCGCATGTCTCCAAGCTGACATACTCTGACCTCGCGTCATACTGTTACAGGGATGCTGAGATAACTCTGAACTTGACAAGGTTCGACGACGACTTGGTCATGAAACTGATAATGGTTCTGTCAAGAATCTCATATATGGGTGTCGAGGATGTTACACGTCAAGGCGTATCGTCATGGATAAGGAGCCTCCTATATAGGGAGCATAGGAGGAGGGGGTACCTCATCCCCAGGCAGGATGAGATCGCCCTTCTGAAAGGTGGGACAGCTACTGAAGCTGTGATCAAAGGGAAGAAGTATAAGGGTGCAATGGTTGTGAGTCCAGTCTCTGGTGTCCACTTCAATGTCTCTGTTCTAGACTTCGCATCCCTATACCCCTCAATAATTAAACTCTGGAATCTCGGATATGAGACTATGAACTGTACCCATACAGATCCTAAATGTAGATCGAACATTGTACCTGGAACTCCACATTGGGTGTGTAAGAGGAGGAGGGCTTTGGAGAGTCTTGTGATAGGGTCTTTGAGAGATCTCAGAGTGAGGCTCTACAAGCCTAGGGTGAAGGATAAGAGTCTCCCAGCTTCTTTGAGGTCTTGGTATAGAATAGTCTCAGACGCTTTGAAGGTTATTCTGAATGCCAGCTACGGGGTCTTCGGTTCAGAAAACTTCTCCCTATACTGCCCAACCATGGCTGAGGCGACAGCTGCTGTCGGAAGGTTCATCATCTCAAACACTATCAAGAAGGCTGAGGAGCTTGGTATAAAGGTATTTTACGGCGATACAGACTCAATATTTCTAGACGGGTCGAAACCTGATCTTCTCAACGAGCTCATCGAATGGTCTAGGAGGGAGGTTGGACTTGAGCTTGAGGTTGATAAGAACTATAGGTATGTTGCCTTGAGCCTCCGGAAGAAGAACTATCTTGGCGTCCAGCATGACGGCACCGTCGACATTAAGGGTTTGACTGGAAAGAAGAGGCATACCCCGAGATTCTTGAAGGCTGCTTTCTATGAGCTTATAGATATTCTGGGCCAAGTAAGGTCTATGGAAGATTTTGAAAGTGCTAAGGGGCGGATCAGAGAAATTGTTAAGAACTGCTACCTTAAACTTAAGAATAGAGGTTACTCCCTCGAAGATCTTGCGTTCAACGTTATGATAGGTAAGCCCACCAAGTCCTATGTTAAGACTACTCCTCAACATGTCAAGGCTGCGAAGCTTCTTGAGAGAAACGGTCTCGAGGTGAAGGGTGGGGATCTCGTAGCTTTCGTCAAGGTCGTCGGCGATCCAGGGGTTAAACCTGTTCAGTTGGCAAATATCAACGAGATCGACCTGAATAAGTATGTTGAATATATCGACTCTACCTTTGAACAGGTTCTAGATGCCTTGGGCCTGGATTTCGCTGAGATCATTGGTGAGACGAAGCTCGAAGCCTTCTTCCAATAGCATTTGTGAAGTTCGCTTCCAACCGGTTACATAGAATATACTTCGAGAATCTTGCTCTTAGGTGAGAGTTTTCGACCTATCTGTGATACTCTAATTGCCTTAGGCTGTTTCTCTCTACACTTCAGGTAGCCTTACCTGAAGAGGTCGAGTTCCCTTGGTCTGATCATGTTTCTGGCACCACCCTCCCCCCTCTCATATACGTAACCTCTGATCAAAGCTACTGGGATACCTCCAGCCTTCCCCATTACAAGCTCTCCTGCTGAGGCGAGCTCGTCGGCTACTGCCATCACGGTCAATCTGAGTTTTCTGCCATACATATCGTCGCATCCTCGATAGTCGATGAGGGGTTTCATCCCTGAGACTCCGATGGCGAGGTTTGTCTGGCCGAGCCTCCATGGCCTGCCAAATGTGTCGGATATGATCACGGCAACGTCGGAGCCCGAGACCTCCTTTATTCTCCTCCTCAGACGCTTGGCTGAAGAATCGGGGTCTCTCGGTAGGAGTGAGACCGTGTATTCACCTTCGATGTTGGACCTGTCAACACCCGCATTTGCACATACGAATCCTTGATGTGTCTCGGTTATGAGGTGGCGCCCCGCCATTCTCACTATCTCCTTGGTCTGGCTCAAGATAACCTCGATGTGGGATGGATTCTTCCCCGTCCTCTTTGCCAACCTCCTCGCGAATGGCGAGGGATCTACACTCCTAAGGTCAACTATCCTCCCCTCAGACTTCGATACTATTTTCTGGGCCACGACTAGAATATCTCCGTCCATTATTTTGAGTCCCTGCTTGCAAGCCGCCTCAACTATGATCTCAGCCAGATCGTCACCTTCACGTATATTCGGAATCCCACTCAGCCCATGAACGGTGAACATCATTCTCGAAGCCACCTCTCGAAACCCCTAACCAGGGGAATCATATTTGGCGACACACCGAACATCAAGATAAGGTTGCCGAGCGACCTGAGATATGTTAGAGAGGTTACTTTACAATCACAATAATCACGTCCGGTATCATGAAAACAACACGTTTTTCATTAATCTCCCTAGGGAGGGTGGGGTATCTGCCCTCATCACGGTTAGGATTCAACCTTTTGGCTGGGTCTCGCCTCAAACCCCCACCAGACCATCCATCGAATATAGACCTGACCGTCCGAAATCCTTATCGAGAGAAAGCCCCTCAACCAAATTCTCAGGTTCAAACTATGTTTGCTCTCTTCTCCTGTTCTCAGGCTCGCGATCTCCCCTGATTCTCGATATATTCATGTCGATGATGCGGGTTACGGTTGGAAATAGTTCCCTCCTCCTGTTTGGAAGCTCAAGGGCATCCACAAATATCTTCTGGAAGTCTCTGTCTGCAGCTAACTCCACATATTTGACCCTGCTTAATATTCTCTCAGCCAATTCTCTCGTATGGCTCGATATGAGTGCCATTCTTGCCCCTGCACCTGCCGTGTTTCCTACGAACCTAATCCTCGCAAGAGGGATTTCAGGCAACATCCCGATGTCCCTTGCACTCTCAGGATCTATGAATGTTCCGAATGCCCCTGCCAGGTAGACCTTCTCGACATCTGTAGGTCTCACCTGGGCCCGCCTCATCAGGATCGAGATTCCCGTGTAAACAGCTGCCTTGGCGAGCTGGATCTCCCTAACATCCTGCTGGGTTATGACTATGTCTCTATCGATGCCAGCCTCATCCTTAGAAGCTACGACCATAGCAGGGAGACCATCCTCTATCTTCATCCTGAACATTCGGCTTCCCTTGACCATGCGGCCTTTGGAGTCGATTATTCCAACCCTCAACATCCACGCTATGCCATCGACGACAGCGGATCCGCATATCCCAACAGGCTTCACACCACCGATCACCTTATAATTAACCTGGAGGGTCTCGGTGTCTATCCATATCTTCTCAATAGCCCCATCCATGGCTGCCATCCCATGCTTGATATGGGCTCCCTCGAAGGCTGGGCCTGAAGCACATGAACATGCGTAGAGTCCATCCTTATTTCCCAAGATTATTTCAGCGTTCGTTCCAATATCTATGAGCAGAGACATCCGTCTATCCGAATATATTCTAGTAGCGATCATGTCCGCGACAGCGTCCCCACCGACGAAGCCTGCTACTATCGGGAATAGGTATGCCTTAGAGTCCGGAGCCCCCTTCAAACCCAGTTTAGAAGCCTCCAACTCTAACCCTCTACCTGAGACCGGAGGGTAAGGGGAGAGTGATAGATATCTTGTAGGTAGTCCGAGAAAGAGATGGTGCATCGCAGTATTCCCTGTGATGGCGAAGTCAAATATCCCACCAGGTGAACATCCGACCTTGAGGCATGCCTTCTCAATGATCATGTTGATCGCATCGACTACACATCTTCTGAGCTCATCCATCGCCTCCACACCGTTCATAGCGTAACTTATTCTTGAGATGATGTCTGCGCCGAACCTGATCTGAGGGTTAGGGCAGGAAACTGATTCAGCAACCTCGCCTCTCACCAAATCTACAAGGTACCCTGAGATCTTGGTCGTCCCTATGTCTACAGCAAACCCGTAACATTCACCGGTTCTATCTCCAGCCTCAACTCCAACTATCTCCCTACCCCTGAATATCGATACGGTAACCTTCCATCCGTCTACCCTCAAAATCTCAGGCAGAGCCTTCAAAGTCTCATATCCTATGCGGAGCCTGCGTAACCCCTTGGATTCGAGGACTTTCTCAAGACGGCTTAGATCAGACTCTACGTCTCTGATGGTTGGAGGTTTGACCTTGACAAAGATCTTTCTTACAGTTGGCTTCAAACTCAGAGTCGGAGTTAGACCTGAGGCTAAGAGTTTCATCCTCACCTCTAGACTTTCAGGTGGAATATCTATCTCCAACACCGATGGTTTAGTTGACCTCGCTTGGCAAGCCAACCTGTAACCTGAATTCAACTCCTCCTCTGTAAGAATTGCATTCTCGGCAGTGGATGGGACTGTTAGGCTACTCATTCCGGACCTGACGACGACTCTACATTTCCCACACAGCCCCCGCCCCCCACAAATCGACACTATTCCATATCCTGCGGATCTGAGAGTTTCAAGGAGGTTCTCACCCTCCATAACATTGATCCTGACCCTTCTCATCCACCGATTCCCATAACCTAGCCGCCATACCACCTTAAAAGTTGATATAACCCTACCTTGAAAATTTGTAATCTATAACATATTGAGACTATCCAGTATGGAAGAATTGAGGCTACCTCAAGAAATTGCCAGAAAGGCTCTTATCACACCTCCCCATCTGTGGTGACCTTGGAGATGCGAGACTTGGCATCTTTCAAACCTCCCATCCCATTAAAGGTTCGTGACATGAGAAACCTGGCCAGACTCGTCCTTGCCATGAGTGAAGGTTCACAGATAATATGGAGTCTCCCATACAACAATAATAAGTACGCTATCTGCTTCTTCACAGCCTACATGTACTGGGAGGGAGATATACCGATCCTAGCTTACCTGTTAGATGAGAAGCCTGAGAAGCCCTTCCTCGCCTATAGAAGCGACGGTCCCTACGGGGAAGAATATTTCTACACAAGCGACGTCGACGATACGAGATATCGATACGCCTCAATAGTTTCAATAAAAGATGCTC
>JAGTQO010000003.1:33156-34962 GCA_018396565.1 Candidatus Bathyarchaeota archaeon
CAAATACCTATCCAAACTTGCCGAAGCCCATAATGATGGAGGTTGAGAATCTCGCATCGATAGTGAGGGTTCTCATACCCCCATCCGTCAGGGAGGGGATGGTCTTTCCACTATGGCATTTTGAGAAGGATAATAAACATAATCTCGGTGTGATGATCCCTTTCGAACATTACTATGAAGCCGACGCTTTACCTATACTATTCTACTTCACGATGAAGGAGCCGCCGCCTGGACCTTTCATAAAATACTCAGCGGCTAAACCTCTCGGTGAGAGATTAGATTACGCATCTAACACTTCGGACGTTAAATACTTCTATGTCAAAATAATCGATGTAGAAGACTTTCCATTCATCCCTTGAATGGTTAATATGTCAGCCTGACTCTCCGGTTGTAGATAGTCTTGCCTTGTTTCAGGGAGTCTATAAAGAAAGTATCTGAAAGCTCAGGGACAAACCTGGTCCTAGCTCTAGACATCCCTGGTCGAGACCCCCAGGCTCTGCTGAGGAGGTGTATTCAGGTTCTTGATGATGTTGCACCTTACATCTGCGCTGTAAAGATCAACAAACCGCTGGTCCTGAGTCTCAGCTTGAAGGGGGGCGTCTCAAAAATTCTGGATTACGCCCACAACCTTGGGCTGATGACCATAATGGATGAGAAGTTGAATGATGTGTCTCACATAAACCTGGATGTTGCTGAACATTACTTCGAAGCAGGCTTCGACGCGCTGATCGCTAACCCTTTCGTAGGTTGGGACGGAGGCTTGAATTCCATATTCAGCTTGGCCAAGAGGACATGCAAAGGTGTACTGCTCCTTGTTTATATGAGTCACGGAGGGGCTGCTGAGGGTTATGGGCAGACTGTGATCGATCCAGAGACTGGGGAGGCTAAGCCCCAATATGTCATCTTCGCTGAGGAGGCTTTGGCTTGGAATGCTGATGGGGCGATAGTAGGTGCTACCCGACCCGATAATGTGAGAGCTGTGAGAAACATTTTGCGAGGGAGGATTCCAATATATTCTCCCGGTGTCATTGCTCAGGGAGGGGACCCATCAGTAGCTGTCAGTGCTGGGGCGAACTACATAATTGTAGGCAGGGCGATCTATGAATCTGTCTCGCCAAGGGATTCTGCATTCTCCCTGAGGGAAAGAATTGCAAAGATTTCCAGGTCAGATCGAAACATTTAAAAATACTCCTTCTAATCACTCGAGCAGATCCCTCATTCCTGACGGCTTATCCCTCGCAAAAGATTTTTATCGATGAACTGCTTGTCCCCGAGCTGGTGAAAGATAATTGGGAGGAGCAAAGAAGAAGAGTCTATCAAAGATGGAGTATGCTCAAGAGGTTCAGGAGAAGAAGCAACAGCAGGCGAAGAAAGCTAAGGCAAAGCTTGAGTTAGAGAGGAAGGAGAGAAGTATAAGGTTGCCTGAGCTAAGTGACGATAAACTCATCTCAGACCTCTCCAGAATGGGTGCTATAACCCCATACTTAATCGCCGCGCACTTCAATCTTAAACTCAGTGCTGCTAAGGAATTGCTTGAGGAGCTTGCGAAGAAGAACCTCGTCAAGAATGTTGGTGGAAATTCCCGAATCAGAATATACCAGGTTGCAGCAGCATCCTAACATATCTTCTCCATGATAATGGCTGGGTTAATATCTCACCATCCTGATCCTTCTGCCAGTCCCAACCTCCCTGAACACAGACGGGTCCACACCTAGGTTTCCTATGACATTCATAGGGCTGTAAGGCTGACTCCTTTCAAGGAAGATACATATGGAAGATGTCATAGGCCAGTAGGTTAACATGCCA
>JAGTQO010000003.1:34987-44732 GCA_018396565.1 Candidatus Bathyarchaeota archaeon
TATGACATTCATAGGGCTGTAAGGCTGACTCCTTTCAAGGAAGATACATATGGAAGA
The DNA here is from genome assembly GCA_018396565.1 of Candidatus Bathyarchaeota archaeon. Taxonomy (GTDB): domain Archaea; phylum Thermoproteota; class Bathyarchaeia; order 40CM-2-53-6; family RBG-13-38-9; genus DTMT01. Next base: position 35,045 of record JAGTQO010000003.1, read on the forward strand.
TGTCATAGGCCAGTAGGTTAACATGCCACCTTCAACCTGCAACCTAGGTTTCTCAGAACCCATCCTGACAGGAGTTGAAAAATATACCATATCCTTCATTGTTGCAGTGACTCCATGGATCGGCATAGCTCTAACCAGAGCCTCAACTGTTCTTGGAGCCAAGAACCTTACGAGCTCACCTTCAGCCTCAAGTAGGTCTTCCACAATGAACTTGACCTTGATCCTTGAGGTGCCGTTCACCAAGTATTAAACCTCAAACATGTAATTCCATAATATGATTTAATGTAAGTACTGTCGAATCACCTTTCAAGAATTATTCTCTTCAGCTCAGTTGCAATCCTATCTAAATCCTTCAGGGTGATTGATGGGTGGACTGGAAGGGACAGGACCTGCCTAGCAGCCCTTTCAGTCTCTGGTAAATGTGACCTGAACCTGCGGTAGAGAGGCATAAAGTGTATAGGAGTCTCATAATATACTGTGACTTCTATGTTTCTAGACCTGAGTTTCTGAACGATCCTATTCCTCTTCCCTGCGTTCGACCCTCTCAACCTAATGGTGTATAGATTCCAAGCATGCTTTCTATTCTCAGGCTCTGAAGGTAGCTCAAGCCCCTTAATGTTCTCAAGACTCTTTGTGAGGTAGAGGGCGTTCTTTCTACGCCTCTCCAAGAAAGTTGGAAGCTTCTTAAGCTGTACGCTCCCTATAGCTGCCGAGAGTTCGGGCATTCTATAATTGTGGCCTAACCTAGAGGACGTGTACGGCCTCTCCTCCCCATGAGACCTTATTGCCCTGAGCCTCTCAGCTATCTCGCCATCGTTTGTAGTGATCATCCCACCCTCCCCTGTGGTCATGTTCTTTGTACCGTAGAAGCTAAAGCAAGTCATGTCGCTTATCGATCCAATCTTCCTCTTCTGATACTCAGCCCCATGGGCCTGGGCCCCGTCCTCAATAACCACAAGATCATTTCTCTTAGCAACCTCATTTATAAGATCCATATCCGCAGGCAGACCGTATAAGTGAACAGGGATTATTGCCTTAGTCCTTCCAGTTATCTTCTCCTCAATATTTTCAACATCCATACAGTAAGTCTTCGGATCTATATCGACGAAGACAGGCCTAGCACCTGCAAGGAGAATAGCCTCTGCTGTGGCAGAGAATGTGAAAGATGGGAGGAGGACTTCATCCCCAGGACCCACATCGGAAGCAAGTAGTGAAGCATGCAGTGCTGCTGTTCCACTATTGACTGCGACGGCGAATCTGGCTCCAACATAACTGGCGAACTCCCTCTCAAACTGTAGAACCCTCGGTCCAGCACCGCTCTTATGTGTCAGAATGCCCTCACGTAACACATCGGTCGCAGCCTCAACCTCCTCCTCTCCCAGGTTCGGCTGGTTTATCCTCAAAACAACCTTCATATGCAGCTCAGTCTAACATATTTCAAAGCTTACTCAATTAAGCCTTTGTTCCATGAAGTAACCTGAATCTTTGGAGAGATTAACGTAACACTTATTATTGTCTGTTACACCTGATGCTTACCGCCTTCATGGGGGGAAGTTTGGATGGCTATGCCTCAACTTTCTGGTCAGCCGATATTAATATTGAAGGAGGGTGCGACGAGAGCACGTGGACGAGAGGCTCAACGCGCCAATATTATGGCAGCCCGCATAGTCAGCGAAGCTTTAAAGACTTCTCTAGGTCCAAGAGGAATGGATAAGATGCTTGTCGATAGTATAGGAGAGGTCACGGTTACAAACGATGGGGCCACCGTTTTAAAGGAGATGTCTGTCGAGCACCCGGCGGCTAAGATGATGGTTGAGGTTGCAAAGACGCAGGATCAAGAGGTTGGCGATGGAACAACAACCGCTGTCATGATCGCTGGAGAGTTGTTGAGTAGGGCTCAAGCCCTGATGGAGAAGGGCGTTCACCCAGCTACACTCGTTGAAGGGTTCACCGTCGCCTGCGAGAAGGCTAGGAGCTATTTGGACGGAATAAGCGTTAGAGTCAAACCCACCGACAAGGAGATGCTCAGGAAGATAGCTGAGGTTGCTATGGCCACTAAGACCTTGGCTGATGAGAAGGATATGTTGGCAGAGATCGCCTCCGAGGCGGTTCTTGCGGTTGCAGAGAAAAAGGATGACAAGTACATAGTTGATATTGAAGACGTTAAGGTTGAGAAGAAAGCCGGGGGTAGCCTATCCAATACTAAACTCGTTAAGGGCATCGTTGTAGATAAAGAGATAGTTCATGCAAGGATGCCTAAACGTGTTGAGAAAGCCAAGATAGCTATGATTATAAAACCATTCGAGATCGAGAAGCCAGAGTTTGATTCAAAATTGTCCATTGAGAACCCCGCGCAGCTCGAAGCGTTCGTAAGCAGAGAGGAGAAGCTTCTGGAGGAGATGGTAGATAAACTCGCCAGCACAGGAGCTAATGTATTATTCTGTCAGAGAGGGATAGATGACGCGGCTCAATATTACATGGCTAAGAGAGGTATTCTCGCGACGAGGAGGGTTAAAGTCGCCGATATGGAGCGTCTTGCCAAAGCGACAGGAGGTAAGGTTGTGACCGAGGTCGCTCACCTTCAAGAGAGCGACTTAGGTTATGCCGATGTTGTTGAGGAGGTTAAAGTGGGCAAAGATAGGATGCTATTCGTTGAAGGATGCAAGAATCCTAGGTCAGTCACAATCATGGTTCGGGGTGGAAATGAGAGGATGATATATGAAGCTGAGAGGGCTATACACGATGCGATATGTGTCATTCGGGATGTTGTTCAAGAGCCAAGGATTGTAGCCGGCGGAGGGGCTCCTGAAGCTGAGGTTGCTAGACGTCTCAGAGACTATGCCAGAAAGACTCCCGGTAGGTTACAGCTCCCCATATTGGCGTTCGCTGAAGCTCTGGAGTCTATACCAATGATCTTAGCCGAGAATGCTGGTTTAGATCCAATCGACATCTTGGTTGAGATGAGGGCAAGGCACGATAAGGGTGAAATCTGGTCTGGCATCGATCCTGTTAAGGGAAAAGTAGTCGACATGTATAAGACAAACGTCTATGAACCCTTGTCTGTTAAGAGGCAGGCCCTACTCTCGGCAACAGAGGCTGCGAACATGATACTGCGGATAGATGATCTCATCGCCGTAGGTAAATCTAAGAGTGAAACGCCATCTAAAGGTTCAGAGGAGGGTGCTGGTGAAGAAGAGTCCTAAAAGCCAATCACAGATTATCATAGGGCCACCTAAACTCACAAGGTTTGAGAAAGCTAGGGTGGTCGGTGCGAGAGCCTTACAGATATCGATGGGTGCACCGGTACTTATAGATCTGGATCAGACTAAAAGGACACCGATAGACATCGCCTTAGCTGAACTTGAGGCTGGTGTTCTCCCAATCAGCATAATGAGGCGTCTACCTGATGGAACAAGCCAAATCATCCCCTTAAAACTGATAGCTGACAAAGAGAAATGGCGTTCATAGATCGAACATCACTCATACGAACTATTATAAAACGTAGTCGCCACTCTCGACAGGTGGCACTCTTTTTACATGGTGGGCTATCTGAATTGGCTGGTGGATATAGACATGACGTAAGCGTCTACCCCATCCAGGTAGTATCTGGGGACCCTTTTGACTATTCTGAATCCAAGTTTCTGATATAGATTTATAGCTGGTCCGTTTGTGACCCTGACCTCAACGAAGGCTTCCGATGCGCCTTGAGCTGTGAGGGCTGAAATTGCGGATGACATAAGGGTTGTTGCAATCCCTCTTCTTCTGAAGTGGGACTTGACTGCGAGAGAGACTATGTGCCCCTTCCTCACCAACCTAAATCCACCGAGATCAGAGAAGCCACTCTCCATTCGGCACATAACATATCCGACAACCTCCCGATCAACCTCCGCAACTATGAAAGCCTCTGGACAATTAGCATAAACATCAAGGAAAAAATGTGGACTGTAATTTTCTGGAAGGCAAGTTCTATTGATCTCCATAACCCTCTCAAGATCCGTTGTTGAAAACCTTCTGAAAATAACTTCAGAGACTAAGTTCATCCTGCTTCCGTCTCTTGGTTTGAAGAAGGCTGATATAAGTATTTGTAGAACCATCGTCCATACTCCATACATATTGAAAGAGCAACGCTAGACTTAAATCAGAAGCACTCAACGTAACCGCCTATGATGGTTGGAGATAGAGATTGAGCAGTTCCCCATCCTTCGTCCTTCGATATGTTTCGGATTACTCACTCGCCGACCTTAAGTCGATGGTGAGCGAATTCTTCGACGTAAAGGATGCTTTCATCGATGTTGCTGGAAATCCAACATTCATCCTTCAGATGGAGCCTGTGAAATTGAAATTTAAAGAATTTTCGAAGAGGATGCTGGACCTCCAGCTTTTTCCAATTCTAAGGCGGAGTGAAACCTCCCTTATCCTGAAGGTTTTCAGTAGGCCCAAGCCCAGACAGGAGAGGAAGGGTTTAGGACTGATCCTTTTTATCGCAACCCTGACGACGATATTCATTGCAGGCTATGTATTATGGACTGGAAATAGGCTCTGGAATGAGATATTGATGCCGAACTCTAACCCCTATATCCAAGCCGCTATCTACACTGCGTGTCTGGCATCAATCATAGGTTCCCATGAGCTTGGACATAAGATAGCGTGTTCCAGACATGCCCTATCTGCGTCGACACCCTATTTCATACCGGGTTTTCCACCATTCGGTACCTTCGGCGCGATAATCTCCCTTAAGGATCCTCCAGCAAATAGAGATGAACTATTCGACATAGGCATCTCGGGTCCCCTATCAGGATTCATAGTTATGATGCTTGTCATACTCATTAGCATGGTTCTAGGAGTTCAGGTTCCTGAATCTCAGGCTAAAGCCCTTGAAGAGCAGAATCTTGTCGGACCAGTTTATTGGCCTAATTCACCACTAATCTTCATAGGTCTGTTCTGGATTGTTGAGTCCCTCAAACTTGTCACTATGCCGCAGGGGTGGACCCTAATTCTCGGCCAGACATTATTCGCCGCATGGGTGGGCTCCTTAGTTACCTTTCTGAATCTTCTACCAATATGGCAACTCGATGGAGGACACATATCCAGAGCGGTCTTCAGCCGTAAAGGCCATCAGTACACGTCCATATTAGGGCTTGGAATACTTATTTTGAGTGGCTACTGGTTCTTCGCTCTCTTCCTAATTTTCCTAATGGCTGCCAGTAAACATGCATGGTCTGCTGCGGAACCTCTTGAGGATGTGTCACCTCTATCCAAAAGCCGTAAACTATTCTACGCTGTGATTCTATTTATCTTAATACTATGCTTTGTAACACCTCCAATCTAGGGCGGATAATATAAATCATGAATCTCCAATCAAAAATTCTCCTCCAGATAATTCTCACAATCATTGACCTAACAAAGGAGTCGTCGAATGTCCCAATCAAGCATGTAGCCAACATCGCAAGATGTCCGCTCGAGACCGTTGAAGATACAGCAAAATGGCTTGAGTCAAAGGGGCTGCTTACCTTCGAGCCTCCCATTATTGAGATAAAGCGTGAGGGCCGGATAAGTCTCGCTCTTGAAGCTGTGAGTGCAGGAGGGGATCCAGAGGTTGTCTGCCGACGCCTAGGCTTCAGAGAGTTTGAAGACATAGTGGCCGAGGCCTTTAAACTGAATGGGTTCCAAACCTTAACGAGGTATATGTTCAAACATAAGGAGAGAAGGTATGAGATTGATGTTCTTGCATTTAGAGGTATGAAAGCTCTCTGCGTCGACTGTAAGCAATGGAGGAGAGTTGCCAGAAGCAAATTGGAAGAGGCGTTGAGAGTGCAGATGGAAAGGGTGGAGGCATTGACAGCAGAACTGAAATCAAAAAGATTAGACTCAGTTATCTCAATAAGTGGAGAGGCTCAAATTCTTCCAGCCATCCTTACTTTGGTCGACACAGAGATAACGATCATCGACAGAGTTCCAATAGTTCCCGTCACAAAACTTGGAAGATTTCTAGATGAATTCGACTTCCATCTGGATCAACTGGTGCATTTCAAAGTGAAATTTCAGAACTGAGCATTCATGAGAAGTCATGGAATATGAAAATTTCAGTAGACTCACCCTCAAAGACAATCGACCTAGCTTTGACCTTAAGTTGTGGCCAGGTTTTCCGCTGGTTGCAATATGGGCACTCCTGGGTTGGAACTCTCGGGAACACCCTTATTAAGATTAGACAGAGGAAAGGCTACTTGGAGGTGCAGCCCTCAAACCCTATCTTGAGAAGCACCATTTCAGATTATCTTAGACTCGACGACGATCTCGAATCAATAATATCTGAACTCTCTGGGGACACCTTTTTCCGTCAAGTAGCTTATGAGGTTCGTGGCTTACGAATCCTCAGACAAGATCCTTGGGAATGCCTCATCTCCTACATATGCTCGAGAAACTCCAGAATATCAATGATAAGGAGAGTATTGAACAATATGTGTCGGAGGTTTGGGGAGAAGGTTACTCTAGGTCAATACACCAATTATACTTTCCCAGGGCCTGAGGAGATATTGAATGCAAAACCATCAGAGTTGATAGGGTGCGGACTCAGATATGGCAGGAGACAGGCGGAGGAGATTAAGAATGCGGCTGAACTCGTACATAAAGGGATACTCGACTTTAATGTGTTGAAGAAAATACCTTATCCTGAAGCGAAGATCGAGCTTACCTCACTATGTCGCGGCGTAGGCAGCAAAGTTGCTGATTGCGTCTTACTCTTCTCACTTGAGAAGCTTGAGGCTTTCCCAATAGACGTATGGGTCGCAAGGGCCATGGTAAATCTCTATCATGATTATTTGGACAAACGTCTAGTAAAACGCGTACGTTCAAACCATCGTCTATCAAATGCAGACTATGAACGCTTGAGCATGTTCGCCAGAGACCGTTTTGGCCGCTACGCTGGTTATGCTCAGGAGTACCTCTACCACTGGATAAGGACCAAGAACTGTTGAATGCGAGCCATAACTATAAAAACAGTGATTATTTAATCGAATTAGCTATATAAGCAGCGTACCTAATAGATCATTGAGCAGGCACATATAGCGATTCAACGTTAAAATCACCTATCAGCGGATTGGATATTCGTTGAAGCAAAATGCATTTATTGATTTGTTCAGCTCTGTTAATGTGAACATAGGTTCCCTAGGGATAGGTGGAGAAATGTATCTGATAGGTGAGGCCCTAGTCGGCAAGGAGCCTGAGGTCGCCCATGTAGACCTGATAATAGGCAGTAAAGATGGTCCCGTAGGTCAAGCTTTTGCAAGCAATTTGGGAAACTATTCAGCAGGCCATACCCCCCTACTCGCTGTGATCAGACCAAACCTTCCATCAAAACCTTACACTCTCATCATACCAAAAGTTACAGTCAAGGACATATCTGAAGTTGCCAAAATCTTTGGGCCAGCCCAAGCAGCTGTGGCGAAGGCAATCGCCGACTCTGTTGAAGAGGGTATAATTCCGAGGGATGTTGTTGAAGACTGGGTTGTATTATGCAGTGTCTTCGTCCATCCGGAAGCAAAGGACTACAGAAAGATCTACCAATACAATTACGGGGCAACGAAACTCGCTCTCAGAAGGGCTTTAAATAAGTATCCACCTCTTGAGAAGATCATGTTCGATAAGGATAGGGCCAGACATCCAGTGATGGGCTTCAGGGTTCCGAGACTGTGGATGCCGCCATACCTCCAGATCGCACTCGACATACCTGACCTGGAGAGAACGAAGAAGATAATCTCAGAAGTTCCGAAGAGCGACAGGGTCATCTTCGAGGCTGGAACACCATTGATAAAGAAGTACGGTACAGGCGTTATCCAAGAACTTAGAGAAGCTGCCAGAGACGTCTTCATAGTTGCAGATCTGAAGACTCTCGATGTCGGTCAGGTCGAGGTAGACCTTGCCTTCGAGGAGACAGCGGATGCTGTTGTAGTTTCAGGTCTAGCCTCTAAAGATACCATTGACAAATTCATATATGAAGCAAGGAGACTCGGCATATATGCATTCGTGGACATGATGGATGTCCAAAACCCAATAGGTGTCCTAGACTCACTCAACGATCTCCCAGACGTGGTAATACTCCATAGAGGAATAGATGAAGAGCGTGGGGGGAGGACTAGGTGGGAACTAATAAAGGAGATAAAGAGCAAGTTTGGAGACAGAAAGATATTGGTCGCCGTCGCAGGTGGTATAGAGCCGAGCAACGTTCCAGCAGCCCTGAAAGCAGGAGCGGATATATTGATTGTTGGAAGATACATCACTCAGTCGCGGGATGTCGAACATGCATCGAAAGAATTTTTGAATCAGATAGGTCTGGACATGGATCTCTTCCGTGTCCACGTAGAATAATAGACAAAAACTCTAGAAGATTTCGAAACCTATCTTGGGAGGGATAATCGAGGGCAGAGTGTTGGAAGTCTTCGAAGCTATAAGGGGTAGAAGAAGCGTAAGAAGCTTCCTCGACAGGGATGTCTCCCAAAGTCAGTTGGAGAGAATCATTGAATGTGGAATTCTGGCCCCTAGCGCAGGTAACATCCAACCATGGGAATTCATCATAATCAGGTCACCTGAGAGGAAGAGGGCCCTGGCAAGAGCGGCTTTGGGCCAAGAATTTATTGAGGAGGCACCCATCGTTATAGTCGTTGTGGCAGATCAAGCCAGAACAGCTAGAGTCTACGGCAAAAGAGGAGCAGATCTCTTCTCAATACAAGACACAGCAGCTGCAATCCAGAACATGCTCCTCGCAGCCCATAGTATGGGTCTCGGCACATGCTGGGTAGGAGCCTTCGATGAAGATGAAGTGTCGAAGGTAGTTAAGGTAGGCGCCTCCTTGAAACCCGTTGCCATAATACCTGTAGGCTATCCTAGATATTACCCTGCACCGATTGGGCGGAGACCAATCTCAAAGGTAATGCATGAGGAGGTCTACAGTTCCAAGGAGAGTCAAAGAAGATGATAATAGAGAATTATCAAAAGGTCTGAATTTAAAAATGAGGTATTCAGTCTTAGTGGACGTATACGAGAAAATAGAGGCAACTACAAAGAGAATTGAGATGAGGGATCTTCTAGCTGAACTTTTCAAGAAAACACCCAAAGACACCGTCGAGATGGCTGTGTACCTAACCCAAGGGAAGCTTTACCCGGACTACGTTGGGATAGAGCTTGGGATGGCTGATAAACTCATCATAAGAGCCATAGCCTTGGCTTCTGGAAAAGATGAGAAGACAGTAGAGTCTATCTATAAGACGACTGGAGACCTAGGTGAGGCCGTTGAGAAACTCCTTACAAAAAAGATGCAGCAGACGCTCACAAAAACCCCCCTCACAGTCGAAGATGTCTACCGGAGTTTTGATAAAATAGCAAGGTCTTCAGGACCGGGGTCTGTTGAGGCTAAAGTCAAGTTGCTATGCAGCCTCCTAAACGATGCAACACCGAAGGAGGCGAAGTATATCGTCAGGATGGCCCTGGGTAGGTTGAGGCTCGGTGTAGCTGACATGACTATTCTTGAAGGTCTATCCATAGCATACTTGGGAGATGTGGAAGGTAAGAGATACTTAGAGAGAGCCTACAATCTCTCATCTGACTTAGGCCTAATAGCGAGAACCGTCGCCCAAAGTGGTTTGGACGGTATTCTAAATCTTAAGGTTAAGGTAGGTAGGCCTATAAGACCTAT
>JAGTQO010000057.1 GCA_018396565.1 Candidatus Bathyarchaeota archaeon
GAGCATTCTCAAGGATCTGCTCCAATATCTCCCTAGCCAACGGAGACTCCTCAACACCTGCAAACTCCTCAATCCTCTCGATCACATCCCTATCCAGGTAGATATTCGCCTCTACACAAAGTCTGGCTACTACTGGAATAATCTCTGAGACCTCAACCACTCTCATAACTCTCCTCCACCCAGATAAATGTCAACTATTGAATACAAGCCTTTAACTCCCATATACGATAAATGGTTAATGTTGAGATCAACCTACATGAAATGGTTCAGCCGCTGCCTCCGAATATTCATCGTTCAAACTATCATATTGATGAGAAAATTTAAGTCTCTGTTCCCTATCTCTTTAAAAGTCAGGTGCCGAGGTAGCTCAGCCTGATCCACCCATATGGAGACTATGGAGAGCACCCGACCCGCAAGGGTGAAGCTGAAGACCGGGCTGTCGCTGGTTCAAAACAGACCATATGTCTGTGGAAATCCGGCCCTCGGCACCAACATATCTCTGCAACATAGCGGCCGTAGTCCAGCTTGGTCTAAGACATCGGCCTGCCAAATCCCCGCAGACCGCCGGTGACCCGGGAGATCTATATAAGATCCGGGAATTCAAATCCCGGCGGCCGCACCAATATGGTCGTAAACAATCTAGTTACCATTCTCGCCTCGTCATAGAAATGTCCAGGTCATGCTGGTGTATCTTCTTTGAGGTTCTGAGAACGACGGCGATGTTTCTTCAAAGCTCGAGCCGAGCTGTACTACAAACTCTTTCATCTTACGCTTAATTTTGAATTGATGCAGAACATAGGCTTTAATGTGGAGTGGAATGGTTTAAGCATGGTCTCTACGGCTGAGAGGAGGAGACTTACATATGCTTCAGCATCGTATGTTTTGCCCTTGCATAGGGCCGATGCCAATACGCGTCTGCTTGGAATCTTGCTTCTACTATTGATGATGATGTAGTTTACATCCTCACCTATCCTGACATCGCCTCCTATCATAGATAGCTGCTCGGCGGCGATGGCTTGACAGACTCTATTCCTATATCCGCTAGGCTTCTGTGAGAGTCGCTTTTGGATCGTCAACATTTCAACCGGCACCCCACCAATCCTCAACATGTGGATGTATCTGTCAATGATCTTGGGGATTGTTCTCAGCTTCTCGTAGAATTCCTCGACGTTCTTTGCTTCAGCCAGAACATCAAGTATCTCCCATACGCATCTCTTCACGATCGGTGGCATGTCGCCCCTTCTAGTTGCTATGCCCCTATCCTTTATTCTTCCATCCTTTAAGACGCCGTAATATCTGTTTAATACTGGGACCCTATTATGAATCTTTGAGGGTAGGAAGACTATCCAACGGTAGACTCCTTCGAAGGTAACTGGGAAGCCCGTTGCCTCCTCAACCTCAAATTTGAGCCTTTTATAATCCTCCTCCTGAGCATCCTCCTTCCAAAGCCACAACGAGTCTACGATGCCGTGTATTATCTTGAATCCTCTCGACTCAGCCAGATGGGCTGCGTCCGTCAATATCTTCCTGGCGAAGGCGCATGTCGCTATGTGGGCATCGATCCTTCCGAAACGGGCGTTCTTGAATCCCAAATATCCAAATGCACATACTAGGATCCACTTTAAAGCAGCCTGCCTCATCTCATAGATCTTGCGGGTATCCTGGTCGAATTTTTTCTGCCTCAACTCTTTATACATCCTCCTCTTCTCCAGTATGATCCTGAGGCTTCTTGGAACGATCCCTAAACGTCTCTCACATATATTATAGTCCAGTTCTGGAACCCTGTCTTTAGAGTTTGGGCAACATTCGCATCTCACGGTCTCCCCGCTGATGTTCTTTTTGAACATTATCGTTGGGTATAGGGATGTGAAGTCAAGCTCACCAACCGCCTCATGCACGCCTACTATAGGCTCATAATAGAATCCTCCACGATCGGCTGTTAAGAGTTCCCTGGCGGTCTTTAGCCTCTCAACATATGTCTTCCTCCATGGGATCAATATTCCTAGACTTGTTGCCTCATAGAGTTGGGCTGAGGTCATGCTCGTCCCTATTGTCGTATCGATAACTCTTTGGACTGGGATTCTGCACAGGCGGGCCACCTCTATTATACCATGTAGACCGCACTCCCTGTATAGTGTGGATCCGCCTATCTCGATATGGATCCTTCCAAGGATCCTCGTAGGGGCTGGCCGATGGTATGTCCTCCCATAACTCATGTAGGTCTGTCCCTCTCCATATCTGGCTTTGAGAGGGGTCGATTCCCTGTCTATAGTGAACTGTTCCAATACATTATTGGCGATTGCTCTATGTGAAAGATATGGGAAGATGAACTTATCGCCGCCTACGGCGTAGATTATGTCTGGATCAATTTCCTGTACAGTCTTTGACAAGGTGATGAGTTTATCTTCTTCATCGCCAAGATCAATACAATACTCTTCGCCATCTGTTCTCACCACGATCGACTCTATTGGGTCGGATAGGCTCTGTAATCTCCCTCCCATACTGGTCCTCACTGAGAGCTCCGCCTTCCTGAGCGGTGGGACCTCATAGTCTGTCGATTCTAGGCTGTCCTTGAGCTTCCAACATACAGTGTCGCCCTTCGAGTTGGCCTGTAAATATCCGAAGGGGTATATTCCCTTCTCGTACATGTATAGTTGGCTCGGCTCCACATCTACATTGTATAGTTCGTAGCGCCTGTAACCTCCATGGGCAATAATCATCCTCGCGATCTTTTCAGCATTCCAGTTGCCCTCGACTGGAACCTTCAGAACTATGGACGGCTCATCATCTTCAGGTCTAACAAACCTCTCATCGAAGTCTGTACCTTCAACATGCAACTCTTCAGCAAGGTTTACTAGATCCCTTTGATCTCCAGCCACAAAGATGTGTTGCCGCCAAGCATCAGTTATCCTCACGGTTTTGCCGTCTGGCTCCTTCAGCCAGACAACCATGAAATCCCCTTTCCGGTACAGGTCGATTATCCAACCGTCAGCCGTATCTATCATTCCCATCGGTGAGGCGGATAAGCCTGTCAACTTTATCCTCCAACTCCCTCAGCTTCTTATGATGGGCAAAGATTATCGCCAAGAAAATGCCTTCAACCTTGATTGGGAATACTGAAGCACCAGCGGCTGAGGCGTATCTTCTACAATCATTCATCAGGTCCTCGAATATCTCCCGTTCATCGGCTCGAAGGGTCTCCTGAAACCTTCTCCAACGTTTAAATGTCTCCTCGATTACCGTCCTCCACGATGGTATCGTCCTACCCATCCTAAATCGCCTCCATAAAATTTAGGGCCACTCAACTCTCTCATCGCAAGGTTAGGATGCTTCTCGAGAACAACCCTCACCAAGTATTCCCGATCATTCTCTACCCTCGCAACAATATCCACCATACTCTTAACTGCCAGCAGGTGTCGTTGAGGAGTTCTTCTGATGCTGGTGAGTAATGTTGCAACCCTCTCGAAATTAACTGTTGAAGTCAAATAATTCAGTGATACTTTAAGTAGGTCTAGGCCTTCATGCAGGTCTATATCTGGTTCACAGTATGGGGTGACCATGTCTGATATTACTACAAGCTTGACGCCGTGTCTATGAATCTCTTTTTGAAGATTCTTCGCGATGAATGTGGTTAACTGGTGGCAAGTGAAGGTGCGCAGCACAAGTATCCTATCCAAAACATCATCCAGAAGTTCTGGATGATGCTCAGCTGTATATTCTGTTATGAAATAGGGATCGAACATGTTTCCTGCATCTATGAACATCGCTTTAGAATCTAATCCTCCAAAAGAATGCTTAAGCTGCACCCGGACACATAGTATTTCGGAGAGCGTCAGGCATCGAGATGAACCGTGTAGAAATACAGTTTGTCCTGAATTTAATCCGCCGATGAGCCTGTCAAGATGGTCGAAGCCGAATCTTAGTGGAGGCCCAGCCTCAAATTCGCTTGCTTTTTGGAAGCTAACCTGAGACTTTGATCCAACATCCAACGCGAAATCCCAGCTAAACATGTTCGGATGATCTCATGCATAAGCTAGAGAGAATGGTGAAAGTGAATATCTCAATCGCTGGAGGAACGATAAGTCAAATATCCTCCAGGCTTAACACACGCTCCTAAATGTAGTCTCCAATTGTATTTTACCTGCGACTATTTTAATAGCGAATGTTCAGATACAGTTCAGAAACAGAATATGCAGTTTAAGCCTAACTCTCCAGCCGTCTTGAATATTCTCGCCTTCAAAGATTTATAGTAGTCTGTACTCTCGCTTAGGATACGTCTCCACTCCTCAATCAGGTCTGGTTCATTATCTTTGAGGCGGTTTTCAAGCTTCACCCATAGACCAGGCTTCAAGTTCAATCTATCAAAATAGATATAGTCTGCGCCTGCTCTTGAGATTTCTCTTAGGAACTCATCGATATCTTGATCTGAGATATGTGGCAGTATTGGGCCTAAGAAGACGTATGTTTTAACCCCGCTCTCCCTGAACTTGCTTAATGCCATCAACCTATCTTCTACAGGGGATGAGGAGGGCTCGAAGAATCTTCTATGCTCGTCGTTGAGTGTCGTTATTGTGAATCCCACCTCCCCATCAGAGAATCTCTTGATTAAATCCAGATCTCTCAAAACTAGTACCGACTTCGTCTGTATCGATATGGGGTATCTGTGTCTCAGCAGAATCTCGAGTAGCCTCCTTGTCAGGTTATACTTCTCCTCCAATGGTTGGTAAGGATCTGTGAGGGAGCTTAGAAAGACTGTTCCCTTAGGTTTAATTTCGACCTCCCTCTCCAAGACTCTAGGTGCATTGATTTTCACATCCACAAACTCTCCCCAAGCCTCGGTATGTTCTGTGAATCTTCTAGTGTATGAGTCTGCATAGCAGTATATGCATGCATGCTGGCATCCAATGTAGGGGTTTATGCAGTAGTCTGCTAGTCGACTTCTACTAAGCAGTGACCTACACTGTACTTCTCTAATTAGCAAGTTCTAACGCCCATAAACTCTTTACTCATCTCACCCCGTGGGGTCCGCTGAATCGATTCTCTCCATGTTTATGATATGAATCTTCAGAGTATTCCCCCCATATCTCAGTCAACAAGTTTCTCGAACGGGATCGTCTCCTGCGCAATATTCATATATCTCTCGAAGATCTCTTCAACATCTTCAACTGTGAGGTTTCTCGTCCTTATAACCGGCGTCGCCAAGTTATAGTCGTCTGTGTCATTCGACAGAAACGTTACCCCGAACTTATCAGCCTCCTCGTATAGGCTCGTTCCAGGGAATGGTGTTGTGAAAGATACGTATATCTGGGCGCCGAGGTCCTTTAGCTCATTCATGAGCTTCTCAGTCTCCCCAACTGTCTCCCAATCATCTTCGGGATGGGGCACCATGAAACTGCATACAGGCACTATTCCTGCCTTTATACACCAGTTTACCGCCCTCCTAACTTGGTCGACGGTGATGCCTTTACGTATCGAATCCAATATCTTCTGCGATCCCGATTCAACTCCGAATTGTAGGACGAAGCATCCTGATGAGGCAAGCTCCTCGATGATCTCCCAAGTCACTGAGTTGGCCCTCGACTCACATATCCATCTCACACCCAACTCTCTCAGTCTTCTGGTGATGGCTCTCACCCTTTCTGGAAATATAGTGAAGGTGTCGTCTGCTATGAATAGAAATTTCGGAGATATCTCCTCCATTATCAACTTAACCTCCCCGATAATGTTCTCTGGGCTGCGTATCCTATAATTGTGACCTGACATTGCGCCTGCTGCGCAGAATATGCATCTTGATGGGCATCCTCTACTCGTTATCATCGATGCTGGAACTTTATACATATTGATCGGTGTCAAGTCCCTTCTAGGATATGGTAAGGAGTCTAAGTCTTCTATGAATGGTTGGGGAGGATTCGAGTAGACCCTACCATTCTTCTTGTAAGTTATCCCATTTATGTCTGCAAGACCACCCTCCCCCTTTATCAGAAGATCGGCGAGTTCTCTCATCGTGACCTCACCTTCATGTCTGACAACGAAGTCGACCTGAGGATTCGAAGCAGCCTCATCAGCTCTGAAGGTTACGTGGGGTCCACCGATAACTGTGAATATTTCCCTGTTGTATCTCTTCGCCATGGAGGCTATCCCCAAGGCTTTCTTGTAGGTGTGTGTTGTAGCTGTTAAGCCTACCACCCTCGGGTTTTCTCTCTTAATCCTCTCCTCAATAGACTCGTCATCAAGGTTTAGGATGGAGGAATCGAGGATCGATACATCATACTCATCGTCCAGAAAGGATGCGATGTAACATAAACCTAGGGGTGGGGTTAATACAAGGTCCTGGACATAATCGCTCATAGGTGGGGATAGCGGTGGCTGTATGAGTAGAATATCCGCCACTCAGACACCTTCCATACGTAAATTTGGAGTTGGTTGACTACAAGTTAAGGTTTACTTATATGCTGGCTAACGGGTTTTTAACCGGCTATCTGCCAAGCCTCGTAAAGACTTGACGCAGCCAATACCAATATAGAGAGAATCATACCGGCGGCTTCTCCCGCTGGTAAACCCTGAATATCAGGCTTGCCATCTTTGAGTCTGATCTTCAGATCGTAAGTTGAGGTGGCTAGGAGGGTGTAGGCTGTGATCTCGTATACCCCAACTCCGCATGAGAAGGCGTCGATGGATGGTGGAGGCCTCAGTGGTGACGGTATCAGGAAGGAGTTTGTTCCAAGTAGGGCGCCGTAAAGTGTCCAGTGGTACAGGATGATGGGGTATCCTAACGGTAAGCCTTTCATCTTGAAAAGGTTGGATGCTACAAGTGGAAGACAGACCATAAAAAATTGTAGGAGAATATTCTTGAGAATGTCGACATCAACTCATAGGTGGCTATTTCAATTCGGCTTACCAGAAGCACCCCGATGAGTATGCCCTCAGGTAATGTTCTGTAACTGACCACCCAACTCGCATACATCAAGACGAACCCTATCGTCCACAACGTTACAGTTCTTATAAGGATATTCTTACTAGTTAAGGATTGACGTATGAAATCCATGACTGTCTTCTATCCTTGACTTAATGGCCCTCCAAGGGCGCAACCCTCTCCGCGTAAAGGATCTTCATCAACGGAACAGCTACAACCGTCGATATGGCTACAGACATCACGGCTATTCCGTATACTCCACCATCCATATATCCTGATGCAAGCCCCAAGCTTGCTATTGCGAAACCCATCTCCCCCCTCGGAACCATGGATACACCTATCCTGAAGGCTTGGTTCTTAGGCCACCTCACAAAGACCATGGCCCCTGCACATCCCAATATCTTACCAAGAACAGCGACGATGGAGATTATGACTCCTGGAATCAGAAAATCTCCAAATATCCTTATGTCTATCAGCATGCCGATCGACACGAAGAATATCGGTACAAATACTAAGTTGATAGCGTCCATCCTCTCCCTCACATATCCTATCCTTCTAATTCTCGATAGGGAGAGACCTACCGCGAAGGCTCCTATGATAGATGATAATCCAACTCTAGCTGCGGAGAGGGACCCTACGAAGCATAATGCTATTAATATCAATGTAAGGTTCTCAACATTTTTGAAGTATCTATCGAAGAAAAGAGTTAGGATCTTCATTCCTATGACGAGTGTCAAGACCCAGAATACGATTGCCTTCACCAATATTGAGGTGGCGTTATAAATGTTGAATGAGCCAGTAAAGACTCCTAAGACGACGCTGAGAATTATTACAGCAACCACATCGTCTATGACACCAGCGCCAAGCACAACATTCCCTTCGGGGGTATGCAACCGTCCAATATCACTCAACATGCGGACTGTTATTCCAAGACTTGTTGCAGTCAAGACCGTCCCAACCAGTAGGGCTTGTCCATCCTGATATCCCATATATACCATCGACAAGTATCCTAAAATAAAGGGCAATATGGCTCCTAGGGTTCCCATCAAAATCGATATGTTGAAGTTCTTCATCAACTGGTTGAAATCAGCCTCCAGCCCTGTATAGAAGAGTAGGAGTATAGCTCCCAACTCAGCGAAGATGAGAAGTGTATCTGAATATTCTACGACGCCTAGGGCGTATGGACTTAGAAGGATCCCCACGATCAGCTCTCCGAGTGCTGAAGGGTAGCCGAGCCTATTGACTAGTAGCCCACCCAGGGAGGCTGCCGCTAGCAAGACTGCAAGCTGGAATATGAATTCTGCGTGGGCTACAGTCTGAGGATCCATTCAGCACCCTACCCCACCATTTCATTATACCGAAACTCATTCGACTCTCAATATGACGTACTGTGACATATGTGTTTCTGCATTTTCCAGAGAGCTGAAGGCTGACCATTACTTTGTGCAGGCGAATCCTCTACTGATGAAGGTTATAATCCAAAGACTTCATGTATATCCATACATATTATAGTCTCAGTGTCTGTGACTCCCGGAATATTTCTTATTTTGACTGCTGTCTGAACGGCGCTCGCTAGGTCTGGAGCCTCATGGATGACTACGAAGTCATGTCCACCAAAAGTCAAGTATACCCCTTTAACGTTTGGCAACTTTGGATATTTCAGCTACAGATAGGTAAGCCTCCTTCTCTCTCGCCGCTTCAATATCAGCAAAGACTATGAAGATCATATCCGACACCTCTACTACATATGTTTGAGACAATTAATAAATTAATATATGATTATGTGGAGTTGTTTGATAAATGATTCGAAAACATCGATTTGACAGCTGTTTCATCTCGAAGACTTATGAAGAGTTGAGGAGACTCTTCGAGCCGGAGTCTGTAGCTATTATCGATGCGTCAGATAAGATAGATAAGGTTGGAGGGGCGATCACGAGAAACGTTTTGAACAGCAATTACAGCGGAGAGGTCTATCTGGTAAATCCTAAGCTACCAAGAATATTCGGACGTAAAGCATATCCGAGTGTTGAGGAGTTACCTGAAGATGTTGATTTGGTAGAGATAATCGTTCCAGCAAGTCTTGTACCTGAGACGATGAGGCAACTAGCTGGTAAGAATGTGGCTGGAGCAGTGACCATATCTGCTGGATTTGCTGAGAGCGGAAACTCCCAACTTCAATCTGAAGTTGTAAAGACCGCAAGGAGGATAGGTATCAGGGTTATTGGACCTAACTGTTTCGGCATAATAAACACAGACATAGGTTTAGACTTGACCTTCACCTTCACAAACGCGTTGAGGGGATCCATAGCCTTCATCTCCCAGAGTGGGGCTATGTGCTGCGGGACCTTGGATTGGGCCTACAATAGAGGGATAGGATTTCTCAAAATTCATAAATTTGGGCAATGAATGCGACGTCGACATCTCAGATGTTTTGGCATACCTCTCTCTCGACCCTAATACCAAGGTTATATGTGCATATGTTGAGGGTGTGAAAGACGGGAGGAAGCTCATTGAAGTAGGGAGGCTTGTTGCGCGGAGTAAGCCCATAATAGTTTTGAAGGCTGGATCTTCAGAGGCTGGCGCCAGGGCATCCCTATCCCATACAGGTTCAATAGCTGGTTCAGAGAGCGTCGTCGACGCAGGTTTGAGGCAGGCTTGTATGCTCAGGGTGAATGATGTTGACGATATCTTCAACGCAGCCATAGCACTGATGAACCAGCCTCTGCCGAAAGGGGATAGAGTAGGAATAATCAGC
>JAGTQO010000058.1:0-2558 GCA_018396565.1 Candidatus Bathyarchaeota archaeon
AGAGCGGTACAGGAGGAACTTTTTGAAGGTGCGATATCAGTTCATTATGACGACAGAACACAATTCACGCCAGGATGGAAGTTTAATGAGTGGGAGATGAAGGGTGTCCCCTTGAGAATCGAGATAGGGCCCAGAGAGGTTAGGGATAATAGGGTTGTTGCTGTGAGGAGAGATACAGGGTTGAAGATCAGTTTAGAGGCAACGAATCTCGTCAGGGATGTAAGGAACATTTTGGACTCGGTCCAAAAGACTCTCTTCAGCAGGGCCAAAATGTTTCTGGAAGAACACACTGTTAGAGTAGATGATTACTCATCCCTCAAGAGAGTCCTTGATGAGAGGGGTGGATTCATCAAGGCCTGCTGGTGTTCAAGCCAGGAATGTGAGGATAAGATTAAGGTTGAGACAGGTGCGACCATAAGAGTGATACCTTTTAACCAAGAACCGGTATGGTCGGGCTGCATCTACTGCGGAAAGACTGCTGACAAAGTTGTTTACTTTGCAAGGGCATATTGAACGAGGTTTCATCGAGCAAATTATTTTTTGTAGGGGGTTATAAAATTTCAGTTTGACATAGGTAGGTTGGTGATAGCAGCAAGCCTCTACCCGTATCTTACCGCTCTTTAAGGAACTATGGAGGCACCGTCTAAATACTATTTAGAATCGCCCCGGGGGTATTAAAGCTCGTCGATATGTCTATCTTAAACAACTTACAAACGCCTTTACATCCTCGAAATTTTTTGGGGTTGATGGGAAATGGGTCCCAAAATGCTTCTATGTAACACCTTCACCGTCACACCCTGAGTTGGCATCCTAAGGGATCGTGGTCGTTAGGCTTAAAGGGTAATGTTTTAAGGAGCTGTTAACAGAAATATAATTGATATAAATGCCAAAGAAAAGAAAATCGAGCGGTAGGAGCAAAGGCGGGAAGGGACGGAGTGAACTCGTCCAATGCACCAACTGTGGGATGCTAATCCCAAGGGATAAGGCCAAGAGGGTTACAAGCAGATATTCCCTAGTCGACCCTGTGCTTGCAAGAGAGCTCAGAGCTAGCGGCGCATACATTGCAAGACAAGCAACTGTAAAGTATTACTGCGTCTCATGCGCAGTGCATTTCGGTGTTGCGAAGGTCAGGTCTAGGGAGGAGAGGCGAAGGTTCTCTTAGAAGAGCTGGACAGACCGAAGTCTCGGTATAAGATTTGCTTCAAATCACGTGGTATATGTTTTATAATATGTCTCCTAATAGAGGTGCTTATGTGCGTAGATTATTCTCTGGGCAACCGTTACAGTTGCGAGAATGAATACAGCTATGACCCCATATTCAATATATCCTAGGAATGTAGAGAAGGATAGGATAAGAATTCTCTCAGGCCTTTCGGCGACGCCTACGCCTTCGAGCCTTAAACCTTCAACCTCAACCCTGGCCCTTGCATAGCTGACCATCAGAGATGATGATACTGCACCCAAACCCCAGATAACTTGAGAGAAACCTCCTATCGTCATTCCAGAAATTATGAATATCTCCCCTAGCCTGTCGAATATGGAGTCCAATACGCCTCCCAACTTGGTGGTTCGCCCACTCACCCTCGCCAGGGAACCGTCGATTACGTCAAAGAATCCTGAGAGTAGTATTAGTGATGGTGCAAGAATGAATGTCAAGGCTTGGGAGGTTCTCCATGCGAATATTATGCCCGAGGACGCTGCCGCTAAGAATCCGGCGGCAGTCAACATGTTTGGGGTAACGCCTGCACGGTGGAGGAGAGAAACCATCCACCCAATTCCATACTCAAGCTTATGTCTGAGATACGTTAACAATTCATCACCAGCAAACAATATCTGCTCCATACAGCCTTTTTAGGCTCTGGTTTAAGTTATAAATCATCGTTCGACACAACATATGGAATGCAGGTTATCCTGGATGGGTAAGATAGATAAAGGTGTGAAGTGCAGTGTCGTGGGATGCGGGAACCCAGCAGTCAGGTCCCTAGACTCAGAGCGCGCATCGAAGGCAGGATTGCATGTGGGAGGCTCCAGGAGAGCCTACCTATGCAAGGATCATTATAAGGAGATGAAGAAGAGAACTCGAAAGGAGAGGCTCCTTGAAAGATGGAGAATGATTAGATGATGCGGGAGAATGAGGGTTGAAGGTTCTTCTCATACATGCTGACCGTTTTGAGTTTGAGGTCAAGAGTAAGGCTATAGAGGATGCTGAAGTGATCGGTGAGGGGGATAGGAGGGGATTCATGGATGAGGTTCTCGTTGCGTTCTGTACCGTAGAGAGAATGGATGAGCAGAATATTGAAGGTGTAGTTGTAAGGGCGGCGAGTGAGATAGCCAGTGTCGCCTCAAACCTGAAGGTGAGAAACATAATAATATATCCTTACGCCCACCTATCCAGCAGTCTTGGTTCTCCAGAAGCATCCATTCCGATTCTTAGGGGGGTCGCTGACGCTCTGTCTTCGAAAGGGTTCAACGTGAAACGTAGCCCATTCGGATATTATAAGAGTTTTAAAATTGAATGTAAAGGTCATCCACTCGCCGAATTGTCCAGGTCGATAACG
>JAGTQO010000058.1:2578-3122 GCA_018396565.1 Candidatus Bathyarchaeota archaeon
TCAGCCTTTGGAGACAAAGTATATGGTTTTGAATATTGATGGGCAACTCATTGAGCCTGAACGTTACATGTCATACCCCGACTCAGAGTTCAAGATTCTCGTTGAGAAGGAGGCTTTGAGGAGGGGTCTATTGGGTGGCGAGCCGAGGTATCTTGAGTACTGTAGGAAGTTTGGGGTCGAGTGGGAGCCATACTCAGATGTTGGGCATATGAGATATGGGCCTGAAGGGGACCTACTCTTCGAACTAATAGGCGAGTATGCTTGGCTTCAGGCGAGGTCGCTGGGTATACCTGTGCTCCGGGTCAGGGGGACCAATATGTTCGACCTCTCGATTCGACCCGTCAGGGAGCACGCCAAACTCTTCGGGGATAGGCTATACGAAGTAAATCTCGATGGGAAGAGTTTCGTCTTGAGATATGCGGCATGCCACCAGCAGTTTTCGATGGTCAAGGACTGGTACCTCAGCTATAGGCATCTACCTTTCGGCACCTTCGAGGTCGCTGACAGTTACAGGCTTGAGCAGAGTGGTGAGCTCCTCCTATGT
>JAGTQO010000058.1:3156-4064 GCA_018396565.1 Candidatus Bathyarchaeota archaeon
ATATCTACTGTAAGGATTTGGATGAAGCTAAGGAGATGGCTGAGAGGGTCCATGAAAGGATCTATGGTGAGATAAGGAAGCTTGGGAGAGAGTATGTCTCAATATACAATACTACCAGAACTTTTTTTGAAGAAAATAGAAGCCTCTTCATGGACCTCCTAAGGGTTGAGGGTAAACCTGTTCTACTGAACTTTGTACCTGAAGACCTATACTACTGGGTTCTGAATGTTGAATACACCATAATAGACGATTTGAATAGGCCACGTGAAATAGCGACGTTCCAAATAGATATCGGTAACGCCCAACGTTTCAACATAACATATGTTGATAGGGATGGTCAGAGGAAGTATCCGCCTATAATCCATACGGCCCTGATCGGGACTGTGGAGCGTTACCTCTTCACAGTCTTGGACTGTGCAGCTAAGTCTGAGAGAACGGGAGGGAAACCGCAGCTCCCCTTATGGCTCTCACCGATTCAAGTCAGAATAGTACCTGTGACAATGAATCAGCTCGAATACTCCAAAGAAGTGTCAAGCCAACTGGCCGGGAATGGTATAAGGGTCGACGTCGACGATAGGGATGAGACCCTCCAGAAAAGGATCCGTGAAGCCGAGGTAGAATGGGTGCCATACATCATTGTTTTGGGGGAGAGGGAGGTTGGTGGAGCAACCTTTCCCGTAAGGGTTAGGGGCGCAGGTATAAAGAACATGACACTGAATGATTTGGTTTCAGAGATTAAAAGTAAGGTCGAAGGTTACCCCACATTACCTTCACCCCTACCTCTAATGTTCAGTCAAAGGCCCACATATCACAGGGCCTAGAGTCCAACCCCATCACCCTTCAAGGAACTGGTAAAGTCGACCCTTTCTCAGCCTCTAAAGGGTGAGAGAGCTCCCCGGAGTAGGCTC
>JAGTQO010000058.1:4104-9607 GCA_018396565.1 Candidatus Bathyarchaeota archaeon
GGTGAATGCCCCTCTCACATACATACTTGCCAGAACAAGGGTCCTGTGGCGCACTAATCCAGACTATCGATAGGCTCGTATATCCTATGGGAACCCTATAATTCTGAAAGTTTTATATCACCAAACAGCTCATGATAAACGGCTGAGAGAGGATATGTGATGAGTAAGGATCAAACATATGGTGGATTGATACTGCTTATCTCATTGATCGTTGCAATAATATATGTAGCAGCATTCTTCGCCCCTTGGGTCTCAATATACTTCGCTGCTTGGCCCGCTTGGCTCAACTGGTGGGCGGTGGCGATTCCCGTCTTCCTATTCGTCCTCGCGGCCTTGGTCATCTGCATGTGGATAGGCTGGACCATGATGACAACCCCGCCCCCAGAGCCCCTGGAGGCCGATATGACACCACCCTCAACAGAGGAGTCAAAGAAGGAGAGCGAATAGCCTAAAAGATATTTATTGTCTAAAGTATCAGAGGCTCAGCATTACCTAAACAGTCTCGAAGCTAGAATACACTCTCCCTAGAGTATACTTCAAGCCCATTCTCTGTTATCCTGTAAGGCCTCATCTGCGTATCTATAGGTGTCTCCCTCATCTTCTCAATCTGAATAACCCTAGTAGCAGACTTTCCAATCTGTAGGGTCTGGAGAATGATGACTCCATGAGCCAGATATTCCTCTAGCTGCACACTCCTTTCAAGCCCAGTCATCCTGAGCTCGGTAGTTATCACGGTGGTTGCTCCGGTGAGGGTGAGAGCCTCTATGAGCTCCAAAATCACGGACCTCCTCTGAATAATGTCTGGGTACTGAAAGATGAAAGAGGTTATCGGGTCTACAGCTATTCTCTTTGCTGAGATAGCCTTCGCACTCCTTCTAATCTCGCCCATAGCCGCCTCCAATGAGAAATCTCTCTTTCCTATAGCCAACTTCTCAGTTTTGACATCGCCTCCAAGATGCCTCGTCGGAGAGATATCTGTGAAGGCCCACATGTTTCTCCTCTCAAGTTCCGGAATATCCCAGCCGAAAGAAGCCATCTCCCTGATTATGTGGTGTCTACTCTCATCTAGGCTGATGAATAATCCAGGCTCATTATAATCCCTGATTCCGCTTACAAGGAACTGTGCGCAGAATATTGTCTTCCCCGTTCCAGGTCCACCAACGACGAGGACGACACGACCCTTGGGTATTCCGCCATAGAGCATATCGTCAAGGCCAGGTATACCACTCGGTACCCTCTCAACCTTGGACATGCAAATCTCCACCATATAGAACCATTAAAGTGCAATATAACAGTTACACAATACCGAATAGATCAAATAAAACATTAAAATAATCTTATAGGTGGTTTAGAAACCATATTCTATCAAAATTGCAAACATATATATTGACCTACCCTAAGATAAAGAACTGGATATCGTTTCCAAGGTGTATCTTTTGGAGAAAGAAGGCCTGGAGAGGGCTGTGGTATCAGCGGAGAAGCAGTCATCTTATTTCAGGCTCGAACAGGTTGCCTTAAGATCTGCGCTCGACGAGCTCAACAGGATGCGGGACGCTAATGAAGTCGACGAAGCCTTGTATGAGGAGCTTCGCGAGAAATACTCTCAGAGGCTGAGTGAGATAAGTGAGAAGGAGGAGCAGTTCAGAAAGGTTGCGCAGAGCATTAGACGATTAACCAAATATGATAAGGAGATAGCTATATTGAAGGAGTATCAACAGGAACTTTCACAGAAGATAGCAAAAGCTGAGAGTAAACTTGAAGAGGAGAGGAGCAAGATCTTGGAGATCGCTGAGAGATTTGGATTGATTGGAACTCCAGAGTTGAAGCCTGCCCAGGCGTTGGTGCAGGAACCGGTAAGAGCAGAGCCGGAGAGGCGTCCCACACCAGCCCAGATATCTGCTGAAGCAGCTGAGGTCGAGTCTGAGGTTGAGCGCTTGAGGAAAGAGATTCTATCGGAGCTTGAGAAAGCAAGGGCCCAATCAAGGAAGTAAACTTCGGCATCATGAAACTTTTAGACCCTTCAAGGATTTGAATTGTGACTCTTACTTCCTATCGACTGGTCTGAAGAAGTAGCGAGGCCATTGTGGCCAGCCTTCAGCTGGAGCAGATTCGAAGTCAACCCTTAACTCCATCCCCACCTCAGCCTTCTCGCCTCTGTCCACAATTATCTGGCCTGGAAGAGCAACCCCCTCCGCGAGCCTTACTATTCCAATGATGTATGGAGACTTGGATGCAAAATTTTTTGGCGGCACATAGACTTCAGAGTATGTCTCGAGTCTCCCCCTCCCACTCAGCTGAATCCACCCAAGGTCTGTCGAGTAACACTCTGGACACATTGGTCTCGGTGGGAGAACGAGTCTCCCACATCTGGAGCATCTTACGGCCATAAGTTTTCCCATACCGCAGAACTTGTAGAAGTTTTCAATTGTAGGATAGATCTCTTTCCTCTCGTCTCTCCGAAAAGCTATTTCTTCCACACTCGCACACTCCTGTTAAGAGGCCAATCTGCATATTACCCGATCCAAGTCATCCATTAGAATATTTTGATTTTAAATGTTCCTCTTGAATATGTGAACTATTGATGTTGAGCCATGGCCTCCAAGGTTCTGGGTCAATCCGATCTCAGCACCTTCTACCTGCCGTTTTCCCGCTTGGCCGGTAAGTTGGAGGTATATCTCATATGCTTGGGCGGTTCCAGTAGCCCCTACAGGGTGTCCTTTAGACTTTAATCCGCCACTTGTGTTGACAGGTATCTTTCCATCCATCTCAGTCTGGCCTGACTCAATGAACGTTCCCCCCTCACCCTTCCCACATAGACCTAACATCTCATAACTGATTATTTCAGCTATAGTGAAGCAGTCGTGTACCTCAGCCACATCTAAATCATCTGGTCCTACGTCAGCCATCCTGTAAGCTTCTCTAGCGGCCATAGCTATGGAGTTGAGTGACGTTAAGTCATCCCTCTCATATAGGCCTATGGTATCGCTGGCCTGACCTGTTCCAACTATATACACAGGCTCATCCGTATACCGTTTAGCCACCTCCGGCTTTGTTAGGATCAGACATGAAGCACCATCAGAGATCAATGAGCAGTCGAAGAGTCTGAGCGGTGAGGCTATAATCCTTGAGTTCAAAGCCTGCTCGATGGTGATCTCCTTCTGTATATGTGCTTTCGGATTCTTTGAGCCGTTCTTATGATTCTTCACGGCGACAGCTGCTAGCTGCTCCTCTCTCGTTTTATACTTGAGCATATGAGCCCTAGCGATGAGTGCAAATAATGCTGGAAATGTGAAACCATGCCACTGTTCAAGGAAGTTGTCTGAGGAGAGGGCGAGGTACTCAGTCGCATCAAATGTTGATAGGTGTGTCATTTTTTCGACTCCACCAACCATTACGGTTTCTACAAGTCCAGACATGATCGCTTGTACTCCAGCTCTGAGGGCTGCCCCAGATGATGCGCATGCACTCTCAAGCCTTACACTTGGGATAGGGTTCAGCCCCAGCCAGTCAGCGATGAGAGCCCCAGTATGTCCTTGATGCTCAGACGACTCAGACATTTGTCCTATGAAAAGGGATTTTATATCTTTCTTAGGATTGAGGTTAGGGCATCTATCGAAAGCCTCCTTGGCGGCTGACAGAAAGATCTCTCTGGAAGATAGTCCTTCGAGCTTCCCAAACTTAGAGAGTCCAGCTGAAATTATTGCAGCTAATGCTCGTCCACTCAAATGTTGAACCCTCTCCAAACATGGTTTCTAAGATGAATTTCAATCTATCTGTCAGCAGAACACATCCACAGCAATCAACTATATAATTGGGCTATGTGAAGTCTTAGACTTGATTGAGTATGGAAACTGAAGAGAGTATTCTTAAGAGACAGATCGTTCGCAGCATGAAGATACTTCATAGAAGAGGCTTAATGACTGGGGTTGGAGGAAACGCCAGCGTACGGATGGAGGGGTCAGGTGAAGTTTGGATAACACCCAGCGGAGTCTATAAACCCGAATTGAAACCTTCGGATCTCGTAAAGATCGACCTCGATGGAAGGGTCATTGAGGGGATTCTGAAACCTTCAATGGAGTGGCATTTCCACACCGCTATCTATAGGAGGAGAGCAGACATAAACGCAGTCTTACACACGCATAGCCCATTCAGCACAGGCTTGGCACTGGCAGATGTGAAGTTGAGACCTATAACATTGGAGGCTGCAACAATGCTTGCCGATGTTCCAATTTTGCCATTTCGATACCCAGGGACTGAAGAGTTGGGCAGACAGGTCGGTGAGGCTATTCTAGGAAGAAGGGCTCTGATACTACAGAATCACGGCGTCATCGCGGTTGGTTTCGATATGATAGAGGCCCTATCCACAATAGAGATTCTTGAGGAGGTCTCTATAATGACCTTCATCGCAAGCCAGTATGGGGAAATACAGGAGATACCGCCGGACCAAATCGAACTTATAAAGAAACTGTATCGAATATGAGATGGGAAAAATGCATCTAGTTAATTATTCAACCTCAATAATTTTACGTAAGATAAGATGCATATGCAACCGCAGTTATGCCGCTAAACGCTTCTCGACCCAAAGATTCCTCCAATAACATTCCGTAAAAGTCCCTGCAACAGTTGGCTGGGTGGTGTCAGAGAGTGTATGGTTACGTAGGTAAAATTCTTAGAATCGACTTGACTAATTCAAGATTTCTTGTTGAGACACCATTGGAGGAGGTGCTTAAGAAATACGTTGGGGGAAGCGGTTTGGCCTCAAGGATCGTCTTTGATGAGTTAGATCCCTTTGTCGATCCCCTCTCTCCCAAAAACGTTCTTATCTTCATGACTGGGCCACTCACCGGCACAGCTTCCCCGCTCTGTGGCCGCTACTGCGTCTGCACAAAGTCTCCACTTACAGGAATATGGGCTGAAGCGCACTCGGCAGGCTTTTGGGGTCCTGAGCTTAAATTTTCGGGATATGATGGACTAATAATTGTTGGCAGATCAGAGAAGCCTGTCTTCCTATCTATTATTGACGGTGAAGTAGAGATCAGAGACGCATCCAAACTGTGGGGTAAAGACACATACACTACCGAGAAACTGATTAGGGATGACCTTGGAGATGGCGACGTTAAGGTTGCGTCTATAGGTCAAGCAGGTGAGAGGGGAGTTCTTTTCGCTTCGATAATAAATGATCTCGGCCGTGCGGCTGGGAGGTGTGGTGTCGGTGCAGTGATGGGTTCTAAAAACTTGAAGGCGATAGCTGTTAGAGGGACTGAGGTCAGGGTTCTGCCAGCTGCAAAGAATGAGATGCTTAGCGAGTTTCTAAGAAGAATATATGTAACGATCAGGTCCCACCCTACAGCCCAGATATACGCATCATTTGGTACCGATGGAATAATGTCTATGATGCATGAGTATGGAGACGTTCCGATAAAATACTTCACAAGGGGGCATTGGCCAGAAGGTGTGAATAAGATATGTGGAGAAGCGATGGCTAAGACCATATTGAGGAGGC
>JAGTQO010000059.1:0-2101 GCA_018396565.1 Candidatus Bathyarchaeota archaeon
GCATCCCTCATGCTTTCAACAGCCATTCTCTCTCGTAGACGTGAGACGCTCGACCTGATATTTATGGCTGGAATTGCCTTCCTCTTCATCGGATTGTATAAGAGCGACCTACCGACACGGGCTACCCTTGAAAATATCAGACACCTATCCTTGATCATTTCAGTAATACTTACAGGCATATACGTAGCAGCAAAAATTCCCAGACGAGGTAAGACTTATCCGAGTTTTAATCTAATTCAGAATCTCGGCAGATTCATGTCGGTGTTCAGTGCAACCTTATCTTCAGAGTTATGTTCATGTCTGCATCCTACGCTGATGTTGGAGGCCGTAGGATTCGCATTGCTTATCCCAAACCAAGTCAGGCTTGGCTTCATATTGATGATAATAACATTAGCATACCAGATCAATTTAACATACAGATCAATCTTCAGAACCCCAATTGGTAGGTAAGGTTCTATCAAGAGAAGATCAAAGAGGGTTTATAATTATAATATTGAGCATATTTTCCATCCATAAATTGAATATTGGAACCATAAGACTCGTCGGAGACTGGACTCCATAAACACTATAAATGTCTCAGTTCACCCTATCTTCAAATAGAATGGTTATCGGCCATGTCCAAGGATGAAGATATACTTACAGCAAAAGACGTGATGTCTAGACCAGTAGTTACGGTAAGGGAAGATGAGAGTGTCGTCAAGGTAGCTCAACTTATGGAGAGCCATAGAATAGGCGGAGTCATAGTGGTTGATGAGAGAAATAATCCTGTAGGCATAGTGACTGAGAGGGACTTGGCTACTAGAGTTGTGGCTAAGAACCTCCAACCAGCCAATGTGAAAGTCTCTGAGGTGATGAGTAAGCCGCTGGCTATGATAGACGGTGAAACAAGTATAAGGGAAGCAGCGAGAAGGATGAGCAAGCTGGAGATCAGGAGGCTCGCTGTTATGAGTAAAGGTGAATTGGTGGGTATAATCACAAGCAAAGACATTTTGAACGTCACCCCCGCGCTCATAGATATTCTCTGGGAGAAGTCGAGACTCAGATCTGAGGAGCCTCTCAGGACACAGAATAGGCTCGCCGGCTACTGCGATAGATGCGGTATCTGGTCAGATGGATTGATGCATTACGACGGCCAATACTACTGTGAAGATTGCATCTCAGACATTGAGGAGGAGAGTAAGCCACACTGAAGTATTAGAGTGTTGATGGAAGAATACTCCGGTTTGCCCAATAAAAAATCTGGATGAAGGGCAAAATAACGGTATGATCGGAATGTATCTTGCAGATTTAAACATTGTAAATGTCAAAATATTAATCGGAGATGAACTTGTAGATGGATGCATAAGTGTCGAGGGTGGAAAGATCCTTAAGATAGGTAAGAAGCCGAATATTCCAAGAGCTGAGCAGACTTATGATGGGAACGGTCTCATAGCTATCCCAGGCCTGATCGACGCACATGTCCACCTGAGAGACCTGCAACTCGCATATAAGGAAGACTTCTACACAGGCACATGCGCAGCCGCTGCAGGGGGCTTCACCACCATACTAGATATGCCGAACACCGTTCCCCCAACCGACACCACATCAAACCTCAGGTTGAAGATAGACTCGGCTAAAAACAAGGTAGTGGTCAATGTTGGATTCCATGCAGGACCAGCTGAAGATCCTGCGGAGCTTCAAAGAATGTCATCGGCGGGAATATTTTCGATCAAACTCTACATGAATGAGGCAAGTATAGGTGAAGCTCTTTACGATGCTCAAAATCTTACAAGAATATTGAAGGGGTACGCTTCATTGAAGTTACCTGTGACGATTCATGCTGAGGATGGTGTGGAGATACGTAAGAGGATGGAGAGGTTGAAGGGTAAACCATTGACTATAGAAGAATATTGTCGTATTCATAGTCCTGAGGTTGAGTTGGAGGCTGTGATGAGAAT
The DNA here is from genome assembly GCA_018396565.1 of Candidatus Bathyarchaeota archaeon. Classification (GTDB taxonomy): domain Archaea; phylum Thermoproteota; class Bathyarchaeia; order 40CM-2-53-6; family RBG-13-38-9; genus DTMT01. The sequence continues at coordinate 1,938 of JAGTQO010000059.1, forward strand.
CCTGAAATCAGCAGAGGAGTCTGGCGTAAAGATACATCTATGCCATTTGACCTTACCCAGCAGTCTCGAGGCTGTCCGAGAGTCAAGATTGAGGGGAGTCGCTGTCTCATGTGAGGTAACCCCCCACCATCTATTCTTAACCAGTAAGGACCTTAAGAAGATAG
>JAGTQO010000059.1:2108-9447 GCA_018396565.1 Candidatus Bathyarchaeota archaeon
GGCCCTATCAGACCCGCCCTTAAGGGAGCCCAAGGAGGTCCAGGGCCTATGGGATGGCCTATCAAACCTAGACTCTCTCATAGTTGCAAGCGACCATGCACCCCATAGCCTTATGGAGAAGAGTGCATCAGACATGAGGGAGGTGAAGCCTGGGATTCCTGGATTGGAGACCACCCTCCCACTCCTACTCGGTAAAGTGAATAGTGGTGATTTATCCCTCAGAAGGCTCATCGAGGTCTTAGCCGAGAAGCCGGCTGAAATCTTCGGGTTGAAAGGAAAAGGCAGATTATCTGAAGGTTTAGACGCCGACATAGTTCTTATAGACCTTGAGAGAGAGCATGTTGTAAAACTCGAGGTTTTTCACAGCAAAGCGAAATATTCTCCGTTCATAGGTTGGAGGTCTAAGGGTGAGGTTTCGAAAGTATTCTTGGGTGGCCGCCTCATATTCGATGAAGGTGAAGTCTTAGCACCTCCAGGATCAGGCAGTATCTTAGAGTGTAAACCGGAATGAGGTTCCTAGCCGACGGTATGCTTGGGAACATTACAAGGTGGCTCCGCCTTTTAGGATACGATGTCAAATATGAAAAGTTGAGGAATGATGATGAACTTTTGAGTGAGTCCAGAATGGAGAACAGGATACTTTTGACTGCTGATGTTGAATTGTTCAGACTCGCTAGAAGAAGGGGGCTGGAAGCTGTTCTAGTCAAGGAACACTCCACAGTCGAGGGTCTATCAAGGCTCTCGAGGAAACTCAACCTCCAGTTGACCGTCAACCATGAAAGGTCTAGATGCCCAACATGTGGGTCGCCTATAATGAGAGTTGAGAAAAGACTTGTTGAAGGTAAGGTTCCTGACGGAACCTACGATAGGTACAGAAGGTTTTGGATGTGCACATCAGCTTCATGCTCAAAGATTTACTGGCGTGGGAGCCATTGGAAAAAGATTAAGCAAACCTTGGAGAAAGCAAAGAAGATGAAGTGAATATATTATGAGCAAAAATACCGATTTCGAGATTGGCCTCCAACTCGATGAAGGTCGTTTTCTCGTAGAAATATCAAGGAGAGCAATAACGGAATATTTGAAGGCACGAAAGATCGTGCAGCCACCTCCAGAAACCCCGCCAAAACTCTTCATGAATAGTGGAGTATTCGTGACTCTACGCAATCACGCCACAGGTGAACTCAGGGGTTGCATAGGGTTTCCTGAGCCGACTAGCAGGCTGATTGAGGCGACGATAACGTCAGCCATAGAAGCTGCTACAGGTGATCCTAGATTCCCATCTGTAACGTTGGAAGAGCTCGATGAGTTGACAATTGAAGTAAGTGTTCTCACACCTCCCCAAGAGATAGATGCTAGTCCAGAGGAGATTCCCAAAAAAATAGTTATAGGAGTAGACGGCCTAATAGTCTCCAGAGGCTCCAGGAGGGGTTTACTTCTTCCCCAAGTCGCTGTTGAATGGAACTGGGACCAGGAGGAGTTTCTGGCAAACTGCAGCATGAAAGCAGGTTTACCGCCAGACGGATGGTTGCTCAAAGGAACGAAGGTATTCAAATTTCAAGCTGAAATATTCAGGGAGAAGAGTCCCAACGGTCCTGTGGAGAAGGCTTCCAAAGAGCAAAGGGCAAGATGAGAGTCTACATCGCATCCAGCGGTATAGGGCTCGGCCACATAGCCAGGCTGACGCCCATAATTGAGGAGCTTACAAGGAGGGGGCACAACATTGTTGTCTCAACATATCTGGATGGTCTAAAGTATGCGAGGGCAAAGAGATTCAGAGTGGTCGAGGCGGTGCCCATAAGCTTCAGGGTTAAGGAAGATGGAACAGTAGACTACAAGCAGACAGCTGCAAGAAGCGGCCTATCCCTAGGTTTAAGAAGATTTCTCAAACAGGTGATAGTTGAGATCAGAAACATCAAGAGGACGAGACCAGACATCATAATCTCAGACTCCAGAGGTTCGACGCTAGTAGCTGCGAAGCTTCTTGGAATTCCATCGATACTCATCATCAACCAGTTCAGGATAGAGATAATTCGAAGGCCAAGCTGTGGGAGGCGGAGTCTCTTAGACAGAATATTCTTCATATTCGCAAGAATATTCTGGATATTTGTTAGAACGATCATTATTGGTTTATGGGGACAGAGCCTCGCAATAGTGATTCCCGATTTTCCAGGCCCATACACAATATCTCAAAGCAACTTGACTATCCCAAGAAGGTATTGGCGCAAAGTCATCTTTGTAGGCCCAATAGTTCAGAAGAACCTACGAGACCTACCTGATATAGAGGAGATAGAGAGGCGACTAGGATTCTCCGGTGGAAAAAAGATCATATATGCATCTGTGAGTGGGCCGAAGGTTGAGAGGAGGTGGCTTACAGAAAGGCTCCTCGAAATATTGCCTAAGATCAGTGGAAAATACAATTTCATAATGTCCTGCGGAGAGCCGGGAGGAGAGAACTCACCTGTGAAGATAGACAATTTGACTGTTTACAGGTGGGTTGATGATGAGGTTCAACTCATAATCCTTAAACATTCAGATCTGGTCATATGTAGGTCCGGCCATGGAACTGTGACCAAGGCCCTGACATATGGGAAACCATTGATCCTCATTCCGACCCCGGACCATACGGAGCAGTATGGAAACGCGAGGAGGGCAGCTGAGCTTGGAGTAGCCTTGATCATTGATCAGGCAGACCTATCTGCCGAGAAACTTTCAAAAGCCTTGGATGAGATATTCAATAAGCCAAAGTATAGGGAGAATGCTGAGCGTATCAGCAGTGTCGCCTCAAGATTCGAATCTACAGTTACGGTGGCAGACCTAATCGAGAAGGTGGTTGGACTGAAAACAGGCCCGCCACAAATATTATGATGCGCAATAAACTCGTTGGATAGTGTATCTTTTGACGCCGAAGGCCGTATTCTTAGACTTGGATGGGACATTGGTTGAGTTCCGCATAGACTATGTTGGGGCTAGGAGCGAAGCCTTGAGGCTGCTCGAGAGGTACGGTCTCCCAGAATCTCTTGGGCTGACCGTCAAGGACAGCATCTTCCATATGGATAGGGAGGTTAAGCGGTACATGCTGGAGAGGGGTGAATCCAGACTCTACGGGGAGATCCGCAGTCGATTAGAGGCTATCCTCGACAGGTATGAGCTCAGAGCCGCTGAGGTGACTAGGCTGCTGCCGAATGTGAGGGAGACCCTCAGAGAGTTGAAAGGTATGGGTCTGAGACTCATCCTCTTCACAGCCGACGGTGATAAGGCAATGAACGCTATAGTCGACAGGACCGGCATCAGGGATTTCTTTGACCTCCTCATCTCCAGAGGTTCATCGATGGAGGTTAAGCCCCATCCGAGACATGTCTATGAAGCAGTCGCCCTAGCAGGCTCCAAGCCTGAGGAGAGTATTCTGGTCGGAGACAGCGTAGCCGACATAATATCTGGCAGGATAATCAACGCTATAACCGTAGGGGTTTTGACAGGCTTAGGATCCAGAGAACAACTTGTTGAGGCAGAGGCTGATTACGTAATAGAGTCGGTCGCAGATTTGCCGCCGATAATAAAAAGAATGCTAGTGGAGGGTCCCAACAGGTTCAAGATCACTCAGCCGAAGTCTTCTCATACATCCTCCTGAAAGTCCATCTTATAGCATTCTTGAGCTCCATCAGCCTCCTCTCATCACCATAATTCCTAACGACTATCGACTTCAGACACAAACCGTCCTGATCTATCGTATATGTGAAGGCCCTATCGACCTGAAGTTTACCCTCTCTACACAGTTCAGCATCCCTCGCCCTCATAGGTTCAAAGACCTTCGATACTAGAAAGGCTCTGAGTGGTGGTGTATCCACGCTGAACCTTAAACCTTCAGCAGGTGTCGCAACTAAACAGTTGCCGTCGAATGTGATCTCGCCGATACCAGCCCCTTCAGGTGTGAGGATAGGGATCTTCTCTTTTGGACCGGAAGGTTCAACCTTCACCCCACGCTCACTCTTAAGTTTCGGAACCTCCATTCTCCGGAAACTCTTCTCGGCCAACAGTTCGTCGACGACTTCCAGAAAACCACTCAGCTCAACAACCTCCCTATTCAAATCTGATATCCTCCTCTCCAGATAGGCCTTCATATCGGCGAGTCTCTTCCTTGTCTCCTCACTACTCAAACGTCCACCCCCACACTCCAACGAGTACTTTTTAGAATGCCGAAAATTCTTTTACACCAACATATCTAGAATAATGAATATACTATCATACAGATATTCTCTTCGCTATTCAAGCCGGTATAGCATGTTGTTCATGGAGGCTGCTCCAGAAACATTATGAGGACTTTCACTCAACAAAAAGAATTATAGTGTGGAAAGTGAAAGGTGCACCCTTGATCAATATATGGATGCTGTGGCCCTTGTTAAGTGTCGTCCTGACCGGAGACGTGGATCTTGAGTTCAAGTAAAGAACGTTTAGCGATGAAGGCTATTGAAAAGTTGGCTAGGCTCAGGCTGAGTGAGTTCGCCCTGAGCAGGTTTGAGAGGCTGGCAGCTAAGATAGGTATAGATGAGAGGAGGCTCCTTGAGCTTTATGTCGAGGCTAAGAACAATTTTGGAAGGGAGAGATTTAACAGAATCCCTTACTCTGATAGGATACTGCTACTCCCCCAATGTTTGAGGTCCAGAGATTGTCCAGCTAAGCCAGGTTCTTACGGTTACGCATGTCTCCACTGTGGGAAGTGTAATGTGGGTGAAGTGATACTGGAGGCTGAGAATCTGGGGTATAAGTCTGCATTGATCATATCTGGCGGTAGCGTGGTTCCTAAGGTTCTCTTCGAACTATCGCCCAAAGGCTGTTTGGGGGTTGGATGCGTCAGGGAGCTGGTTCTGGCCAGCTTCGTATGTGAGAAGTATGGGATTGTCGGCCAGGGTATACCTTTACTGAAGGATGGATGTTTGGAGACTGAGCTCGACTGGAAATCTTTCAGGAATGTCTTGTATGCCAATTCAAGTTTGAAGATTATTTGAGGTTCCATATTTTAAATGGTATCTAGCCAGAGCGCTCAGTGCTCTAATATTTCTATGGAGGGACGGGTATGTCGGCACCCCCAGACGCGCCATCTCTTCATTGAATTCCTCAGTTACCTCCCTCGACGCCATGATGGTTGCTACAAGGGGCTTCTCAGGATGGTCCATCCCAATTTTCGAGAATACCCTCCTAAAGTCAACCTCCCATATCTTGCTACCCCTTCTCAGACCTACCATGACGAGAGAAACCATGTTAACATTCGGGTCCCTCATAAAAGCTTCCAGAGAAAGTTTCATAGACTCTTCAGCGTTGCCCACCTTCATCCTGATGAGCTCAGCGTCTAGTGGATTCGACAATACTCCGAATGGTGGAGTGTATGTTCTCAGTGTCTCCATCGTCTCTTCTGAGAGTTCAGCTAGCCTAAGACCGTAATCCTCAATCGCATCGGCACTCATCACGCATCCTGCTCCAGTATAGGCTATGACGCCTACTCTGTCCCCTCTCGGCGGTGGCGACATTGCGAATGCCTTAGTGTAGTCTAGGAGCTCCTCAATATCTCCAGCACGTATGATGCCTGCAGCCCTGCATGCTGCGTCGAAGATCTCATCCCTGACCATGAGGGATCCTGTGTGGGTCTCAGCGGCCCTCCCACCCGATCTCGTCCTCGCTGACTTCAATATTATGATCGGCTTCTTCGGGGACACCCTTCTTGAGACTTCGATGAATCTTCTACCGTCCCTTATCCCCTCAGCGTATATTGCTACAACCCTTGTGTCAGGGTCTCCCTCGAGGTATTCTAGGATGTCTGAGTCTTCGACGTCAACCTTATTACCTAAGCCTGCAACCTTGCTGAGGCCGTATGGCTGTGTTGTGAGGATATGTTCGAGCATGGCTGACGCAAACATTCCTGTCTGGGCTATTATCGACACCGGTCCCCTCACGGGTTTAGAGAGCTTCACGAAGGATGATGTGAAGCCGTTGTAGGTGTTCAGTATGCCTGTGGTGTTTGGGCCTACGATCCTGATTCCATGCCTCGAAGCGATCTCAAGTATCATCTTCTCAAGTTTGGCTCCATCGCCTCCAGCCTCCCCGAATCCTGAGGAACATATTATCACACTTCTAACCTTCTTGTCCCCACAGTCCTCCATGATCTTAGGCACCTCCTTGGCTGGGACTATGATTACAGCGGTCTCAACTTCACCTGGAATCTCGTTGACTCTGGGGTAACATTTCAGACCGAGAACGGTCTCCCTACCCCTGTTAACAGGATAGATTTTGCCTCGGTAACCTAGGTCGATGAGGTTTCTAAGAAGAAGGTATCCAGGTTTCTCAGGATTCTCCGTTGCCCCTACGACGGCGACGCTCTCCGGATCGAATAGGCTTCTGATAGATTCACAGAATCTTCTTGATGTTGACATGTCGATTCCTCTCTCACACATAGAATTGGTTATAAATCTTGGGCAGACCTCGACTTATGGCGTTTAGATGACTGAATTTTTTGTTTCATGCCCTCGGCTTCAACCTTGGAACTGCCGCTCTCAAAGCTTTGGTGTATGGGTGTCGAGGGTTATTTACGACTTCGAGTGTCGGGCCGAGCTCAACTATCTTACCAAGACGCATAACCGCTATTCTATCGCAGATATACTTAGCAACAGCCAGATCATGTGTTATGAAGAGATATGTGAGGTTGTATCTATCTTTCAAGTCCAACATTAGATTCAGTAGGTCAGCCCTGATTGAGACGTCGAGCATAGATACCGGCTCATCAGCAACTATAAAGCTTGGTCTTATTATCAGGGTCCTCGCTATGGCCACTCTCTGCCTCTGCCCTCCACTCAACTCGTGTGGGTATCTGTCAACATAATTTTTTGCAGGTGTGAGCTTAACATCCTCCAAGATCTCAATTATCCTCTCAAACCTATCCCTCTCATTCAAGCCCCTCCCATGAACCCGTAATGGTTCACCTACAATCTCTCTAACCCTCATCCTTGGGTTTATTGAGTCATATGGGTCTTGGAAGATCATTTGCATCCTCCTCCTGAACTCTCTGATTCTAGATTGCTCCTTAACAGCTGTGAAGTCAGCTCCTTCAAAATAGATCTTGCCACTGTCTGGCTCTTCAAGTCTGAGAAGTAGTCTTCCAAGTGTTGTCTTGCCGCTTCCGCTCTCACCGACTAAACCTAATACTTCACCCTTCATGATGTCAAGTGAGACATCGTCGACTGCCCTTATCTGTTCACCCTTCCCTATTATTGTCTGGAGTATGCTGCCTGAGGTTCTGAAAGTCTTTTTGAGATCTTGAACTCTCACTATCGCTTCGAAGAGTTTCACCCTC
>JAGTQO010000060.1:0-2006 GCA_018396565.1 Candidatus Bathyarchaeota archaeon
CCTGTACATGGGACCCTTAACCCCGTAGTATGGTGGGTCCAAAAAGAAGAATGTCTCATCGGAATCCCAGTTTATTATACATTTTCTGAAGTCTAAATGGTCTATTGTAACGTTGAGGAGTCTGTTATGGATTTTTTCGAATGGTCTATTCAGCATGGTCTGGCGTCTCCACATTCTACCTGACCTGCCGAAACTCCAGCCTTGCCCAAACTTTCCAGAGATGCTGCTTGAGATCACATAGTAGAATCTTACAGCCCTCTCCACATTGTCCTCCGGGAGCTTGTTACCATTCTTGAACTCTCTACTCCACCTCTGGAAGATCTCTCTACTGTAAGGTATGCCTTCAAGCATGCTTCTGAATCTCTCAGGATCATCTCTGATGGCCAAGAACAGGTTTACAAGCTCACCGTCAACATCATTGTAAACCTCATATTTGCTGGGTTGCTTATTCAATAGGAGGGCGGCTCCGCCGCCGAAGACCTCGACATAGATCTCATGCGGGGGAATCAATGGTAAGAGATGCTTCAACAGGAAAGTCTTCCCGCCCACGTAAGGTATGATGTTCATCTCGATCAGTCTCCAGTCAACTCATAAAGGAGCAGTATTGAGCATATTCTGGGCAGTCTATCAGCATGTCTTGAATTAAATTTTCAACCAGATCCTGCGCCTCTTTTTGCATTCAATTTGTTGGATGGTGCAGTTGTCTACTCAAGAATAATTGGGGAAGTTGGTGAGGAGTGGTAGTCCCATCTTAAGATGTGGGTCGACGATGTTAGAAAGAATGGTTTCCACGATAGGCTCTTAGGCTGAAGAGACTGTTGGATGGAATCAATTTCTCTTTATCGGTAGACCTGTTTGTGGGCGCATACTCTGAGTAGATGAATGGTTTGCTCATCCCAGTCTAAAGTGTAGAGTATTCGACATGCTCTTGAAATTGGATAGCCGTATGCTCCTCTGAGGCGCCCCTTCTTAGGCTCGCCCAGTCTGAGCGGATTTTCGGCCTCTGTCAACGTTCTGGTCGCCTCGTCTACCCTCTCAATCAATGTTCCATTGAGCTGCTTGTACCGTTGCTTAAATGTGGTTGTGATTATTATGCGCCACAGTGGGGAGGCACCTTTATTCTCTCAGCCACTTCAATGCATCGTCAACATTGCTGAAGGTTTTCGCCTCTCCACGCTCAATCTCAGATATGCTTCTCTCCAGGTCTTCCACCTCTTCATCTGAGAGGTATTCATCATCTCCACTGAAGGTTTCCGTTGAGAGAGAGGTGTTTGTAGATTCGATGAATGGAAGGGTTACTTGCTGAAAGCTGGGGATGGTCGACGATTCTTTCTCCTCCACTAGGAAGACAGCTTCGATGACATGGCAAATGTCTATTGTATCCTGCTCTATCTCACGTGTACGGTTTGTTCTAAGCACCGTCACTCCTCCGCCTTCTTGATTTCAACTTCTCCATTGTCTCTGACTGTTATTTTGAATTCCTGCCACATAGTATACTGTCCTGTCCACTTTTCCCTTGGAATGATTATGTGAGTCACATGTTTATACGCGATCAGCTTAGGTGGTGGAGGGTAAACCTGCTCAGCACCAGGTGGCTTAGGGATTGGAAGTTTGAATCCTAGATTCACCTTAGTATATTCACCACCGTAGGGATCAAAATCGGCGACGATACCTACAACTAAAGCGTCGACAGTATAAACCATGGTTTGACCAATGATAGTAGTGCCGTCGACTGAATAAAAGCGTTTTTCTTCGGGGCGTTCATTTTGATCGGTCTTCACTCAGCTCATATAGGAAGGATATTGAGCAGACTCCTAGGAGGTCTATGAATATGTCTTGGATCGAGTTTTCAATTGTGGCTGAGATCTGCTGTGGTGGCAGGAGTCCTAGCCATGTCACTGTCAGCTCAGCGAGCTCCCATAATGTTCCTACTGTTGCGACTTGGAATGGTATCCAGACTCTCCATGACATGTCGTATCTTCCTAGACTTATGAAGGCCAGCATGG
>JAGTQO010000060.1:2017-9409 GCA_018396565.1 Candidatus Bathyarchaeota archaeon
GCTGCTGATCCTAGGGCGTGGGTGTATATGTCGAAGCTCGGTATTGCTGTGTAGGTGTTTACGCCTCCTGTGAATATTCCAAGTTGGCCGGTAACCTGGATTGCTGCGAATGTTGATGTGAGGGTTAGGGTTATTCTGATCCATCTATGCATTTTTCTTCAGGTCCTCCATAGCCTTCTGGAGTTGCTCAAGCAGCTTCAGGATCTTCTTTATGATCTTCCTCCATTCAGGTTCGTCTGGTTCAGGTTCAGGTCCAGGTCCTGGGCCTGGTCCCTGCTTGTCTGTGACTGTCCAGAAGTCGCATTCACCCTCTATTCTGCTTAGGGCTCTGATGGGTATCTTGCCGTATCCGGCTCTGCCCCAGAGTCTACCCCAACTGTTTTGGAATAGGAGCCAGTCTTCGGTTTGATTGTATCCTAGGAATAGTATTGCGTGGCCTCCGATCGGCGGCCCATCCGGCATAGGCAATTTTCCATCCAATCCGGGTGTGATCCAGTTTCTATACCATGGTACACCTGCATAGACTGGTTTTCCGGATGCTAGGGCCTGCATTATCTCCTCGACCCTGATTATTCTCACGTATGATTCGATCTGCCATGGCTGCATGTCTTGGATGGCTATGTGTGCTCTCGGATCTTTGCCTGTGTCTGATCCAGGCTTGTATGGCCACTGCTTCTCCCTGCATGTTCCGTAGTGTTGTAGCCCTTTGAGGGCGTCTCTGATGTATGCGCCTTCATCGTTCAACCTCCCCTCGAGTGCCCTTGCCATGTTGTATATGCATCTTGAGGAGAGTCCTCCTTCAGGGTAGCCTCTCTGATATTTCTCATGCCAGTCTTTCAGGGCTGCGCCTGCTTGGCCTACGCAGCTTCCTTCGTTTCCCTGGTCTCTGATCTTGCCTGCGTGGTGGGTTAGGTCTGTCTTCTCAGGTATTTTGGTTGGGGGTTTGAATATTCTCCTCCATAATATGTCTCTGGGGTCTTCTGGGTCTTTCATCCATCCGAAGGAGACTATTCGATGGTCTCTACGATCCTTATTCTCACTATGTTTTCTGCTTACTAGTTTTCCACATTTTATGCAGAAACAGTTTGAGTATCTTCGGTAGGCTAGTCCGAAAGTCAGTATGTTTATTGTTCTACGCCACCAGTAACCCAAAATGTATCCACTCGCTCAGTTTCTCTCTTAGAAATTGGATTGTTGTGTTGTGCTGAGTTTATTCTGAGGATTCTCTGGCCTTCATCTTCGGAAGTTTGGTGATTATGTCGGTCCAGTATTTTCTTCTGTGGATGTTTATGTTTGGCCTGCTCTTTGTGAGGGCTGGGTGGATGTATCTGGTTCCTGAGATTATTACGTCGCCTTGTGAGACTGGGATTGTTGGATGTATCTCATAGTTTTTTGTGCTTATGATCTCTTTGAGGTCTCTGTCTCTGTAGGCTTCGATCCACATGCTTCTTCTCTGCTTTGCCCTCTCCAGGTCTCTGCGGGTTTTCGCTGGACTCTTATGGGTCAGGCTGAGAATCCTCTCCGACTCTTTTGAATCGGCGGTTGTCTTATGCAAGGTTGGTTGAATGTTGCTTTGTTGGATTTAAGTCTGGTAGGTATTCTGGTTCTTTTCTACCCATATTCTCTGACTATCTTTGCTTTGGAGATCTTTGCTTCGCCTGTGTTTGTCAGCTCCCAGATGAGGATGTCTCCGTCGTTGAGTTGGAGTCTCCTCCTTATCTTTGAGGGGATGTAGCATTTTCCTTTGCCGAAGACCTTCGTCGTCGATTTGGGTTTGATCTTGTTATTCTGGTCTTCCAGCATGTTTCCATCACTTTCACTTTAAATCATTTTATGTGTAGGAACTCTTATATAACACTTTAGGTCACTTAAAAACATTTAAGGTGAAAAATGTCGAAAACCACACCCAAAATAGAGATAAGACTCACCCTCGAAGGCGAGATGGCCAGAAGATTCCTAGAACTCAAAAATAGTTGGGGATTCGAATCGAACACAGACCTACTCAGAATGCTCATAACCCGAGCATACCACCAGGAGATACCATACAAAGAGTGATAGGCTGTCGGATTCAGTCTGAGGGAAGATGATGGGGATAGAGAAATATTCGAGCGTACTTTCAAAGATTTAGAAGGGTATGATTATGGAACGTTAGTCTTATAATTGTTACCGTAATAGTAATATTTATGGCATACTACGAATTGTGGAACATATTGTGGAACTGGAAGAGGGAGTTCACGGTCAGGGAGTTCACCTCAGTCTTTCCCAGCCCCAGCCCCAACAAGGTTTTGCACGATATGGCCAAGAAGGGGTTATTGGAAAATGTTGGATGGGGAAGGTATAAAGTCAACTCTCCAGAGGAATACTTAGCCAAGAGGATCAACATCTCTGAAGCCTACGACTTGTTAAAGCAAGCTGAGATGAAGTACGCGTTATCCGGTCCAGACGCTGTTTTCTTCTGGACTAAGGGCGGCTACCAAGTGGATAGATTTTTCGGCTTCTATCCAATTCACTTGAAGGTCAGAAAAGAAGACTTGAGAAAATGGATGGCCTTCTTCAGGTCGAGAAAGCAAAGGGTCTACGTCAAGGATCAGCGAGTGAGTAAGACGTTATTCGGCTTGTTTTACGTTTTATATCCGGAGGCCGATTTCGAAACAGAGGAAGTTGGAGAGTTTAAGGTTGAGCCATTGAAGGATACTGTTGAATTTTGCAAGCGACACATATACTCCTATGAACCAGCCTTGGAGATGTTGGATGAAATGTACAACTTACGGTTGAGAGTGAAGTACAAAGAAGTTGAGACAAACTTCTAGTGATAAGAATGAAGTTTATTGAGAGGGAGAACGAGATCCTTAGAGCATTAAAGAAGCTGATAGGATCTGAGCTGGATTTCATCGTGGTCGGAGGCTACGCTGTCAGCGGGCTGACAAGGCACAGATTCTCCGTCGACTGCGATATTGTAGTTCAGAAAAAGGATTTGGAAAGATTGGAAGCTGTTCTTGAGGAGGCGGATTTTACAAAGCACGTAGAGAAAGCTGGTTTTGATGAAGTCTATGGTGGAGAGTTTATAAGCTATAAGAGGGATGTAAATAAGCTTCCAGTTACGGTTGACTTGCTTGTCGGAGCGTTATTTTGTAGGGCGACAGAAGCAGCCTGGAGCTTCGATTACATCAAAGAGCACTCGGTCATAGCTGCTATATCTGGAATTGAGGCCTCAGTTAGTTGCAGAATTCCGGAGAGAGAATTGCTGATAGCGTTAAAAATCCATTCAGCGAGAAGGGCAGACATAAGAGACATAGTTATGTTGAGAGAAGATGCGGATCCAGAAAGGATCTTGAAGCACTTAAAACGGGGGAGAGCAGAGGCCTTGCGAGGACAGATCAGCAAGATAATTGAGGCCCTCGATGACCCGAACCTTGTAGATTCTTTGAAAGATGTTTTTGCTATGAGCATCGATGTCAAAAAACAAATTCGAGACGTAAGAAAGGATTTGGAGTTTGTAGCAAGGAAAGTGTCATGAATATATGCATCAGAAAATTTCAGGAAATTGTTAGGAAAATTTGAAGAAGGATGGGCTTATAGAATTTCTTGCTAAAAAGGCTTTAGGAAGGATGAGGCTGAAAACTGCTTTTGCACCTTATTAAGAGCGGAAGGTTGCGGTACGTAAAGGGTAAGGGTTGTGGTATTCAATCAAAGCTGAAAATAACCATACCAAAAGGAAGATTTTCTCCTTTGCCAAGCAGAAAGGGCAACCTTCTCCCTCTAAAGTTTTCAGATGCTCCTACGAACATGCACTATCTGAAGTGGCATAGAAGGCAACTAGGCCATCCCCCTCACCAGTATTGAATCAAAAATTGGGGGAGATGAAACGCATGGAGAAGGTTTGGATCCGCATGATGGGTGATAATTATCAGAGGAAATTGCCAGAGGTTGGAAAGATGCTGAAAACTGAATGGAAGATCTACCCGCTGTTCGATAAGCAGAAGAAGAAAGTTGATGACACTCAAACTTTACTGGTGGACAGGCTCAGGGTGGGTTGCATGCTCAGATACAGGTGTAGACACGGTTAAAAACTATATTTGGGCTAGGATAACGGCGACATCGACACCGAACCTCAACCAGCTCACAGGTACACCTTTCGGCGGTGGAGGTGTTAAACCTGCACCTGTGGGAGGTTGCTTGGTTCCTGTCAGCAAAGTATCTATCTTGGCGCCTTACCTTATCATGCTCGGGCTTGCAGGAGATGCGGTGGCTGTTGTAGCAGTTAACTTGAGGGGGCGTAAAGCCCAAATGAACACCTTCCCCTTTCCTGGTTCCAAGCCCTGTCATTCAGGACCGGCCTCTATTACCCTGATCTTTGCTGCTCGGAACCCGAATATGTGGCCTTAATCATCCATAGTCAGGAAGAATTTTCCGGTAGCCCAAGAGCATATGACGATGAACCTTCGACTCAATACCTCTCTATCCTGCTCCTGAAGTCGGCGACAGACCCGTTCAACAGCAGGTCTATCAGCTCGTCGAGCTCCCTCAAAACCCTCAATCTGACAGATGAATCACTGCCTAAACCCTCAACAAACCTCCTCACATAACCAAGAGCCTCCAAAGCGCCCAGACACCTCTCATTCAAACCAGGCAACCACCCACAGGAGACAGCACCAAAAAAATAGCTGCCAACCCAAACTATAAACCAGAGAGCTGAATGAAAGTGGCTGAACACATATAGAGCCACACAACCATACACCCTCAACAGGTCAAGATACCCAAATCCCAAAGGGGGGTAGGGGGGGTGGGGGGGTGACCGCCCCACTCACACACCGATAATAAAGCCAAGAATCCTCCTCAAAACCGATCTAAGAACCGAAATTCAGCCAACTCTCAGAAAAACCCATAAAAACTCTCAAGATAAAACCATTTCATACAAAAAAATCATGGATCCAACAAGTCCTATGCCACCGATATTTATGTTGGTGGACCTGGATAGCTTCAAACCGTCGTTTAAAACTGTCAACCAAGCAGATTTTCAGTCCAAAACCCGCTCGAACCAAGCTGAAAAGAAGCAACAGCAGGCTCAAGATCAGCTCAAATCGATTTTTGAGCGACAGCATCGGTCTTCCTATCGAGCTTTGGAAGATTCTCTCAACTTCTTCGCGGCGGCCTCAACTTTAGAGTAGCCAATCGAATCTATGCTGTAGAGATGTTGTCGATGCAGGTCAGAACGGGAAACGATGTCCCTGTCCACTATTCATATGTATCCGATACCCATAGCGGTCAGCTTTGGACTGTCGGAACCCCTAAACCTCCTAAACCGATTACGCATACTTTTGCTCGAAGCTTCAGCTGTCCATTGTATTCTATGTCTTCTAGAGTGACCTGCCTTGAGTATAGTTCTAAATCTTCTTCTGAAGGCTGTTCAGTCATAGACGTCAGCCTCACGGTCATATATGCCTGACTCTTGAATATTTCAATCTTTCAATCCTCAATTTGGCTTTGCCAAGTGACCTTCTAAGTGTTTGCGAATACTCTCTCAGACACTTTTGCCAAGGCAATGAGGTCCCGGATAACGGAAGCGGCTGTTTCGCAGCCACCCGCCCCCTTACCGATTATGAAATGTTGACCCGTATACTCTGTTGCAAATGCTATTGCATTGAGATTTGAATCAACGCAGAGAGGGTTGTCCTTAGCCACTATTTCAGGTCCAACTTTCAGCTTCTTCTCAATAGAGCCTATGAGCCTTATCGCAGAGTTCGCTTTTTCAGCTTCAGTGATTTCTCGAAGGGAAACTTTGCGGATTCCAGTGATCTGAACATCCCGCAGTCTCACTTTGAGGTTCAACACCCAGTTGGCGATTATGACGAGTTTGCATGCGGTGTCAATTCCGTCAAGATCGTATGTAGGATTTCGTTCTGCATAGCCTAGGCTACGCGCCTCCGCGTAGGCTTCTTCAATGCTCTTCTTTTCTTTCTCCATCTTCCAAAGGACGTAATTCGTTGTCCCGTTCAGCACCCCTCGGATGCCTAGTATTCTCTCCCCACATAAGCAGTTTTTCGCATAAGCTAGTATGGGCAATCCGCCGCCAACAGCCCCGCTGAAAAGCAGTGAAACGCGCCTCTTTCTCGCTTGGTCGAGTAGAGATGGAAGCTCCAGGGCTAGAGGACCCTTATTTACAGTGACAACATGCATGCCTGTAGATAGTGCTGTCTTCAAATTGGTGAGACCTGGTTCACCATCCTCTACATTTGTAGGTGTGGCTTCGATCATGAGATCGGCATCTACCTCGTCAACCACATCCTTCGTTGACAACCCGGGCCTTCCAGCTCCTAGTAGGGTGGCGACTGATTGTCTCTTCCTCTTGACTCTAAGAGCTTCGGTCAAGTCAAGCCCTTTCTCCGATATTGCTGCTCCTCCACTATCAACTATCGCTACAACCCTTGGATGCAATCCGTACAGATCTCTCAATTCCGAGTAACGCGACAGAAGCATCTGAGCCACGCTTTGACCCACTACTCCCATGCCCACCATGAGGATTTGCATGGGTATCGCATATCCACTCATACTATGGCCGCACCTCCCTGGGAGACGCAGCGAAGGCCTGTGTGTGTAGCATGGAGTTCGAACGCGTTCATATATTTTGGTTCGAGTACCATCTATAACACCGTTAAGCCATAGTGAGTAATAGATTCTAATATTAATATTTTATTCTTCAAAATATTCTTATAGGAATATTTTCCTCATCATGAAGAGGCCCATCAAGCTACTGGTGACTCTTCTAGCCAAAACTTGAATTAATAGCATACTACAAGGCGACGCTCATAGGTAGCCGAGGAGGCTGACGCACAAAGAAAGAGATTTCCATATGTGCGTGTCAGAGTTATGTACGACGGTATCTTTAGAGCTATCAGCGAGAAAGACAGGAAGCCCTTCAATTGCATCCAGATTGAACCCTCCTCTAACCGTTCTTTCAGATGCGTTATGTGTCCAAGAACGTCTCTTGCTGAAAAATGGAAATCTGTGGACATGCCTTTCGAAACCTTTGAGAAAATAAGCCGGAGCTTCTCCTACACGAAATGGGTCTATTTTCATGCTGGGGTGAGAGACTTCTGAATGCCAGAATATTCGATATGATTAAGTTGGCGAAGGACGGTGCATGCTCCGTTGGCCCCACCACAAACGTTACACTTCTAACAGAGCAAATTTCTAAGAAATTAATAGAATTAGATGTGGATATTGTGTGTATTTCTATAGCTGGGGTAACTAGGAAAACTCATGAGGGAATAAGGGTAGGATCAGAATTTACTCGGCTCACTCAAAACGTACGGACACCTAAAAGAGTCTGTTAAAACAAAGAAACCCTTCCGCCAACATCGCCTCCAAGCCCAGTCGCCTTCGCAATCTCCA